>NZ_MNQO01000012.1:0-65024 GCF_001915465.1 Bacteroides sp. 44_46 | reverse complement strand
TAACCGACTGAGCTAAGGAAGAATGTTGTTTTTTCTCAAATGCGCTGCAAAAGTAATAGGATATTTTGAAATATGCAATATCTTTGCAAAAAAAATATCAGGAATGGACAAAATAATTGGATTGGGAAACGCATTGGTTGATGTGTTAGCAACCCTTGACAGTGATGAAATCTTAGCGGAAATGGAGTTGCCTAAGGGTAGTATGACTCTGATTGGTGAAGATAAATTGCTGAAAATCAATAAATACTTTAGCCGGGTGAAGACTCATTTGGCGACCGGTGGCTCTGCGGGGAATGCCATTCGAGGTATGGCGCAGCTTGGAGCGGGTACCGGATTTATCGGAAAGGTAAATAATGATTCTTATGGTAACTTTTATCGGGAAAGTTTGTTAAAACGCGGAACGGAAGCTAATTTGTTACTTTCCGATACCCTGCCTTCGGGGGTAGCCTCTACTTTTATATCTCCGGACGGGGAGCGTACTTTCGGTACATATCTGGGGGCGGCGTCTACATTGAAAGCGGAAGATTTGTCGCTGGAGATGTTCAAAGGATATACTTACCTGTTTATAGAAGGCTATTTGGTACAGGAACACGATATGATTCTTCGTGCCATCGAACTGGCCAAAGAGGCCGGTCTGCAGGTTTGCCTGGATATGGCAAGCTATAATATTGTGGCGGGTGATCATGAATTTTTCTCTCTGTTGGTAAATAAATATGTGGATATTGTCTTTGCCAATGAAGAAGAGGCGAAAGCGTTTACCGGTAAAGAACCCGAGGAGGCGTTGGATGTTATCGCTAAAATGTGTAGTATTGCCATTGTAAAGGTGGGAGCACGCGGCTCGCTGATTCGTAAAGGGACGGAGGAAGTACGTGTTGAGGCTGTACCGGTGGCAAAGGTGGTTGACACTACCGGTGCCGGAGATTTTTTTGCAGCTGGTTTTCTTTACGGACTGACCTGCGGATATTCTTTGGAGAAGTGCGGAAAGATAGGGTCTATTCTGTCGGGTGAGGTAATACAGGTGATTGGAACGGAACTGCCGGATTCAAAGTGGGAGAAGATAAAGGAAGATATAATAATGATAAATTAGGATATTATGAAATATTTAAAGATACGTTGGATAGCTGTCCTATTGTCGGTAGTAGGTACAAGCTTCTTTTTCGGATTTAAGAGTGGAGACAGCCGTAGTTTTCAGGTGGCAAAAAATTTGGATATATTCAATTCTATTGTGAAAGAGTTGGATATGTTCTATGTGGATACGATAGACCCGAACAAGACTATTCGTACCGGTATCGAGTCCATGTTGTATTCACTCGACCCTTATACGCAATATTTTCCGGAAGACGACCAGAGCGAACTGGAACAAATGTTGAAGAATACGTATGGCGGTATCGGCTCTATCATAACTTGGAATACCAAGCTGAAACGTTCCATGATAGCCGAGCCTTATGAAAATATGCCGGCGGCTACCGTGGGTTTGAAAGCCGGTGATATTCTTCTGGAAATAGACGGTAAAGACCTTGCGGGAAAGAATAATCAGGAAGTAAGCGAAATGCTTCGCGGGCAGGTAGGTACAAGTTTCAAATTGAAGGTACAACGCCCTGGAACGGAGCAGCCGTTGGAATTCGATATTGTTCGCCGTTCTATCCAGTTGCCTTTTATTCCGTATTATGCAATGCTGGATAACAATATCGGTTATATCAATTTGAGCACTTTCTCCGGTAATCCTTCCAAAGAGTTCAAACAGGCATTTCTCGATTTGAAAAAACAGGGAATAACTTCTTTGGTTATCGACCTGCGTAATAACGGCGGCGGCTTGTTGGACGAAGCTGTGGAAATAGCCAACTTCTTTCTGCCGCGCGGCAAAACGCTGGTGACGACGAAAGGAAAGACCAAGCAGGCAAGCAATACGTACAAGACGTTGCGCGAGCCGCTGGATTTGGAAATCCCGCTGGCTGTGCTGGTGAATAGCGCTACGGCGTCCGCGTCGGAAATCTTGGCAGGCGCATTGCAGGATTACGACCGTGCAGTGGTGGTGGGTAACCGTACGTTCGGAAAAGGGCTTGTGCAGACCACTCGTCCGCTGCCTTATGGAGGTACAATGAAGCTGACGACTTCCAAATACTATATTCCGAGCGGGCGTTGTGTGCAGGCTATCGACTATAAACACCGTAATGAGGACGGCAGCGTGGGGCGTATTCTGGATAGCCTGACTACCGTATTCCACACTGCTGCCGGACGTGAGGTGCGTGACGGCGGCGGGGTTACTCCCGATATTACCGTCAAGCAGGATAGATTGCCTAATATCTTGTTTTATTTGGTGAATGACAACTTGATATTTAATTATGCTACGGAATACTGTTTGAAGCATCCGACAATTCCGGCTCCTAAAGATTTTAAGATAACGGATGCCGACTATGCCGACTTCAAGGCGATGGTACAGAAAGCTGATTTCAAGTACGACCAGCAGACCGAGAAGATTTTGAAGAACTTGAAAGAAATGGCGGAGTTTGAGGGATACCTGACGGATGCGTCGGATGAATTCAAGGCTTTGGAGAAGAAACTGTCTCATAACTTGGACCGTGATCTTGATCATTTCTCAAAGGATATAAAGGAGATGATTGCGGTGGAAATTATCAAACGTTATTACTATCAGCGGGGAAGTATCATCCAACAGTTGAAAGATGATAAGGACTTGAAGGAGGCCGTCGGAATATTGACCGCTCCGGAAAAATATAAAGAAATGCTCAGTGTCCCGCCGGTTAAGCCGGACGAGAGCAAAAAGGGAAAATAAAAAAACATCATCATAATCCTTATTTTAACCGAAATAGTTCGCTATTTCGGTTTTTTAGTTTCTATCTCGTTTTTGTCCCGTTGTGCGTATGTGTGCAATCCTTTATTTTTGTAAAAATAAAACGAATAAGCGTTAAAGGGAGTTTCCTTTAGTGTTCCTGCGCTTTCCTAAGATTACTGGTATGCTGAACGAAGGAACCATAAGCAAAACACAGACAAGTTATGATGAAAAAACTATTTTGGTTGGTGCTGTCAACCGTGATTTTGACAGGACAAAGCGTTTTTGCTCAAGAAACTAATTCCGAAACCCAATCTTCTCAAAGAGAGGATTCTTTACTGCAAGTGGTAAACGAACTCTCCGGCAGAGTGAAGAAAACCGAAGATGCGGCACGTAATGAGAGAATATGGAAAAAAAGAGCCAAGTATTTTAATATCGGTTATATCACAAACCAGACTTTGACAGATAAAGTAGATGCCGAAGCGGAATGGAAAAGCGATTTCGGCGTTTCTCTGGCTTTTGGAAAAACGTATTACCTGCATAAGAAGCCGCTGCTGAATATGATAAAGTTCGGTATCGATGCTACTTGGTTTGATATTTCTTATGCCAAGTATTCCGAACCGGATGCGTATGCAAATGATGGAGCCTACACACGCGCTTATGGCGATTATGGAGGTTATGACTATGACGATGAAGAAGATATTGACCTGGGTATTCATCAGATAGACGCGTCTATGCACGTAGGTCCTTCTATCACGGTCAATCCGATAGGTGATTTAAAGGTTGCCGCATATTTCCATTATGTACCTACCTATTCCATGTTGGTGATTGACGATAGTTTCGGACATGGATATGTTTCCAATTTCGCGTTTGGAGCGTCTGTTGCGTATAAGGCTATCTCATTCGGTATAGAACATCGTTGGGCAAAGAAAGCTACTTATAACGGACTTTCCTTTGATGATGAAGGCATAGATTATGAAGATCCTGCTTTTGATGATGTGATTCAAAGCGATAAGTGGAAAATGAAATCAAAATCTTTCCGTATATTCCTTAGCTTTAGATATTAAGAATAAAGGTGCGTCAGAATCATAACTCCTGGCGCACCTTTACTGTCTGAGAGGAAATATTACTTTTCAATATAATCCCCGTTTCTCTTGATTAGCTCGATTAGCTTTTCTACCGCTTCCTCTTCGGGAATGTTTTTCTCGATGCATTCTTTCTTTTTGTATAAGCTGATTTTGCCTCGTCCTGCGCCTACGTATCCGTAGTCGGCATCGGCCATTTCACCGGGACCATTGACAATACAACCCATAATACCGATTTTAAGCCCTTTCAGATGCGATGTCGCTTGTTTGATACGGGCGATGGTACTCTCAAGGTCATAGAGCGTACGACCGCAGCCCGGACAGGAAATGTACTCGGTTTTACTGGTACGGATGCGTCCTGCCTGCAGAATACCGAAAGCTGTGGCATCTGTCACTTTATCGCTTATCGCTTTATCACCCTTTTCGCCGCTTTGGTTGAAAAGGAAAATACCGTCGCATAATCCGTCGATAATAAGCGCTCCCATATCTGCGGCCGATTTGATTTGCAGGTCTTCCGTTTCCGTTTCAGCGTAATGTTGGAAGAATACAAGAGGATTCTTTAATCCTTCATTCATCAGCTGGTGCGCTAAACCGCGATATTCACCCAATCTGTTGGGGTGGTTGCTTTGTGCCACCAACACTACTTCCGGATGGTATTTCAGGCCGGCAATCACTTCGTCATTCAGTCCCATGTAGGTGACAAACAGAAATTTCAGCGATGCGTTGCATCCGCTGATAAACGGCAGCTGTTCTCCTTTGAAGGCAGGCCATACATTGGTTTGTCCTTCCCAAAGGTCGGCATCGATGATGTATTGTACGCCTTCAGCGGGATGTTCGGGCAGCTGACGACCGACGTATACATAATCGGGCATGAACTGCGGATTAAAATCCATATTTCCATCCAGGCGTGCCGCAATAACCACGGGGAGGTTTTCTCCGCCTATATTGTGCACGGCTGCCGTGGCTCTTCGGTCGGGAGAGAGATAATTGAAATCAGGAGCTGCCGCGCCCGGTATATACGGATGGTCATGATGTTGTGCGATATAATCCGCTAACTTTCGGGCGACAGGGATTTCCGCTTCGGGAGCTTCGCTTAAAGATACGCGGATGGTATCGCCCAATCCGTCTGCCAATAAAGCGCCTATGCCTAAGGCGGACTTGATGCGCCCGTCCTCGCCGTCTCCGGCTTCCGTCACACCGAGATGCAAGGGAAAGTGCATTCCTTCTTTTTCCATTATGTCGGCAAGCAAACGCACGGTTTTTACCATGATTACGGTGTTGGATGCTTTGATGGAGATAACGACATCCGTGAATTCTTCCGCGACACAGATTCGCAGAAATTCCATGCACGATTCTACCATGCCTTCAGGGGTGTCGCCGTAACGTGACATGATGCGGTCGGATAACGACCCGTGGTTTACGCCGATACGGATAGCGGTATGATTGGCTTTACAGATGTTCAGAAACGGAACGAAACGGTCGCGTATCTTTCGGACTTCCTGCGCATATTCTTCATCGGTATATTCCAGATGTTTGAAGGTACGCGCGGCATCTACGTAGTTACCCGGATTGATACGGACTTTCTCCGCATATTGCGCTGCGACGTCTGCCACTTTCGGATTGAAATGAACATCGGCTACGAGCGGCACCATATAACCGTCCCGGCGCAGGGCGGCATTGATGTTCATCAGGTTTTCCGCTTCCTTGATGCCCTGGGTGGTGAGACGTACGTATTCTCCACCGGCATCCACAATACGCTTGGCCTGCGCCACACACGCATCGGTATCCTGCGTGGACGTGTTGGTCATGCTTTGTATGCGGATAGGATTGGAGCCGCCCATAGGGGTGGCTCCGATATTCACTTCTGATGTTTCTCGTCGGGAATAATTGAATATATCCACGTTGTTGGTGTTTAGTGATTAGTTTACTTTATACTCGTATTTCACTTCTTTCAGGTCTTCGTTCGCTTTCACGATTTTCTTTTTCAGACCTTCTTTGTAAGCGGTAAAGGCTTCTGCCAGTCCGGTATCGCTTAATGCGAGCATTTGTACGGCGAGAATGGCGGCATTCATTGCTCCATTGATGGCTACGGTGGCTACGGGGATACCCGGAGGCATCTGAATGATGGAATAAAGCGCATCTACGCCATCAAGCACGGAACCCTTTACGGGTACGCCGATTACAGGCAGCGTTGTATTGGCTGCAATGACACCGGGCAGGGCGGCAGCCATACCGGCTGCGGCGATGATTACTTTGATACCGCGTTTACGGGCGCCTTTGGCAAATTCTTCTACGGCTTCCGGAGTACGGTGAGCGGAGAGAGCGTTCATTTCGAACGGTACATGTAAATCATTGAGCAGTTGCGCGGCCTTTTCCATGACAGGAAGGTCGGAGGTACTGCCCATGATGATACTTACAATTGGAGACATATTATTTAGTTATAAGTTATAAGTGATTAGTGATTAGGGGTTAGGGGTTAGTGATTGGTGATTAGGGGGAATGATGGGCGTTGATGATTTGTTTTGAAGCCTTTCCTCATCAATCGCTAATCCCTAATTCCTAATCGTTAATTAATGCTTTGTATGCTTCTGCGTCCAGCAGACTGTCGAAATCCGCATCGGCGGCAGGTTTGATTTTAATGAGCCAGCCTTCGCCGTAAGGGTCTTTATTAACCAGTTCGGGCTGCTCTTCCAAAGTCTCATTTTGTTCCAGTACTTCTCCTGCAACAGGCAAGAAAAGGTCGGAAATGGTTTTCACTACTTCGATGGTACCGAATACTTCGTCGGCGGCCAATGTTTCACCTACCGTTTGAATATCGACAAATACGATGTCTCCCAATTGTTCCTGGGCGTAATCGGTAATTCCTACATAGGCTACATCGCCTTCCAGGCGAATCCATTCATGTTCTTTCGTGTACTTTACATCATTAGGAAAATTCATAATCGTTAGTTTTAAGCGTTAATATTTAAAATAAGAATATGCTGAACAGGCGAAATACTAGTTTGCTGAGCGGATGCAGCACCAACAAGGAGCAAATCAATCCTACGGCAAACCCACCCATTACCTCGCCAAGCGTATGGTGCTGCAAGATAATTCGTGCCGTACCCAATACGCCTGCAATAAGAATGAATATGCATAGCCAGCTTATCGGATTATACCCGAATAGGGCGCTGAAAGCAACCAGGCCGCCTATTATGGCGCCGGCGCCGGCCATGTGTTCGCTGAGTTTCCATTTCAAATTGACAATCACGCAGATAATCATCATGATGAGGGCGGCAAGAATAATTCCCGTCATGTACCAGGGAATATTCAACCGGTGCATCATGAGCAGGCAGAATACATAGGAGGTAATGGTCAGAATGAAAGGTATGTATCTTCGTTTCCGCTCCGTCAGGTCTTCGGGACTGAACCCGTTGATTTTACGAAAGAGGAAGATGGTAAGAGTAGGCATAAGGATTGTAAAGCAATACACCACTCCCAGTACAATCAGTTTGTATTGCAGGGGCATGATTCGCAGGTACGAGAATACGAATAGAATCAGGAACGCCATGAAAGGTATGGAAAACGGTGTGAACATCACCGAAATTACCTTGGCTGTCCTGATAAGGGTCTTGTCAGTTATAATATGTTGTTCTACGGCCATTTCTTTATTTTTGCATTATCACTCCGTCACTTTATCATCTTTTGTTTCTACTTTCTCAGCCTTGCTACCGGAATATTCAATTGCTGGCGGTATTTGGCTACGGTACGGCGGGCAATCGGGTATCCTTTTTCTTTCAGGATTTCGGTCAGTTCGTCATCGGTATAAGGCTTCTTCTTATTCTCGTTGTCAATGCATTCCTTAAGGATTTTCCGTATTTCCCGTACGGACATCTCTTCGCCGTCTTCCGTAACATATCCGTCGTTGAAGAAGAACTTCAGCGGATAGATGCCGTAGTTGGTCTGTACATATTTACTGTTGCTGACGCGGGAGATTGTTGAAATATCGAGTCCCGTACGTTCGGCCACATCTTTCAGTATCATGGGGCGAAGCAGTGACTCGTCACCGTCCAAAAAGAAAGGACGTTGCAGGTCGATGATGGCCTGCATGGTAGTCATCAAGGTGTTCTGACGTTGTTTGACGGCATCGATAAACCCCTGTGCCGCATCCATTTTCTGTTTCAGAAACATCATGGCTTCTTTGGATTCTTTAGACTGGTTCGCCTTGTTTTTGGTATGTTCCTCTACCATTTCGGTGAAATCGCGGCTCATACGCAGTTCGGGAACATTCCGGTTGTTGAGCGACAGGTTGATTGTGCCGTCGTCATAGGTATCCACAATAAAGTCCGGCACGATTTGTTGCAGGTTTTTGCCGATGGCTTCACCTAATGATGCGCCCGGACGTGGGTTCAGTTTGCAGATTTCTTTGATGGCTTGCTGAAAGGCTTCTTCTTCCAATCCGAGTTTCTGCTGTATTTTGTCCCAGTGCTTGCGGGTGAACTCTTCGTAACATTCGGCGATAATGGCTTCTTCGATATAAAGCAGCGGATTGGGTGTGAAATGTTGCTGCTCTATCTTGCGCCGTATCTGGATGAGGAGACACTCCTGCAAATCGCGGGCTCCCAATCCGGCGGGGTCGAAGTCCTGAATGATTTTTAATACTTCTTCCAGTTCTTCGGTGGTAGCTTCGATGCCTGCATAAATGGCAAGCTCGTCGCTGATACTTTCCAAAGACTTGCGCAACAGGCCGTCGTCGTCCAATGAGCCGATAAGATATTCGGCCAATTCACGCTGGTGCTCGGTGAGGTTGCGTTCACCCAGCTGCTCTTTCAGGGTTTCATAGAAAGAAGTAGCGTCGGAGAAAGGAATCTCTTCGGCTTGCTCTCCTTTGCTTCGGTTGTTTTCCTGCAATTTATAGTCGGGTATGTCGTCTTCGTTGAGATAGTCGCTTAAAGAATCATAATCGGTGTCTCCGCCGTCTTCTGCGTTGGAGTCTGCGTCGGAAGTATCGGAATATTCATCACTGGCGGCATCATCCTTTCCCTCTTCCAGTGCAGGGTTTTCCAGAAGTTCGGCACGTACACGGTCTTCCAGCTCTATTGCCGGAAGCTCCAACAGCTTTACCACCAGAATCTGTTGTGGTGATAGCGTCTGTATCTGCTGTTGCGCTTGGGTCTGTATCTGTCGGGAACCTTGTGCCATACTTTACTTTATTTACTCGCTGCAAAGATAAGTTTTATCTTCGCACTTTTTGCAAAAATAGTGAATAGTTCGGGAACGAGAAATCTTCTCTTATTATATTTAACAAGAAAGACGCAGCTTGGTTGTGTTTTGCACTGTATGAGTAGAGGTCGCTTCACGGGTGAGATAGTATTAAAAGGCTTATAATATGATATTAAAAGCCTTTCAATACTATATTATAAGCCTTTTAATACTATCTTACCATAGGGAAGACAGGGGTAGGGCATTGGACACGGGTTCGGCTACTGAATGGTTCTTCTTCATACATGTTCGGGTTTTATCTTATCCTTTCAAATTTTCTTCTTATCTTTGTGGTATAACTATTAAAATTACGGAATATCATGTTTGCTAAAGAAACGTATATACAGCGTCGGGCCCTGCTGAAGAAAAACATAGGCTCAGGAGTGTTGCTGTTCTTAGGTAATGACGAGCAGGGACTGCATTATGAAGATAATACCTTCCGTTATCGCCAGGATTCTACATTTTTATATTATTTCGGCTTGTCGTTTGCCGGTTTGTCGGCGATTATCGACCTTGACGGGGACAAGGAGATTATATTTGGAGATGAGCTCACGATTGACCATATCGTCTGGATGGGCACCCAGCCTACCCTGAAAGAGAAAAGTGAGCGTGTGGGCATAACGGATGTGATGCCTTCTTCCGACATCGCGGACTATCTTCACAAAGCGGTGCGCAAAGGACAGACCGTGCATTATCTCCCCCCTTACCGGGCGGAACATAAGTTGAAACTGATGGACTGGCTGGGCATTCCGCCTGCACGTCAGGAAGGTTCTGTCCCTTTTATCCGCGCGATTGTGGCGCAGCGCAGCTATAAGTCCGCTGAAGAAATAGAAGAAATAGAAAAGGCGTGTAATGTGACGGCCGATATGCATATTACGGCAATGAAAGTACTCCGTCCGGGCATGTACGAATACGAAGTCGTAGCGGAGATGAACCGGGTGGCCGAGTCCAATAATTGCGAGCTTTCTTTTGCGACGATTGCTACGGTCAACGGGCAGACTTTGCACAATCATTACCATGGCAATAGAGTGAAGCCGGGAGATTTATTCCTGATTGATGCCGGTGCGGAAGTTGAGTCGGGCTATGCGGGTGATATGTCTTCCACGATTCCTGCCGATAAAACATTTACCTCTCGCCAGCGAGCCGTTTACGAGATTCAGAATGCGATGCATCTGGAGTCTGTCAAGGCGCTTCGTCCGGGTATTCCTTATATGGATGTTTATGACCTTTCCGCCCGTGTTATGGTAGAGGGCATGAAAAGCCTCGGCCTGATGAAAGGTAATGCCGAAGATGCCGTGCGCGAAGGCGCGCATGCCTTGTTCTATCCTCATGGATTGGGACATATGATGGGGCTGGATGTGCATGATATGGAAAACCTCGGAGAGATTTGGGTGGGTTACAACGGTCAGCCCAAGAGTACGCAGTTCGGCCGTAAGAGCCAGCGTCTTGCCATTCCTCTGGAACCGGGCTTTGTACATACCGTTGAACCGGGCATTTACTTTATTCCTGAACTGATAGACCTGTGGAAAGGTGAGAAGAAGTTTAAGGACTTCATTAACTATGATAAAGTGGAAGAATACCGCAACTTCGGCGGCATCCGCAATGAAGAAGATTATCTGATAACGGAAACCGGTGCACGTCGCTTAGGCAAAAAGATTCCGTTGACACCGGAAGAGGTGGAAGCGTTGAGATAATTGAAAGTTGGGAGTTGAGAGTTGCCATGCAGCATAATAGCGCAGCCAACTTTCAACTCCCAACTTTCAACTGCCTAAGCGTGTAGTTCCAATACAAACCGTGCCCCTTTTGTGTAGCTGCCGTCCAGTGTCAGGCTGCCATTCATTTTGGCGGCAATCAATGAACAGATGGGCAATCCCAAGCCATCGCCCTTTGTCAGGTCTTTTACTTCGGTAAAGGGTTTGAATATGTCTTCCCGTTGTTCTTCGGGGATGCCGCAACCCGTATCGCTGATAATGAACTGATGCGTATGGGCGCCGCGTTTCTTGAAATCCAACCATATTTTTCCGCCTGCGGGAGTATATTCGGCGGCGTTCTCCAATAAATGTAGCAAAATGCGTTCCAAGTGTTCCGGGTTAATTTTCACATTCAGTTTGGGAGCGTTGACGGTGAGGGTGACGTCTTCTTGTACCTTGCCCCTTACTTTGTCCATGACGCTTTCGCAGAAAGTCGAGATATTTTTCTCCTGTACTTCGTAAGGCTCCGACAGGCTGTTCTCCAGTTCGGACAGCTCTTGAATGTGACCGGAGAAAGCACGCAACGCTTGTACACCGGGCAGCTTCGGGTCGAGGGTATCCAAAGTAGGCTCCATTTGGGAGGAGATATTCTGAATGAATTCGGTCTTTAGCTCATTGTGCTCGTTGGCGATGCTGATGGCTTTCTTTTGTTTGCGTGTCAGCATGATGAAGCGTAATAATATGACGGCTCCTATCGCTAATGCCGCAGCTAAAATGGCTGCCAGGATGCAGAGGCCGATGATGATATATTGCTTGACGGAAAGGGAATCGTCTTTCTCCTGAATGGTGGCCAGACTTTCATCATATTTCTTTTTCACTATATTCAGCTCGTCTTGTGCGGTAAGCGCCTTAACGGAATCTGTCCAGATGATATATTTGTCGTAGGTACGCGCTACCAGCCCCGCATTGTTCGCTTTGCGGGCAATGCTTATGAGGGTCTTGTAACATTCGTCTACTTTGGCGTAATTCTTTTGCCGCTTGTATTGCTCTATCAGCTTCTTGAAGGCCGTATCTCCCTGTGAGTTCATGCCGAAAGTATAGTAATAATCGGCTTGGGTGTACAGGAAATCATTGCTTAAAGAATCATTCCCGGCTGCTTTGGCGGTCTCTTCCAGCTTGTTCAACTGTTCTTTGGCGCGGGCGGGGTTTTTAGTGTTGATGTACATCTGTAACCGTTCTTTGTTGATACGGAAACGCAGGTCGGGGAGCTTCTTTTTAAGCTTTTGTTCACCGGTTCCCACCAACTGCTCGGCGCCGCGCAGAAGCTCGAACGCTTCTTTATAATAGTTTTCCCGATGATAGAGGGCGCTGGCATTGACACCGCATTCTACCGCTTGCGTATATTCTTCCTGCGAGGCAAAGGAATTGTAGGCTTGAAGAAAGAGATAGCGGGCTTTGATATATTCTTTTTTGGCAAGGCTTTCTTGCGCTTGTTTCATCAGTTCATCGGCGCGGCTTTGCGCATAGGTTTGGGTACACAGGCAGAAAAATGCCGCCAAAAGTATTGTAATGATTCTTTTCATTATAGGTGAGTTTGTTTTATTTGCATACAAAGTTAGAACTTTCTTTGCTATATTGTATGCGGAAATTTAAAAAGGTTGTTTTCGCAGCCGGCTTAGTACTTGAAACTGCTGCCGCCCAAGAACTCCCTGAGCAGGGATGTCGGTGGAATTTCCTTGTCCTGTACCGGTGTGAAGTACTTGATGAACTTCATGAGCCGGTAGGCTTCGGCGTATTCGGGACAATTGCGCGGCACGCCGGTAAGTATGGGCTCTGCATGGCAACGCAGTACGGCAAACTCGAATAACAAGGCGGAGTTGAACATGACATCGGCATTCTCTTGATAAGGGAATATCCATTTGTCTTCGCCTGCACGCACGCTGGGCCAGCGTGAGATGGTTTCCTGAGCCGAATATCCCCGATAGTTGAAGTCGCGGATGATGCGGCGCAACAAGCGGTTGTCCGTTGTGGGAATCCAGTTGTGGTCGTCCAGCGAGATGGTTGTCAGTGCGGATACGTAAATCTTGTATTTACTTTCAGCGGGAATTTGCGGGGTAAGTTCCGGATTCAGGGCATGAATTCCTTCCAATATAAGAATGGTATGCTCGTCGATACGCAGTTTGTCTCCTTTATATTCTTTTTTGCCCAGCGTAAAGTTGAATCGGGGAAGCTCCACCTCTTCTCCCCTCAGTAAGGCTTGCAACTGGTTGTTGAACAGCTCGAGGTCGAGGGCGTAAAGGGATTCGTAATCGTAATCGCCGTTTTCATCGCGTGGGGTGTCTTCGCGGTCTACGAAGTAATTATCCAATGAGATGGGATAGGGGCGCAGGCCGTTGGTCATCAACTGTACCGAGAGCCGTTTGCTAAAGGTCGTTTTCCCGGACGAGGAAGGACCGGAGATCAGTACGAGCTTTACGCGGTTGCCGTTTTCTCCCCGGTGGTAGATTTCATCGGCAATCTGGGCTATCTTCTTTTCTTGCAGGGCTTCGGCCACATTAATCAAATCGGTGGCATGCCCTTCTTCGCAGGCAAGGTTGAAGTCGCCTACGTTGCTTAATCCCATGATATAGTTCCAACGCAGGTGTTCTTTGAATACATCGAGCATCTTTTCCTGTTTTACCACTTCTTCCAATACGGTCGGGTTTTCCTTGTTCGGGATGCGCAGCAGGAGGCCGTCGTAATATTTTACGATGTCGAACAGTTTGATAAAGCCTGTGCCGGGTAACAGGTTACCGTAATAGTAATCCACCGTATCTCCCAGCGTATAATAATAGGTATATAGGGAACCGGATGTTTCCAGCAGCTTTACTTTGTCGTTCATTCCCCGTTCGCTGAATACCCGCACGGCTTCGGTGGTATGGCATTCGGTACGGCGGAAAGGGATGTCTTCGGCTATGATTTCCTGCATCCGTTTCTTTATGGCCGACACGTCTTCCAGCTCGATAGGCCGTCCGATGCGGAGATTGCAGAAATAGCCTTTGGATACGGGATGTTCCACAAACAGCTTTCCTTCCGGAAATAATTCACTGACAGCCTTATATAGGATAAAGCAGAGTGAGCGGACATACGTACGCATGCCGGAAGAATCCCGTACATCCAGAAATTCCACGTCTTTATTATTATATACCCGGAAATTCAGTCCTTCGGAACGGTTATTTACTTTGGCGCTGACTACCGGATAAGGAAAATTAAGATTAAAACCGTAATAAATATCCAAAAGTGAGCTTCCTATAGGGAATTCTTTAGAAATATTATTATTTTTGCAACAAATTTGTAACATGTGTTTCATGATGTCTTTTTTTGGGGTGATTAATACGTTAAATATAAGACATAATAACAAATGGCACAACGAAACACTTTAACTAATTAAAGATGGAATATTCTTTTTATGATTTTTTAAAGCTGCTTGGCTCATTGGCATTGTTCCTCTACGGGATGAAAATTATGAGTGAGGGACTTCAAAAATTCGCCGGCGACCGCTTGCGGAAGATTTTAACCGCTATGACGACCAACCGGGTGACCGGCGTTCTGACAGGTGTGCTTATCACGGCGCTCATCCAGTCTTCCTCGGCAACTACCGTCATGGTAGTGAGTTTTGTCAATGCCGGGCTGCTGACCTTGTCACAATCTATCGGTGTTATCATGGGTGCCAATATCGGTACTACCGTTACGGCCTGGATTATCTCCGCATTGGGATTTAAGGTCGACATCGCTGCTTTTGCCCTTCCTCTTTTAGCCTTTGGCATTCCTCTTATGTTTTCTCAAAAAAGCGCCCGCAAGTCCATAGGTGAGTTTATCTTTGGCTTCTCTTTCCTTTTCATGGGGCTTTCTTTGCTGCAATCCAATGCCCCCGACTTGAGCCATAACCCGGATATGCTGGCTTTTGTGCAGGACTATACGGACATGGGATATCTGTCCATTCTGTTATTTGTCTTGATAGGAACGGTATTGACCATGATTGTGCAGGCTTCCGCGGCGACAATGGCGATAACTCTTATTATGTGTGCCAATGGCTGGATTAGTTTTGAATTGGGAGCGGCGCTTGTGCTCGGTGAGAATATCGGTACGACCATAACGGCCAATCTTGCGGCGCTTACCGCCAATACGCAGGCAAGGAGGGCTGCGTTGGCGCATCTGGCGTTCAATGTCTTCGGTGTTATATGGGTATTGTGCTTGTTTGTGCCTTTTACGCAAGGAGTATCTTGGTTTGTGGAAAATGTAATGGGTACTAACGATCCCGCCGTTGCCGTTTCATTCAAGCTGTCGGCTTTCCATACTTGTTTTAATATCTGCAATGTGTTGATATTGATATGGTTCGTGAAGTTTATAGAGCGTACGGTTTGTGCCATTATCCCGCAGAAGGAGCAGGACGAGGAATATCGCCTGCGCTTTATCACGGGTGGTATGCTTTCTACGGCCGAGCTTTCCATTTTGCAGGCGAGCAAGGAGATTCATCTGTTTGCGGAACGTACGCATCGTATGTTCGGCATGGTGCGCGACTTGCTGCATACCGATAAAGATGATGATTTCAATAAACTGTTCAGCCGGATAGAGAAGTACGAGAATATCAGCGACAGTATGGAACTGGAGATTGCCAACTATCTGAACCAGGTGTCGGAAGGCCGTTTAAGTTCTGAGAGTAAGTTGCAAATCCGGGCTATGCTGCGCGAGGTGACGGAGATAGAGAGTATCGGTGACAGTTGCTACAACTTGGCGCGTACTATCAATCGCAAGCGTCAGGCGAATCTGGAATTTACGGAGAAGCAATACGAGCATATCCATTTTATGATGAAGCTGACCGATGATGCTCTCGGACAAATGATTGTGGTGGTAGAACGTACGGAACATCAGGGTATCGATGTGAACAAGTCGTTTAACCTTGAAAATGAAATCAACAATTACCGCAACCAGTTGAAGAATCAGAATATCCTTGACGTCAACAACAAGGAATATGATTATCAGATGGGTGTCTATTATATGGATATCATTGCGGAATGTGAAAAGCTGGGCGATTACGTTGTCAACGTGGTGGAAGCCAGCAGTGATATAAAAGAAAAGAAAGCGTCTTAGGACGCTTTCTCAAATTCATCTTTGCCTACTCCACACAAGGGGCAAACCCAATCATCGGGAAGGTCTTCAAAGGATGTTCCCGGTTCTATTCCGTTTTCAGGATCTCCCAGTTCCGGGTCATAAACGTATTCGCAAATAGTGCAGATGTACTTTTCCATAACTTTCTTTTATTTAAAATTCTTCTTTAATAACAATTGAAGTCTCCTTTTTGTTTACCGTTCAGGTAAAAAAAAGTGCATTTGTTATCCCAACCTCCAAAACGCATCTTTATGGAGATGACCGGTGGGAGCGGAAGCCGGAATAATTAAAAAAGGAGCACCGGATTTGTAAAACCTATAAAAAGATTTAATAACATTCTCTATACAAATTATTGTTGTATTTTTGCAATTCAATTTAAACCTAACGATTTGCATGACTGCAACAAAGGATGATTTTTATCACGTCGGACTTACCGACGATGAAGTACGGAAGAGCCGTACCGAGCATGGTGTAAACCTGTTGACACCCCCGAAGCGTCCGTCTTTGTGGAAACTCTATCTAGAAAAGTTTGAAGACCCGGTAGTAAGAGTACTGTTGGTGGCCGCTTTCTTCTCTTTGATTATCTCCGTAGTAGAGAACGAGTATGCCGAAACAATCGGTATTATAGCTGCTATCTTGCTGGCTACGGGTATCGGTTTCTTTTTTGAATACGATGCCAATAAAAAGTTCGATTTGCTGAATGCGGTGAACGAGGAAACACTGGTAAAGGTTATCCGTAACGGGCGCGTACAGGAAATTCCCCGTAAGGATGTGGTGGTCGGCGATGTTATTATTCTGGAAACCGGCGAGGAAATCCCTGCTGACGGTGAATTGCTGGAAGCCATTTCCCTGCAAGTAAACGAATCCAATCTTACAGGTGAGCCTGTGATAACCAAAACTACCGTGGAAGCCGATTTCGATGAAGAAGCCACTTATGCTTCCAATCGTGTGCTGCGCGGTACAACGGTAGTCGACGGGCATGGAGTTATGCGCGTGGAGTCCGTAGGCGATGCTACGGAGATTGGAAAAGTGGCTCGCCAGAGTACGGAACAAAGTACCGAGCCTACCCCGTTGAATATCCAACTTACAAAACTTGCCAACCTCATAGGAAAAATCGGTTTCTCGGTAGCCGGTCTTGCATTCGCCATCTTCTTTATAAAGGATGTGGTTCTGGTGTATGATTTTGCCTCATTCCATACCTTTGAGCAATGGCTGCCCGCACTGAAGGCTACTTTGCAGTACTTTATGATGGCGGTAACGTTGATTGTTGTTGCCGTTCCCGAAGGTCTGCCCATGAGTGTGACGCTCAGTCTGGCACTGAATATGCGCCGTATGCTTTCCACCAATAACCTGGTGCGGAAGATGCACGCTTGCGAAACGATGGGGGCGATAACCGTTATCTGTACGGACAAGACGGGGACGCTGACACAAAACCTGATGCAGGTGTACGAGCCGAATTTCTACGGATTGAAGAACGGGCGGGAAATAGGAGAAGATGATTTAAGCAAACTGGTAATAGAGGGTATCAGCGCCAATTCCACTGCTTTTCTGGAAGAGATAACTCCGGGTGAGAAGCCCAAGGGGGTAGGGAATCCTACCGAGGTGGCTTTACTTCTGTGGCTCGACAGCCAAAAACGTAATTATCTGGAGTTGAGAGAGGCTGTCAAGGTACTTGACCAGTTGACTTTCTCTACCGAACGGAAGTTTATGGCAACACTGGTACACTCTCCTCTGATTGGGAAGAAAGTACTTTATGTAAAGGGCGCTCCCGAAATCGTATTGGGAAAATGTAAGGACGTTCTTTTGGACGGTAAGCGGGTGGATGCGGTAGAATATCGTTCTACGGTAGAGGCTCAGTTGCTGAACTACCAGAACATGGCGATGCGTACGCTCGGTTTTGCCTATAAGATAGTAGACGACACGGAACCGGCCGACTGTGTGGCATTGGTTGCAGAGAATGATTTGTCTTTCCTCGGCGTTGTAGCTATCAGCGACCCTATACGCCCGGATGTGCCTGCGGCGGTCGCAAAGTGCCAGTCGGCAGGTATCGGAGTCAAGATAGTAACGGGAGATACGCCGGGTACGGCAACCGAAATCGCACGGCAAATCGGTTTATGGCAACCGGAAGATACGGAGCGCAACCGTATTACGGGTGCTGCCTTTGCAGACCTGACGGACGAGGAAGCGCTCGACCGGGTGTTGGATTTGAAGATTATGTCGCGCGCCCGTCCTACCGATAAGCAACGTCTCGTTCAGCTATTGCAACAGAAAGGTGCGGTGGTAGCCGTGACGGGTGACGGAACCAATGACGCTCCGGCCTTGAACCATGCGCAGGTGGGATTGTCTATGGGAACGGGAACGTCTGTCGCCAAAGAAGCAAGCGATATCACATTGTTGGACGACTCTTTCAACAGTATCGGTACGGCCGTAATGTGGGGACGTTCATTATATAAGAATATACAGCGTTTCATCGTATTCCAACTGACGATTAACTTCGTGGCATTGTTCATCGTATTGCTTGGCTCGTTGGTGGGTACCGAATTGCCGTTGACCGTAACGCAGATGTTGTGGGTGAACCTGATTATGGATACCTTTGCCGCTTTGGCTTTGGCGTCTATTCCGCCCAGTGAAAGCGTGATGAAAGAGAAACCCCGCAAAAGTACCGATTTCATTATAACCGGGTCCATGAGAAATTACATTCTCGGTATGGGCACTACTTTCCTTGTATTGCTTATGGGCATGTTGTTCTGGTTTAATAACGAAGAGGGAGGTATGACTGTACAGCGCTTGACTGTCTTTTTCACTTTCTTCGTCATGCTGCAATTCTGGAACCTGTTCAATGCGAGAGTATTCGGTACATCGGACTCCGCTTTTAAGGGAATGTCCAAATCTTACGGTATGGAGTTGGTGGTACTTGCCATTTTGGGCGGTCAGTTTGTCATCGTACAGTTCGGCGGGGCGGTATTCCGTACGGAGCCGCTTGATTTCACGACATGGGTGATAATCATTGCTTCTACTTCTTTGGTATTATGGGTGGGCGAAGGGATTCGTCTTGTCCGACGTCTAATGCAAAAATGAGAGGATGAAAAGAAAAGGAATTAAAAACCTTATAGTGGACTTTGGCGGCGTACTGATTGATTTAGACCGCCAACGCTGTTTGGAAAACTTCAGAGAGTTGGGATTGCAGGATGTAGAGCATACCCTCGACATATATCATCAACAGGATTTCTTCCAGCAATATGAGAAAGGCCTTATCTCCAGTGCCGATTTTCGGAATGTGATACGGGAAAAGATAGGAAGAGACGTTGCCGATGCCCGTATTGATGCCGCATGGAATAGTTTTCTGGTGAGCATACCGACCTATAAACTGGACTTGTTACTGGCCTTGCGTAAGGATTATGTGGTATACCTGTTGAGCAATACCAATGAAATCCATTGGGAGTGGTCTTGTGAGCACGCCTTTCCCTATAAGGCATTCCGCGTAGAAGATTATTTCGAGCATATTTTCCTGTCTTATGAGATGAAGATGGCAAAGCCCGACGAGGAAATCTTCCGGAAAGTGCTGGATGATGCGGGCTTAGACCCGAAAGAAACTTTCTTTATCGATGATTCGGAAGCCAATTGTCTGACTGCCCGGTCATTGGGAATTTCCACCTACACCCCGAAAGCCGGTGAGGACTGGGGGCATTTATTTAAATAAACCAATCGTATAAGGTGAGTATGCAGCTATGTTCCAGAATATCCGGCAAAGAACTCCTGCCCAGTGTAGCCACCATCGGCTTTTTTGACGGAGTGCATCGGGGACATCGGTTTCTGATAGAACAGGTGTGCAAGGCTGCGGCTGCACGTGGACTCGCTTCGTCGGTCATTACCTTTCCCGTACATCCCCGCAAGGTCATGCAACCCGGTTTTCATCCCGAGCTGCTCACTACTTGCGATGAGAAAGTTGCCCTGCTTGCCGGTACAGGCGTGGATTACTGCGTCATGCTTGATTTTACGCTTGACTTGGCTCGTCTTTCGGCCAAGCAATTTATGGCTGCCTTGAAGCAAGACTATCAGGTACAGGCTTTGGTAATCGGTTATGACCACCGTTTCGGGCATAATCGCAGTGAGGGATTTGATGATTATGTACGTTACGGGCGGGAACTGGGAATGGAAGTGATATTGGCGCAGGCCTATTCAACTGACGCGATGACGGTCAGTTCCTCGGCTGTCCGCCGTCTTTTGCTGGAAGGAAACGTTTCGGAAGCGGCAAACTGCCTGGGGTATCATTTCTTTTTGAACGGTACGGTTGTGAACGGTTATCACGTCGGACGCAAGATAGGCTTTCCGACCGCCAATCTATGTGTCAACGATTCTGAAAAACTGGTTCCGGCTGACGGAGTATACGCCGTTTATGTCTTTCTCGGTGAGAAGAAGCATACGGGAATGTTGAGTATCGGTTACCGCCCGACGTTGAATAATGGCATAGACCGTAGCATCGAGGTGCATATCTTCAATTTTGACGCTGATATTTACGATCAACCTATGCGGCTGTCTTTCGTCCGCCGTACCCGCCCGGAGCTGAAGTTCGATTCCATAGACGAATTGATAGCGCAACTCCATAAAGACGAGGCGGAAATCACCGCCATCCTTTCATAACACCGCTTTCTGCGTTGCCGTTATTGGGCATTTTCTTGCATATTTATTGAAAAACATATCTTTTTTATCGTTTTTCGATAAAAAGATACTGTTTCTTTTTGTCTTTTCAGAAAAAGCTCCTTTATTTGCATATCGAAAAACGATAAATTATTATTGAAAAACAGAATTTGAGGTAAGAATAAGTACTGATTATAAAAAGTCCATGGTTATGAAAAGAGCCTTTATGAGTATTACGTTGCTGGTACTGTCACTGTCTATGGTGATGATGTTATTAATGGGAGTTGTTACCACTGCTTGACGAGTTCACGGGAAAATGTGTATCTTTACACGCTTTTAAAAAAGAAGAGAACGATGAAAACAGCGATAAAACTGGTTTTGATTTATTTTGTGATGCAGATTCTGGCCGCATTGTTGGTGATGCCTTTCACAATGCTTTATTCTTACGCGGTCAACGGTACGATAGATGATACGAGTACCGCGGCTTTGGCTCCAAGCATGTTGCTGGGATTTGTAGGTATGGGAGCTTATCTGTGGAGAAAGGGGTATCTGAAGGGAGATAAAAGGATATGGTCTCCGGTGTCGGTCGCTTATCTGGGATGGAGCGTCGTTATAGGTCTTGCCACTATTTTCCTGATAGACTTTGTGATGTCCAAACTGTCTTTCCTGCCTGATTGGATGGGAGCTACATTCGATGTGCTGCAATCGGGCTGGCTGGGTATTATCTGTATCTCGGTGTTAGGGCCTGTTTTAGAGGAGATGCTGTTTCGCGGGGCGATTACCAAAGTGTTGTTGCAAAAGTACAGTCCGGTGAAGGCTATTATCCTTTCCGCCCTTATTTTCGGAATTTTCCATATTAATCCGGCACAGGTGGTGGGCGCTGTATTGTCGGGTGTCTTGTTTGCCTGGCTTTATTATAAAACGGGCAGCCTCGTTCCCGGAATTCTGATACATATCCTGAACAACAGCCTGTCGGTATTCCTCAGTTTGCATTATCCGGATGTGGAGTATACGTCCGATTTGTTGGGAGAACCGACGTATTGGATATGTCTGGCGGTAGCGGTGGCGTTACTTGCCGTTTCTTATAAAGTGATGAATGCTTATCGTTCTCCGGATTCTAATACGCTTAAAGTATGAAAAGAAGACTGAACATTCTTTGTATAATTGTAGTGCTCGTACTGGGTTATTCGGTTCTTGAAACCGGTTACTATTTCATTGTGGGAGTAAAAGCCGGGGTAGAAGCCGGCACCGAAAACGCTGTTTCTGCCGAAAACAAGAAAGAACTGATAAATATGAAGTATATCAGTCTGCTGCCGGAGCACCTTTCCAAAGTAGGTAATAACGGCCTTTTCCAGGATTCCGTTTATAATGAGAAGAGCGGCGAGTATGTGCCGGTGTCTTTCAATTCGATGATGGTCAGCGTCGATACGAAGTCCGCGACTATGGAGCAGGCGGCCTTTTCTTTACTGAATCTGCTTCACATGGCTATATGTATATGGGCCATCGTCCTTTTTGTCCGTTTGGTGATTTCCATCAATAAGTCCGATATCTTCAACTGGAAGAACGTCCGCCGTCTGCGTCTGTTGGGGACGACACTGATTATCAGTTTTTGTACGGCGCTTCTTCCGGCGTATCTTACTTTCAGAAGCGTAGAAAAGGTATTCTCCGTCCGCGGTTATGAACTGGACCTTTCGGATATGGTGAATACCACTACCCTGGTATTGGGAATTTCCACTCTGATTGTAGCCGAGGTATTCGCTATCGGGTTGAAGATGAAAGAGGAACAGGACTTGACGATTTAACGGAATATTGAGAAAAAGATAATGATTATAGTAAACCTTGACATAATGATGGCCCGAAGGAAAATATCTTTGGGGGAGTTGGCGGAGAAGATTGATATTACGCCGGCAAATCTTTCTATTCTGAAAACTGGTAAGGCGAAGGCTATTCGCTTTTCTACGTTAGAAGCTATCTGTAAGGTACTGGATTGCCAGCCGGGAGATATACTGGAATATGTGGAGGGAGAAGAAAAGTAAAGCGGTATTTATATAGAGGTTGTGTCAAAATGCACTTGATGATTTCTTTCAGGGAAGGATTACACGGATTTCACGGAAAAAGGATAAAGTAAATCTGTGAAATCCGTGTAATCCTTCCCTGAAAAACAAACAGTAAACGTTCTTTTGTTCTTCCGTCCGGAACTACACGCTACTCAGGCATTCGTTCCTTTTGCCTTGAATGCCAACGCATACATCCGCATCTGCTTCACCATGGAGAGCAATCCGTTGCTGCGTGTAGGAGAAAGGTGCTCCTTCAATCCTATCTTATCTATAAAGTAAAGGTCGGCATTCAGAATCTCGTCCGGTGTATGTCCGGAGAGCACTTTGATGAGCAGTGAAATAATCCCTTTCACGATTAAAGCGTCGCTTTCCGCCTGGAAAACGATTTTACCGTTTTCCTCGTCCGCTTGCAGCCACACACGGCTTTGGCAACCTTCAATCAGATTTTGTTCCGTCTTATATTTGTCGTCCAGCGGTTCCTGTTCGTTTCCTAAGTCGATGAGGAGTTGGTAGCGATCCATCCAATCGTCGAAATCGTTGAATTCGGCGATTACTTCATCTTGTACTTCGTTGATACTCATAATAATTTATCTTTAGTATTTATTTCTCTTTGTAGATAACTTCCATCACCGTTTGGCCTACTGCCTTCAGGGTGTTGCGGTCGATGCCGTCCATATCATCCTTCAGGGTATGCCAGTTCTCGTAGAATCCGGTTTCCTCGCTGTATTGAATGATGTCGATGGTAGGAATCCGTGCATTCCGGTATACAAAAAGGTGGTCGTCCGTTACGGTACTCCCTTTTTCTTTTACGAAATAACGGCCGTAGCCTAAGTTGTTGGCGGCGTTCCATACTTTCCGGTTGATGTCTTTGGCAAATTCCTCGGAATATCTTTCGTAGAAGAAAGTGGCGTCTTTGGCGCCCACCATGTCCAGAAGAATGCCGAAACGTGCGTTGTATCCCTGCACGTGAGGGTTCTGCGCCCAGTATTGCGAGCCGAGCCCCCAGTATTCCTCTTTATGATTACCCGTATAGGATTGGTGAGGCCCGTAGTCTTCGGCGTCCACCAATACGATGTCAATACCCAGTTCCGGCAGTTGCTTATGGAGTTGGCGGGCAATTTCGAGCAGTACGCCTACACCGCTTGCCCCGTCGTTGGCGCCGAGAATGGGTGTATGCCGTTTCGTTTCATCAGGGTCGGCATCCGCCCAGGGACGGCTGTCCCAATGAGAGAGAAGCACGATGCGTTTCTTTGTTTCGGGCTTGTAGCTGCCGATGATATTGCGTGCTTTCAGCAGAGTGCCGTCGTAGGCGATTAAATCCGCTTGCTGGTTGTATACCGTGGCGCCGAACTGTTCCAGCTTCTTTGCGAGATACTCCCCGCAGGCTTTATGCGCCGCGGTATTGGGTACGCGAGGCCCGAAGTCCACTTGCGCCTTGACATACCGGTAAGCGCTGTCCGCATCGAATTGGGGCACGCTGACCGTACTCCCGGGTTGTTTTTCCTCACTGTCCGTAGTACCTTTGCTTTTATTGCTGCACGCTACCATTGCTATGAGCAGCAGTAGGGATAGGGGGATGATTGTATAATTCCGTTTCATTCTTTGTGGGTATTAAAACTTAGTTTCACTTCTTTCTTTCCGACTTCCAGCGTGACCCGCGCACCGTTAATCATCGGTACGTTCATCGTGACGTGCCCCACCGGAAAGCCGAAACATATGGGGTAATCGTATTCTTTGACCAAATCGGCCAACGCGCCGTACAGGTCTTTGCCTAAAGACATGTTCTCCTCGTATTCGGTGAATTGCCCGATGACGAGCCCGGACAGCTTTTCGAGTACGCCGCCCAGTTTCAGATTGTACATCATGCGTTCCACCGCATGGGGACGCTCGCCTATGTCCTCAATGAAGAGCACCGTACCTTCTGCCGGAATATCGTAGGGCGTGCCGCGCAGTCCGTAGAACACGGATATGTTGCCGCCCCGGAGGATGCCCGTACCCTCGCCTTTGTGATTGAGCTTATGTGCCGGGCAGGTATAGCCGAACGAGGTTTCTTCTTGCAGTTTATTGCCGAACAGGATGTCTTTCAAGGCCTGGGTACAAAAGTCGTCTTCCGGCTCCACGGTGAGATGCCGCGCCATGGGAGCGTGCAGCGAAGCGAAGCCGTTTTGCTGGAGCACATTGTGCAGGGCGGTGATATCACTGAAACCGATAAGCCATTTGGGATGTTGGCGGAACTTGGTAAAGTCAAGCTGTCCCACCAGATGCACAGCGCCGTATCCGCCGCGACTGCAAAGGATAACTTTGGCTTTCTCGTCGTCCATGGCTTCTTGCAGGTCTTTCAAGCGTTGCTGTATGCTTCCTGCGTAAGTGCCGTGCGCGCTGCCTGCATGTTTGGCGACGACCACGTCCAGTCCCCACGACTTCAGCCGCTTTTTGGCTCCTTTCAGGAAGGACTTGTCAATCTTGCTGGAAGGGGAGAGAATAATCACCCGGTCGCCCTCGTGCACGTATGGCGGAAAAATAAGGCTGTTCATATTGTATATCTCTCTGTATTTGTGACAAAAGTACATAATTCACCACAGAGGGCACAGCGTTTCACGGAGTTTTTTTATTTCTTTAGGGGTGTTGCGGTAAATCACGGCCTGTTTCGGCTTGTAACATGGCATGCTTTTTCAGGCTGCCCTCTGTGGTGAATCTGTCAAAATGATATAAAACATAGAAAATAAAATAAGGTGTAACGTTTATTTTCTCGGCATTTTTTTAGATATTTGCTAAAAAACTAACGTTATGGAACCGATTCGGAACTTTGATCAGTTGACTTCTCATCTGAAAACCCTAAATAAAAGGAAGCGCATTGCCGTAGTTTGTGCCAATGACCCCAATACTGAATATGCTATCGCCCGCGCTTTGGATGAAGGCATTGCGGAGTTTCTGATGATTGGCGATTCGGCCATCTTGGAGAAATACCCTACTTTGAAGAAATATCCCGAATACGTGCAGACACTGCATATCGAAGATAAAGACGAGGCGGCGCGCGAGGCTGTCCGCATCGTGCGCGAGGGCGGTGCGGATATTCTGATGAAAGGTATCATCAATACGGATAATCTGCTCCGTGCCATTCTCGACAAGGAGAAAGGGCTGCTGCCCAAAGGCAGGATACTGACGCATCTGGCCGTCATGCAGATTCCCACCTATGATAAACTGCTGTTCTTCTCGGATGCCGCTGTCATCCCCCGGCCTACCCTGCAACAGCGCATAGAGATGATTTGGTATGCCATCCATACCTGCCGCCATTTCGGTATCGGGCAGCCGCGCATCGCGCTTATCCATTGCACGGAAAAGGTGAGCGCCAAGTTTCCCCATTCGTTGGATTACGTTAATATCGTAGAACTTGCCGAGGCGGGCGAGTTCGGAAATGTCATTATCGACGGCCCGCTGGATGTAAAGACTTCCTGCGAAAAGACGAGCGGCGACATCAAAGGTATCGTATCCCCCATCAACGGTGAGGCCGATGTCTTGATTTTCCCGAACATCGAATCGGGCAATGCCTTTTATAAAGCCGTCTCCCTCTTCTCCCATGCCGATATGGCGGGATTGCTTCAAGGCCCCGTCTGCCCCGTTGTGTTACCTTCGCGCAGCGACTCCGGCTTGTCCAAATATTACAGTATCGCCATGGCATGCCTGACCAGTTGCGGCTCGGAAACGGCAAATGATACCTCGCGACTGTCAAATAGTAAATCGTAAATAATACCCGCATCGATGAATCTACTCGTCATCAACCCCGGCTCCACTTCGACAAAGATTGCCGTATACGAGAACGACGTGCCCCGCCTGGTGCGTAACATCCGTCATACGGTAGACGAATTGTCCTCGTTCTCCCATATCATCGACCAGTTTGAATTCCGCAAGAATTTGGTACTGAAAGAGTTGGAAGCCAATAATATCCCTTTTGAGTTTGACGCCATAGTGGGGCGCGGCGGACTGCTGAAACCCATACCGGGCGGCGTATACGAGGTGAATGATGCCATGCTGGACGATATTCTTCATGCCATGCGCACCCACGCCTGCAACTTGGGATGCCTCATAGCTTCCGAGCTTGCCGCGCTACTCCCCGGCTGCCGTGCCTTCATTGCCGACCCCGGCGTTGTGGACGAGCTGGACGAGATAGCCCGCATCACAGGTTCTCCCCTTATGCCCCGCATCACCATCTGGCATGCGCTGAACCAGCGTGCCATTGCCCGCCGCTATGCCGCCGAGCATGATACGCGCTACGAAGAACTCGACCTGATTGTCTGCCATTTGGGCGGCGGCATATCCGTTGGCGTTCATCATCATGGCAAGGCTGTCGACGTAAACAACGCGCTCGACGGTGAAGGCCCGTTCTCGCCGGAACGTGCCGGTACGCTCCCTGCCGGGCAGTTGATAGACCTCTGCTGTTCCGGCCGCTACACAAAAGACGAACTCAAAAAGCGCATCTCCGGCCGTGCCGGACTGACAGCCCATCTGGGCACGACCGATGTTCCCGCCATTGTCCGCCGGATAGAGGAAGGGGACAAACATGCCGAATCGGTGCTGGATGCCATGATTTACCAGATAGCCAAAAGCATCGGTGCGGCTTCCGTTGTGCTGTACGGCCGGATAGATGCCATTCTGCTGACAGGCGGCATGGCACATTCCGATTATATCATTTCCCGTCTGAAAGAGCGCATCTCGTTCCTTGCTCCGGTGCACGTCTATCCGGGTGAGGATGAAATGGAAGCATTGGCGCTGAACGCGCTTGGAGCATTGAGGGGAGAGCTTCCGGTACAGGAATATAAGTAATCTCTCATAGCGCTTACAATCAATAAGATACGTGTACCAGGTTTGTACCATCTCTTGGTACGTCTTGTACCAAGCCGTGGTACTTGCCGTACCAACCTTAGGTACACGTCGTACCATTGGTTGGTATGAGAGATACCAACCGTGGGTACATCCCGAAACCCGCGGGCTTATCCGCGTCATCCCCCGTACTTGGGCAAAGAAGCTTCCTGCTTTCTGCCCGCCGCTTTCTGCCTACCCTATAAAAAGAAGGAGCAAAGCCCCCCGACTCTGCTCCTTACAACCTTTTTCCCGTAATAACTAATACGGAAAACACCACTGATTAAAAAATATATCTTTGTATCATTTAAAAGTTATTCCGTCCGGTATCCCACCAAAGACGTGTGCCGCCATTGTCTGCACCGCCCAGCTTGCCTACTAAAGCGTCATACAACGCTTTGTTGTCCGTTTTGTAGTCTTGGTTGAAGAATACGCGGCGAATCATATCGTCGGTGCTGATGGTGTTGCCGCTGTTGTTCACTGCGACCTTGATGAGCTGGGGATAGCCGGTACGGCGTTGTTCCGCCCATGCTTCGCAACCTTCCGGATAGAGAGCCAGCCACTTTTGGGTGATGATTCTCTCCAGTTTTTGTTCCGGTGTGGCGCTTTCATCCCATTTCGGAGTAATGCTTGTCGGTGCGTCCGCATCGAATTTCTTATCGAATGCGTCTACATAAGCCGCCGGAGTTTCTTCGCTTTCCAGATAGTCGCTTACGCCGTTGGCATCCCATTGCGAGAAGGATACGGTGATACCCTGCTTGTAGCAGTTCTCCACGTCCTCGGAAGTGTAGCCTCTTAAAGCTGCTTCTGCACGCAGGAACCATACTTCGGCCGCACTCATGACAATGATTTTACTGCCGGTGGTAATGGTGGTTTGAGAGTGTGTGGAGTAGCGGTTGTCGGCTACGCCTGTTCCCTGGCGGACACCTTTATAGTCGCCTTCGATGCTGCCGAGCTGTTTCACGCCGGCCACTTCCTTGATAATGTTGCCGTCTTTGTCTCTGCCGTCTTGCGCGGGATTGAAGTATGATTTGAGACGAGGGTCGTTATAACCTTTTAAGAAAGACTCCAGGTTTGCGTTCATGTATACCTCGCTCCAGCCGGCAACACCACCCAGCGGGTTACGGATGCCGTATTCGCCTACCGTTTCGTTGGCGGTTTCCAGTACGCCGCCGTTGGCTGCATCCAAAGCTGCCTTGGCTTGTTCCTCGGCCAGTTCGGGAGCTGCGTTAGACACGCGCATGGCCAGACGTAAGCGGAGGGAGTTGGCGAATTTCAGCCATTGCGCGGGAGTGCGTTTGCCTTCCGGCATCATGAAGTCGGCGCTTTCAAAGGATATGCCGCCTTTGTAATCTTTCAGTATATTCACGGCTGTGCCCAAATCCTCAAAGAAACGTTTGTAGACTTCTTCCTGCGACTGCGGCTTCTGGTCGGCTGTTCCGAACCCGTCGTAAAGGATGGGGCCATAATAGTCGCTTACGCGATGAAGGGTGGCTACTTTCAGAATCTTGGTAATGGCATGGTAAAGAGGCCATTCCTTTTCTGTATTCAATGCTTCCGCGTCGGCGATGGAAGGCATGACATATCCGTAAGTATACACCCACATGGCGCTGGTCCAGCCGTTGTTCAGATTGTAGGTGGAGTTGTTGGCGTTGAACGAGCCCGTCATGTCGTGGAAATATCCGCAGAACATATCGGCCACCAGGTTCTGTACGATTTGGTATTGCCAGTCGGTGCCGTCCACACCCGTTTGATAGATGATGCCTTTCTGAATGGTGGAGAAAGGTACGAGGTTGGTCTGGTTATCGTATTTCTGCAATTCGTCTGTATAGGCTCCTTCGGTGCTGTTGAAATCGGCAAAGTTATCGGTACAAGATGAAAAACTCAGGAGTCCGCCGAGGAGTAGTGCGGTTGTATATTTTATCTTATTCATATTGTTCGGGTATTTAGAAGGTAAATTTAATGTTGAATCCAATGTTTCTCGTTGAAGGCATGCCGAAGGTGTCCAAGCCTTGGTTATCATTGCCTACCGACATTGTCGCATCCGGATCGAACGGGGCGTCTTTGTAGATGAAGAACAGGTTGCGGGCTACCAGTGAGAGGTCTACACCCTTGATGAAGCCTGTCCTTTCGAGTATCTGTTGCGGGAAGGAATAGCCTAATGAGATTTCGCGCAAACGAATGTTCGTTCCGTCGTAGCGGTAGAATTCCGTGGTACCGTTACCGCGGTCGCCTACCATTTGATAGAATTTCTGCACGTTGTCAATCTTTTGTCCTTCGAGCATATAGTAACCTGCGTTGCGGGCATCGCCGGTAGCTTTGCTTACACCTGCATAGTCCAGTCCGGCTTGTGTCAGCGAGATAACGTCACCGCCTACGCGTGCGTCAATCAGGAAGTAGAGGGAGAAGCCTTTGTAGGTTACGGTGTTGCTCCAGCCCAGTGTCCAGTCGGGATTGAAGTTACCGATTTTGGCGGCTTTGTCGGTAGTTACCTGGGGCAAGCCGGCTTTTGCGTTGGGGTTGCCGTCTTTGTCCGTTGCAGGTTCCAGCAGGATTTTGCCGTTTGCGTCGCGTACGAATACGTTGCCGTAGATGTCGCCCAGCGAACCGCCTTCTACAACCATCATCTTATAAGGCATGCTTACATTGCCCGAAGCGTATTGGAAGTTGGGAGTGCCGCCCAAGGAAACAATCTCGTTCTTGTTGGTAGCGAAGTTGAACTGGGTTTTCCAACGGAAATTATCGTTCATCAACGGAGTGGCTCCCAACGTGATTTCAACGCCCGTATTACGTATCTTACCTGCGTTAATCCAACGGTAAGGGCGCTTTTCGGCGGTAGTGTTTACGCGAATCAACTGGTTCTTGGTGTCGGTACGGTAGAACGTGAAGTCGAAATCCAGACGGCTGTTGAAGAACTTCCATTCGGTACCTACTTCGATGGAATTGCTGATTTCCGGTTTCAGGTCTTCTGCAAAGTAATAGTCGATGGGTTTCACTACGCCACCTGCCGTGATAGTCTGTGCGGGGCTGGTGATGCCGATGGGAAGGTCGTTACCTACCTGCGCCCATGAAGCGCGTACCTTGCCGAAGCTGATCCATTCCGGCAGGTCGAGCGTCTTGTTGAGAATCCATGAAAGACCTACCGAGGGATAGAAGAAACCGGAGTTTTCGCTCTTGGTGTTGGCAAGTGTGGAAGACCAGTCGTTACGTGCGGTAACATCCAGATAAACGCTTTCTTTCCAGCCGATTTGCGCGGTGGCGAATATGGATTGGATGGTACGTCTTTGGTCGGCGGTCTCGTCAATGAATGAAGTGCCCGCACCGCTGAGGTTCATGTTGGGAACCGTAAAGACATTGGCTTTGTACAATCCCGATTTACCGGAGTCGAGGCTCAAGGAGTTGACCTTGGTAGTGTTGATGCTGCTGCCTACGGCCGCGTTCAATGCCCAATCGTTCCATGTTTTGTTGAACATAGCCATGAAGTCGCCGTAAATCATGAAGTCCTGACGGTTCATTTTGATGTAACGGCCGTTTTGGTGCGCTACGTCGGCTGCCGTACCGGCATACATCTTCTGGTCGTAATTGTCGTTGATATAGTCTACGTTACCGCGTGCCTGGACGCTGAACCAGTCGGTTATTTTCAGGTTGGCGCTTAAAGAAGCCAATGTACGGAAACGCTTGTCGGTGCTGGTTACTCTGTTTGTCAGCCAGTAGGGGTTCTGGGTGAAGCCGCTGATGTCTGTGTACCAGTTTTGCAAAGGCATGGCCCGGTTTTCATCGTACTTTTCAAAACCGTTGTCGTTGCGATAAACTCCGAGGTCTTCGCCGCGCGGGAAAGTGTACAGACCTACCAACGGGTTCATGTAATATCCGCCGGAAGTGGGGCGGTTCTTGATTTTCTGGGTCATCAGGTTGACGTTGGCATCCAATGTCAGGCGGTCGTTGAATAAGGAGGCTGTTTCCCGGAACGTGATATTATGTTTTTGCAGTTTGTTTACGTCGACGATACCTTTTGCGGTGGTATTGGCGTAAGAGAAGTAGGTCTGCATTTTTTCCTTACCTGTCATGACAGACAGCGAGTTGGTGGCGGTAACTCCGTTACTGAAATAGTCGCCAACGTTGTCGTAAGCCTTTATGGGTTTTGAGTTTGCATTTTCCGGAACCGTGCCCCAGCTTGTGGCGCCGCTTGCGCCGTATCTGTCTTGGAATTCGGGTAGGCAAATGGCATGGTCTACGGTCAGGTTGGAGTTGAATACGATGCGTTGCATACCGGCTTTCCCTTTCTTGGTGGTAATCAGGATTACGCCGTTGGCGGCCTGAGAGCCGTAGAGAGCTGCTGCGGAAGCGCCTTTCAGAATACTCATGCTTTCAATGTCGTCCGGATTCAAGTTGGAGATGCCGTCGCCGGAGTCGCGGTTACCGGCATCGTTGTTGCCGCCCATGGCGGAGAATGCCTGTTCGGCCACGTTGTTCAGCATAGGTACGCCGTCGATGACGTATAGCGGTTGGTTGTTGCCGTCGGCATTGGCGGAACGGATACCGCGGATGGAAACTTTGGCGGAACCGCCCAAACCGGAGGAGTTGCGGGTGATGGATACGCCTGCTGTTTTGCCGGCAAGGGCGTTAATCATATTGGGGTCTTTGGCGCGCGTCAGTTCGTCGCCGCCTACCTGTTGGGTGGAGTAGGTAAGAGAGGCTTCTTTTTTCTTGATGCCCATGGCTGTTACGACAACGGTTTCCAGAGCCAGAGCTTCTTCTTTCATTTGGATTTTCAGCGATGTACGGCCGTTAAGCGCAACGTTTATAGGCTCATAGCCGATATAGGAAATGACCAAAGTGGCATTGGCAGGTGCGTTGAGGGTGAATTCACCGTCCAGATTGGTAATGATGCCGTTGGTCGTTCCCTTCTCCAATACGTTGGCACCGATAATAGGTTCGCCTTTGGAGTCGGTGACAACACCTTTTACGGTGACTCTTTCTTGTTGTACACCGGCAACGCTTTCAATATTTTCGCCTTTCTTGGTCAGAACGATGTTCTTGCCTTCCATTACATATCTGATGTTGGTTCCGGCAAAAACTTCGTCCAACAGTTCGGCTACCGATTTGTTTTCAGCTTCCACGTTAACAGTGCGGCGTACATCTACGCTTTTCTTGTTATACACAAACAAATACTCTGTTTGAGATTCGATTTTGGAAAGCACCTGACCCACTCTCAGTTGGGAATTGGGGATACTGACTTTGGCATTCTGAGAGTAACTATTCCCGCAGTATGCTTGGAATGTTACAAACAGGAGAAGGAATAGTGTGATCTTCATAGTACGCAATAATTGCTTAATTTCGAAACTTTTTGGACAAAAAAGCCCTCATATCTTTGTCACTGTGTTAAGTTAATAAATTGATTAAGGTCGATTTTTGACTGTTTCGGATCGGAAAGTATGGGGGTACTTTCCGATCTTTTTTTATCAAAAAAGGGGGAAGTGAATTTTCAGACTGTTTCTGCTATGGTTTCATACTATTTGGTTTTAAGGGGTTAGTACTAAATTTAAAGGTTCTTATTTATTCATATATGATTATCGAGTCTTTCGCTTCATTGATGCTGAACTTGAACGGATGTTCTTTGGAGATGGTTCGCAAGATGTGTTCGATGCCGTCCTGCTCCCTGAATTTGCCGGTCAGCCCTTCGTGGGTCAGTAGTCTGGGGCTGGTAACGCTTATCTTTACATTGTAGTATTTCTCGAGTTTATCTAAAATGCCGCTGAACGGGACGTCGTCGAAACAATACAATCCTTCTTTCCAGCGGAGATACTCGTATGAGGGGAGAATCGTTTTCTTGCAGCGTCCGTCATAGTTGGCGAAGAACTCGTCTTTGTGCAGGCGGGTGATTACCTGGTCATTGCAGCTTGGATAAATATCTACGATACCCTCTACCAGTGTTGTCTCGAACTCTTTGCTGCCTTTGTATGCGCAGACGTTGAAGCAGGTGCCGACTACTCTTACCTTATTCATCTCCGTATGTACGTAGAATGGTAATTTCTTGTTTTTGGTAACCTCGAAATAGGCTTCGCCGTCCAGTTCTACGTTGCGTTCTTTGCGGCCGAAGTTGGAGGCGTAGGTAAGTGTTGATTGGGCGTTCAACCATACGCGTGTGCCGTCGGCAAGCGTGATTTGGGCGCGTTGTCCGGCAGGAACGGTAATGGTTTGAGGTTGTGCATTCTTATTATATATATAATCTGTGGTCATATAGTAACCGGATACGGCAATGACGATAGCTGCCGCGATACGTGCCGTCCAGCGGAGCATCGGCATGAGGCGCATCGGTTTTTTCTTGCTGTCTTGCTTTGTGGAGAATAGGGATACGTCGAACAGCATACGTTCTTTCAGGTAGGCCTCCCGGTTTTCTTCGGAGGCTTCAACCCAATCCAGAATCTGCTTTTCCTCTTCAATGGAGGCTGTTCCTTTAAAATATTTATATAGTAATTCCTGATTCATCATAAAAAGTCGCTTGGTTAAAAGGAGAGCTTTCAGGGCCCTTCTGTATATATAACCGATGAGATGTGGACAACCCTATCGAAATATGGGACTTTTTTGAATAAAAGTGATTTTAATGTTTAGAGGAGTATGGAAGCCAGGTAATCTTTCAGCTCTAATCGCAGTATGCGTAGGGCTTTGGTGATATGCGCCTCTACGGTTTTCAGCGAGATGTTCAACTGCTCTGCGATTTGCTTGTTGGGGAGATTCTGGTAACGGCTTAGCATGAAAATGGTACGGCTTTGCTGAGGCATCTGCTCTAATGCCTTATGGACGATGTGCTGTATTTCGGTGTTGAATATCTGTTCGGGTTCGCAGGCTTTCAGGGTCGATATACGTAAATCCAACTCCCGCCGGCTGTGGCTGTCGATGTCTTCTTCCGCCCGCAGCCGTATCTGTTTGTGTTCTAAAAGATTGAGGGATTTATTCTTGATAATGGTCAGTAACAAGGCGTGTAGGTTACTGCCTTCTTCCCAGCGGTCGCGGTTCTCCCATAAAGCAATCATGGATTCCATTAACACATCTTCGGCTTCCGCTTTATCTCTGAGATAGGAGTAAGCAAAAGTCAGGAACTTTTCTTGGTTCTCTTGGAAAAAACGCGAGAAAAGGTCCATTGCATGTAATCTGGTAAGATCGGACATTCGGTTTGGGGTTTTTTCGTACGATTTAAGGTTTCGTATGACAAAACAACGCAATCTTTTCGTAATATGCAAACAATGTTTGTTGTTTTTTTGACTTCCGTTGTGTGAGGGGATAAAAAGAAAGCCCGACAGCAGGCTGTCGGGCTTATATATCCTTATTATATAAGGATTATTTTTCTTTCTTTTCCGGTCTTTCTTGTCTTTCCGGTCTTGGAAGCAATACTTTGCGGGACAGTTTGAATTTACCGGTTTTCGGATCGATGTCGAGTAACTTCACGTCGATTTCGTCACCTTCCTTGATTCCGGCTTCTTCTACCGTTTCCAAACGTTTCCAGTCAATTTCGGAAATGTGGAGTAAACCGTCTTTACCCGGCAAGAACTCAACGAATGCACCGTAAGGCATGATGGAACGTACTTTACCTTTGTAGACTTCGCCTACTTCCGGTACGGCTACGATACCCTTGATGATACGCATTGCGTCGTCAATGGATTTCTTGTTGGTTCCGGCAATTTCAATTCTACCGATGTTGTCTATTTCTTCAATGGTGATCGTTGCGCCGGTCTCTTCCTGCATTCCTTGGATAATCTTTCCGCCCGGGCCGATTACAGCGCCGATGAATTCTTTAGGAATAGTCATGGTTTCGATGCGGGGAGCATGCGGTTTCAGGTCGTCATGCGGTTCCGCGATACATTCGGTGATTTTGCTCAGAATGTATTCGCGTCCTTCTTTAGCCTGCAGCAATGCCTTTTCAAGGATTTCATAAGACAGACCGTCTACCTTGATATCCATCTGGGTAGCAGTGATACCATCTTTTGTACCGGTTACCTTGAAGTCCATATCGCCAAGGTGGTCTTCATCACCGAGGATGTCGGACAGTACGGCATATTTTTCTTCGCCTGCGTTCTTAATCAATCCCATCGCGATACCGGATACGGGTTTCTTGATTTTTACACCGGCATCCATCAGAGCCAATGTTCCGGCACATACGGTAGCCATGGAAGAAGAACCGTTTGATTCGAGAATATCGGATACAACACGTACTACGTACGGATAGTCGGCAGGAATTTGTCCTTTCAATGCACGCCATGCAAGGTGACCGTGACCGATTTCGCGACGGCCTACGCCACGCTGTGCTTTAGCTTCACCCGTAGAGAACGGCGGGAAGTTGTAGTGCAACAAGAAACGTTCTTTTCCGTGTTCCAAAACGTCGTCGATGATCTTTTCGTCCAGTTTTGTTCCTAAAGTAACGGTAGACAAAGACTGGGTTTCACCACGCGTGAAGATGGCGGAGCCGTGAGGGCCGGGCAGATAACCGATTTCACACCAGATAGGACGGATTTCGGTAGTCTTACGTCCGTCGAGACGTTTGCCTTCGTCCAGAATAGAACGGCGCATGGCCTCTTTCTCAACATCGTGATAGTAACGGTCGATAAGCGGAGCTTTTTCTTCCAGCTCTTCTTCGCTGAACTGCGCTTTGAATTCTTCGCGGATGGCATCGAAAGCATCCATGCGTTCGTGCTTGTTCTTATTGCCGGAAGCGGCGATTGCATAAGCCTTGTCATAGCAAGCGTCGTGAACAGCCTTGCGGAGCTCTTCGTCGTTTACTTCGTGGCAGTATTCGCGTTTTACGGTAGAACCGACCTCTTCTGCCAACTCCATCTGGGCTTTACATTGTATCTTGATCGCTTCGTGAGCGGCTTTCATGGCTTCCAGCAAATCTTTTTCGGACACTTCGTCCATTTCACCCTCTACCATCATGATGTTCTCATAAGTGGCGCCTACCATAAGGTCCATATCGGCTTTCTCCAGTTGCTCGAAAGTAGGGTTGATAACGAATTCACCGTTGATACGCGCTACACGTACTTCGGAAATCGGTCCGTTGAAAGGAATATCTGAAACTGCGAGGGCGGCAGAAGCTGCAAGTCCTGCCAATGCGTCCGGCATGTCAACGCCGTCTGCTGAGAAGAGGATGATGTTTACATATACCTCTGCATGAAAATTGTCGGGGAATAAAGGGCGGAGAGCACGGTCTACGAGGCGGCAAGTAAGGATTTCATAATCGGAAGCGCGACCTTCGCGTTTTGTAAAACCTCCGGGGAAACGTCCGAATGCGGAGAATTTTTCTTTGTACTCTACCTGTAACGGCATGAAATCTGTTCCGGGAACTGCGTCCTTGGCGGCACAAACAGTAGCTAGAAGCATGTGTTTTGCCAGCTTTCCCGTTTCGAGCGTGATGGTTCTGCCATCAGGAAGCTCGATCGTCTTAACAATTGGGTTAATCATAAAAAATGTTTTATATCTATTTTCTTTCAAAATTCCCGCAAAGATACATATTTTATTCGTGTAATGCGGTGGGAATGAGATAAAAAGTTTGTATTTAGCTGTTTTTTGCACTTTTATAAGTGTAAGAAGCGGGAAAATGCTTTGACTAACCGTGAAAAGGAGTATATTTGCACGTTCTTTTTAGAAAAATACACGAAATATGAAAAAGATTCTTTTTGTAGCGTTGGCTGCTCTGGGCCTGAGCGCATGTGATTCCGAACCGAAATTTAAAGTGGAAGGCGAAATATCCGGTGCTGACGGCAAGACGCTTTATCTGGAAGCTTCGGCTTTGGAAGGTATTGTTCCTTTGGATTCTGTCAAGTTGAAAGGTAACGGTACGTTTGCTTTCAAGCAGACGCGCCCGGTATCTCCGGAATTTTATCGTTTGCGGGTGGATGACAAGGTGATCAACTTTTCCATAGATTCTACGGAAACAGTTCGATTGAATGCACCGTATACGGATTTTTCTACGGCTTATACCGTAGAGGGATCGGCCAACAGTGCGAAGATAAAAGAACTTACCATGAAACAAATGCAGTTGCAAACCAATGTGAATGCGTTGATTCAGAGCATGCAGGCGCATAAGATGGGTGCGGATGTGTTTGAAGACAGCCTTGCTACATTGATGAAGAACTATAAGGATGAAGTGAAGATAAATTATATTTTTGCTGCTCCCAATACGGCTGCCGCTTATTTTGCTTTGTTCCAGAAGCTGAATAATTATCTGATATTCGACCCGTTGAACAATAAAGATGATGTGAAATGTTTTGCCGCTGTGGCAACCAGCTTGAATAACTACTATCCGCATGCCGACCGTTCAAAGAATCTTTATAATATCGTGATAAAGGGAATGAAGAATACCCGAACTCCGCAGCAAAAGGTAGTGGAGCTTCCTACAGAAGCTGTTTCGGAAACGGGCATCATCGACATTAACTTGCGCGATATGAAAGGTAATATGCATAAGTTGAGTGATTTGAAGGGCAAAGCTGTCATTTTGGATTTTACAATCTATCAGAGTGCGGTTTCCCCTACACATAATTATATGCTGCGTGATTTGTATGACAAGTATGCCGGACAAGGTTTGGAGATTTATCAGGTTTCTTTGGATGCGGATGAGCACTATTGGAAAACAACCGCTGATAACTTGCCTTGGGTATGCGTGCGTGATGCCAATGGGGTGTATTCCAGCATAGCTGCCGCTTATAATGTGCAGTCGCTTCCGGCTGTCTTCCTTATCAATAAAAAGAGTGAATTAAGTGCTCGTGGTGAGTCAATTAAAGATTTGGATGCAGCAGTGAAGGCTCTGTTGTAACGTGTTATAAATTAGAAGATTTCATTTAAATATGTTACAAAGCACTACTTTTTGCTTGACACGCATTATTTAAAAGGCTATCTTTGCAAAGGAAAATAGGAAAGAGGGTTCCAGCATGCTGACCATGTTGGAATTCTTTTTTGTTTATAATACCATTAAAAAAACAATATAAATAATAAGGAGGAAAAAGTATGGCTTATATGTCAGAAGAAGGCTACAATAAGTTGTTAGCCGATTTAAAACAGCTGGAAACGGTAGAACGCCCGAAAATTGTGGCAGCTATCGCTGAAGCGCGTGACAAGGGTGACTTGTCGGAAAATGCGGAATATGATGCAGCAAAAGAAGCTCAGGGTCTTCTTGAAATGAAAATCAATAAACTGAAGCAGGTGATTGCCGATGCCAAGATTATTGATGAGTCCAAGTTGAAGACCGACAGTGTACAGATATTGAATAAGGTGGAACTGAAGAATGTGAAAAATGGTATGAAGATGACTTATACTATTGTGTCTGAAAGCGAAGCCAACCTGAAAGAGGGCAAGATTTCTGTAAACACTCCGATTGCACAAGGTTTGCTTGGTAAGAAAGTGGGTGATGTTGCTGAAATTAAAGTTCCGCAGGGTATGATTAATCTGGAAGTAGTAAACATATCGTTTTAAAGGAAAGGCAGGTCCGTATGCGGGCTTGCCTTATTTTATACATATATAAAGTTATGGCAACAATATTCAGCAGAATTATCGCAGGTGAGATACCTTGCTATAAGGTAGCAGAGAATGATAAATTCTTTGCATTTCTTGATATTAATCCGTTGGTGAAAGGTCATACGTTGGTCATTCCCAAGCAGGAAGTGGACTATATCTTTGATTTAAGCGACGAGGATTTGGCTGCAATGCATATCTTTGCAAAGAAAGTGGCATTGGCTATCGGTAAGGCTTTTCCTTGCAAGAAAGTAGGTGAAGCTGTTTTAGGTTTGGAAGTCCCTCATGCACATATCCATCTGATTCCTATGCAGGACGAAAAGGATATGATTTTCTCCAATCTGAAGCTGAAATTGACAGATGAAGAATTTAAGGCGGTAGCCGAAGCCATTCGCATGGCACTCTGATAGATTTTATTTCCTCCCCTATATAAAAATGAAAGCGGCAGTTGTTATATTCAACTACCGCTTTTTATTATACTTTCCTGTTATCGGAGAATCGTTTAAATATAATCATCTCCCAGTTTGATTTGAGCATCGTTTACATACTTACGTATGGAATGTTCTTCATCCTTTTTGCAAATCAGCAGTACATTATCCGATTCAGCGATGAGGTAGCCTTCCAATCCGTCGATGACAGCAAGTTTGTTTTGCGGAAGAACGACAATATTATTTTTGCTATTGTATAATAGAGACTGGCATTTCAGAGTAACATTCTCCGATTCATCTTTTTGAGAAAGGTCGTATAAGGAGCCCCATGTTCCTAAATCAGACCAGCCGAAATCGCCCAATGATACATATACATTATCTGCTTTCTCCATAATGCCGAAGTCGATGGATACATTAGGACATGCAGGGAAGTTCTCGTCTATGAATTTCTTTTCTTCCGGTGTTCCGTATACATCCTTTCCGGCTGCCAGTTTGGTCGCCAATTCAGGCAGAAGTGATTCACCGGCTTTGATGATACTATTGACATTCCACATAAAGAGACCGGCATTCCAATAAAACTCTCCGCTTTCTACGAAAACCTTGGCTAATTCCAGTTCGGGCTTTTCTGTAAAGGTTTTCACTTTATAGAAGTTGCTGTCTATGTGTTCGGCTATCTGTATATAGCCATATCCTGTTTCCGGACGATTGGGCTTGATACCAAGAGTTAGAAGTTTGTCCGATTTTGCAACAAATGCCAAACCTTTTTCTATGGCTGAAAGGAATTCGCTTTCTTTTAGGATGAGATGGTCTGAAGGAGCGACTACTATATTGGCATTCGGATTCAATGCGCGGATATGATAGGCGGCCCATGCAATGCATGGAGCTGTGTTTCTACGAGTAGGCTCTAATAAAATCTGTTCAGGTTTTAACTCGGGAAGCTGTTCTTTTACTAAGTCTGCATATAAGTCATTGGTTACAACCAGTATGTTCTCTGTAGGAATTACTTTGCTGAATCGATCAAATGTCTGTTGCAATAATGAACGCCCTGTGCCAAAAAAGTCTAGAAATTGTTTCGGAAGAGTTTTACGGCTGAAAGGCCAGAAACGGCTACCGATTCCACCACCCATGATTACACAGAAATTATCCTTATTGGTTATCATATGAAATGTTTTAAAAGTTTCTGCTAAAGTACTGCATATTTTATAAACAAGGAATGTTTGCAGGATATTTTCTTACTTTTTTCGCCTTTTTTTGCAGAAAGTATTGCAGGTTTCAAAAAAAGCCGTATCTGAGAAATCAAGCATGCCCAGATGGCGGAATCGGTAGACGCGCTGGTCTCAAACACCAGTGGATTCACTTCCATCCCGGTTCGACCCCGGGTCTGGGTACAAAGAAAGAAAGGAAAGCCTTGTAAATTGGACGTTTACAAGGCTTTATCGTTTTTCTACTGAAACATAACTGAAACTCTCTCACTCAATTATCGGTACATCAATATTTTCGTTTTTTTCATTCCAGTTATCGACAGTAAAGTCACCGGAAGATTCTTCAGAAAAGATATTGCCCAAACTTAAAGTCAGAGTCAGCTTGGTATTGGCGTTGAGTGGAGAACTCAACGTTTGCTTAAAGCTTTTTACATTACCGTTTTTGAGTGTGATTGTTAACTGGAATTCAGATTTGCCGGCGGACGGGAATAACATAACCGTACTATTGCTCATTTGAGTACCGTCTATTGAGCGAGCCAATGGGAAAGCGATTGTACGTGGTATCCCTTGTGGCTCTCCAGTATAATAATTGAGCTCGCTATAAATATTGGTAATTCGCACGGCTACACTATCTATACTGGAACTCAGTACTGTATCGTCTTTATCTTTCAAAACAACTTTCAGTCCGGCTACCACTCGCTTTAAAGAGGCTTTGAGGCTTTCACTTCCAATCTTTATCGTTTGTGCTGCATATACCAGGTCGAATACAGGATAGTAAATGGTGTCGGCCGATATTTTAAATAAGCCAAGAGATTGTTTTGACATATCCAGTCCTATACTGTGAGCCGCTTCTTTTATGGCGGGATGGGCGTAAACAGGATCCTGATATTTGGGCGTTCCCCAATAAATCATGTTGTAAGTACCTATCGGTAATGAGATTTCCCGATTAATGGATCCGTCATAGAAAGTACCGTCCTTTACTTGGTAGTAACCGTAGAAAGGAGACAGCTTTCCTCTTACATAGTTTCCATAGTAGATGGAACTGTTTGCATCACATGGTATAACTGTCAGAATACCGGTAAATGAACTTTGTTGTCCGTTGATATTGTCGATACTCATTGCCATGCGCGGACTGATGAGGTGCGAATTGTCCGTAGTGTTATCCTTGTCATCATCCGAACAGCCTGCTATGAGAACGGCAATACCTATAAACATTATTAATTTTTTCATTATCTGTTGAGTTTTAGGTTATTCCCATAGAGAACATTTTGCAGTTAGAATGGTTCTCTGTCTTAAAAAGAAAAATATGCGGACGTTGTGGTATTGAAGTTAAATCCCATAGATAACTTGTCTTTCGTATGTAGATACTGTACATTTGCATTATTTGTTCAACGAATTACCGATTATTGTCATGAGGAATAAAATCGTCTCTTTTTTGTCGCTTTTCTGCTTACTGTATTCTTTTACGCTTTCTGCACAAGTTAATGAACTGCCACGCTCCACGCCTGAGGCGGAGGGTATTCCTTCACAAGCCGTTACTGCCTTATTTGACTCTTTGATGTTACTTCCAAAAACCGAAATTCATAGTGTCATGGTACTGCGTTATGGCAAGGTGGTTGCGGAGATTTATCCGGCTCCCTTTGCGCCTGAGTATAGCCATACGATGTATTCCTGTTCCAAAACTTTTGTCAGCGCTGCGGTAGGACTGGCTGTTGCGGACAATCGTCTGCGCTTGACAGACCGTGTTGCTACCTTTTTCCCGGAATCATTGCCTGATACAATTTCGACCAATTTGGCAGCTATGACCGTGCGCGACTTGCTGACCATGACTTCCGGTATTGCTGCGGACTGGAATATGCGTAATATTTGTACGGACTGGATACGTACGTTTCTTGCAAAACCAGTCAGAGAACCCGGCAAACAGTTTGAGTATGACTCGATAGCCACTTACCTGCTTTCTGTCATTGTACAAAAAGTAACGGGGATGACCCTGCTGGATTATCTGAAACTGAAACTTTTCAATCCGATGAATATCATGGAAGTGGCGTGGGAAATCAGTCCCGAAGGTTACAATACAGGTGGTTGGGGACTTTATATCCAAAGTGAATCGTTGGCCAAGTTCGGTCAACTCTTGTTAAACCGTGGAATGTGGAAAGGCAGGCAGCTACTCCCTGCATCATGGGTAGAGCAGATGATGACCAAGCAGATGTCTACTTTAGGAGATGATTACGGTTATCAGATGTGGCTTTGCGAATATCCCGGAGCTGTGCGTGCCGATGGAGCACTCGGGCAATATATCCTGATTATCCCGGATAAGGATATGGTAGTGGTTATAACGGAATGTACACGGACCAACGGTCGTGCACAACGTAGGTTGGTGTGGAACCGTTTGCTGCCTGAAGTGACTGACACCCCCTTAAAAGTCGGCAAGGCTTATGGACAGCTGCAAAAGAAACAACAATCCTGCCGGCTCCCTTTTGTGCAAGGTAAGACAATATCCCCCGAAGCACAGATATATAACGGCAAACGTATCACTCTCGAACAGAATAAATTCGGTTGGCAATCCCTTACTCTGAATTTCAAACCAAGAGAAGTTGTAATGACAGTAACGGAAATGAATGATAATACTTACGACCTGCTGTTCGGTTATAAACAATGGCAAATGGCAGTAATAAAGGCTTATCCTCCTTATTCTATTATCCCAAAAGGACGTTTCTGCGGTATCGAAGGCCCTTTTCGGGTGGCAGGAAGTTATGCTTGGCCGGCATCAAAAACGCTTGAACTGAAAGTGCATTATGTCAATTGGGTATCAGCTCTTGACCTCGTCTTTCATTTTGACGGAAAGAATGTTGCTCTGACGGTTCAGGAAAATTATTCATCCGGTACGGGTATGGTTATTAAAGGAAAGGTGTGTGATTAGCTTCCATTTCCGGTTTTTCTGTATTTTTGCAACGTAATAAAGAATCAATTTATGATGAACCGTATATTACTTGCGCTGAAACGTCCTTTCATTTGGCTGTATCGCTTCCGCCACCGTTGCGGTTACGGGGTACATTCACCTTTCGCTTTTAATTTGATAACACACGTTATCTATGAATCCACTCCTTATTATAAGTATGAGGAGCTGGTAACCGCACAAAAGAAGCTTGCGCCGCAGAAAGATCGTACGTGGAGTTACGAATCCTTAAAAGTAAAGCGGCTTCTATTCCGTTTAGTGAATTACGCACAACCGACTACAGTTGTGGATGCCGGCAGACAGTCAGCCTCTTCTCTTTATCTGAAAGCCGCTAAGGAGGGGGCGGATTATACAGCCGCTTCCGAGTTGTCCGAACTTTTTCTGGAGAGTGGCGCTCCTGTCGATTTTCTATACTTGCACGATTACCGTCGCCCGGAATTTGTAGAAGAAGTATTCCGTATCTGTATTTCCCGTACTACTAAAACATCCGTTTTTGTAATCGAAGGTATCCGTTATACATCTCGGATGCGTGCTGTTTGGAAATGTATCAGTCAACACGAAAAGGTTGGTATTACTTTCGACCTTTATGACCTCGGCATTATATTCTTTGATAAAACCAAGATAAAACAGGACTATATTGTCAACTTTTGATTACCTTTAGGCGTTTCAAAGGAAAAATGACTATTATGAAAAAGAGCCTTGTATATACAAAAACCGGAGATAAGGGAACAACCTCCCTTGTGGGTGGTACCCGTGTTTCCAAAACTCATATCCGCCTTGAAACCTACGGCACGGTAGATGAACTGAACTCTAACTTGGGTTTTCTCATTACCTATCTTTCCGATGAGCGTGACAAACAGTTCTTACGACAAGTACAGGATAAATTGTTCGCAATAGGTTCTTACCTTGCGACAGATCGTGAAAAGACCAAACTCCATGAAGTGAGTATTACCACCCCGGAACAAGTGGAAGCGGTGGAATATGAGATAGACCGTTTGGATGATACGCTTCCTCCGCTGACCTCTTTTATCCTTCCGGGCGGCTGTCGTGGGGCTGCCGTTTGTCATATCTGTCGCACCGTTTGCCGTCGTGCTGAACGCCGCATTCTTGCTTTGGCGGAGCAGGTAGACATTTCTTCAGAATTATTAGCCTATGTCAACCGTTTGTCTGACTATTTGTTTGTTCTTTCACGAAAAATGAATCAAGACGCGGAAAAAGAAGAAATATTTTGGAATAATAGTTGCAAGTGAAATATTTTGTTATACTTTTGCCGAAAAATAAAGATAGGAATTAATATTCACAATTTTAATACTTAGAAACTATGTATTGGACATTGGAATTAGCATCTAAATTGGAAGATGCCCCTTGGCCGGCAACTAAGGACGAACTGATAGATTATGCCATGCGTTCGGGCGCTCCGCTTGAGGTTATTGAGAATCTGCAAGAAATGGAAGATGAAGGCGAGATTTATGAAAGTATTGAAGATATTTGGCCTGATTATCCCAGCAAAGAAGATTTCTTCTTCAACGAAGAGGAGTATTAATACGCTTTGATTGAATCTTATCCATCGGTTTACGGATAAGACAAATTATAGAAAGAGGTAGTACGAAGGCCTTTGCTATGGCTGGGATACTATCTTTTTTCTTTTTAATCCCCATTGTATTGATGATGACACAAACAGGAGAGGCATGCCGTTTGCCCGAATTAAAAGAACGCCATTTGCCCGAAGACTGTCGGCAGAGTATAACGGAACTTTTGAAAGAAACCTATGGTTACGACCGCTTTCGTAATCTTGAAATTTACGATGATTTGTTTAAAAGCAGGGAAACACTCTGCATCTCTCAAGGGCAACTGATTGAAAATGTAATCCGTGAGGCGGAAAAGGCGCGGAAAGAAGTGCAACCGGATAATATTCTGCTGACCGCCCCAACGGGTTCGGGTAAATCTCTGTTGTTCCAACTCCCGGCTATCTATCTGGGAAAAGAATATAATCTGCTAACCATTGTTGTTTCTCCTTTGAAGGCACTGATAGTAGACCAGGTAGAAGGTTTGCAAGACTTGGGTTATGAACGTGTGGCGTATGCATCTTCTGACCTTTCACCGGAGCAGAAGATGGAGGTTTATCGGGCGGTGCGTGAGGGAGAAATTGACCTGTTTTATCTTTCGCCAGAGTTGTTGCTCTCCTACGACATCAAACATTTTGTCGGCAATCGCCGTATTGGCATGGTAGTTATCGATGAGGCGCATACGGTAACCACCTGGGGTAAAGAGTTCCGTGTGGACTATTGGTTTCTGGGGCGCTATTTAAGTGCTTTGAAGCAGAACCTAGGTTATACATTCCCGTTGTTTGCCTTGACCGCCACTGCCGTGTGGAATCCCAAAGGGGGCAATGATATGGTATTCGAGACGATCCGCTCCCTACAGATGGAGCCTTGCGTGCTTTATGTCGGTACGGTAAAGCGTAAGAATATCGGTTTCGATATCCGACAGCTCACATTGGAAGAGGGGGAAACCTACGATAAAGGTAAGCAGCGCGTCATATCCGGACGTGTGGAAGACTTCCTCAACGGGCATAAAACCCTGCTTTACTATCCCTTTGCCGGTAGTATAGATATGCGTATAAAGACTTGGGTACGCTCTGCCGACTGGCATTGGGTAGCTTCCTATTACGGTAAGAAAGAAAAAGAGCAGAAAGCCGCCATTGTGCAGGATTTTAAAGAGGGCATGAAGCGGATGATTGTCGCCACAAAAGCTTTCGGCATGGGTGTGGACATCAGCGATATTGATCGTGTCTACCACGTAGCGCCTTCGGGTACGTTTGTCGATTACATTCAGGAAATAGGCCGTGCAGCCCGTGATGCGGATGTTCAAGGCATTGCCGCCACTGACTATCACGAGCGTGACTTTTATTATATGAAACGTCTGCATCAAACCGGTAATATTGCACAGGAACAGTTGGAGCTGATTCTGAAAAAGCTCATGGAAGTATATCGGATGAAAGGAGAGAAAAAGGAAATTCTTGTTTCCCTGTCCGACTTTGAGTTTGTGGTGAAGTTGCCGCGTACCAAGAACAAACTGGAGTATGAGGCCGAACTGGGACAACTTATTAAGACCGCTTTACTGTGGTTGGAAGATGATTTGTCGCAGCGGTACGGAACGCATTTGTTGGAAGTCAGTCCGCAAAATCTGTTGGCAGAGGGTTACGTTCAGGATAAGACTGGTGATACCTTTGCACGCGAGTTTCAGAGCTATCTTACAAGAGTGGAAGGTGAAGAAGACGTCTATCGAGCCCGTCTGGATACTCTTTGGGAAGAGTGTTTTCCCGAGTTGGGATATAGAGAGTTCAAACAGAAACTGAATAGTGGTACCTTGTGGGAAGGTTCCCGTGCCGTCTCCGTGGGTAAGCACGAAGTTCTGCTGAAAGAAGATGCAACGATTATCCGACAGCGTATGGACGCTTTGTTCAAGAATTTGGTGACGATGCTGAAGACGGCTTTGCTGAAATCGAAAGGACGTTTCGATGAAGAAGAACTGCGTGCGGTATTTGCCGAGCACGGCATGGATGTGCCGTCTGCCAAGCGTTTCATCGGTTCGCTATTGGAAAGCCGCACCGAAGAGGGACGTAGCGTAAGCTATATCAGCAGTATCAAGAAGAAAGACTCGAATGAGCTTTCATTTACTGTAATCAAAGGCTTCGACCTGCTTTTGTCCCGTTATCAAAAGCTGTTTACCCAACGTATCACAGGCAATAAGGGCGCGCGTTTACAGTTCTACTGCACTCCGTTCTCCGATTTGAATATGCTGCTCAATCTCCTTTCCATGCTCGACTGCCTTTCGTTCAGTGTAGAGGGTGGTGGTACCCCCTGCGTACACGTCCGGTTCGACAATCCGGAGCTTCTGCAACAATTGGCGGATTCCAATGAATATCACAATCTCATTTTGGATGCCAACGAGCGTATTTTTGAGGAGCAGATAGATTTATTTTCCTCTTTCTTCGGTACCGATGCTCTGACGGACGAACAGCGTTGGGACTTCGTGGAAGAGTATTTTACCGGAACCGGTGTGGAAGAACTGAAAAAGAAGTATATCGTTCGTTAGGCCATGTGAGCCGAAAGAAACTGCTGAAGGATGCGCGCGTGATTGCGTATGGGATCTTTTGATGCATACAATAAGGTTACGGTGTCATACGTTTTTATTCTTTCCATAAATTGCCGTACGGTATCCGAGCCTTCCAATTCCGTTCGATACATATTCGCAAAGTCTTCCCAATGTTCCGTTGTATTTTCGTGAAACCATTTACGCAGTTTGGCGGAAGGAGTGATGTCCTTTTCCCATACATCACTTTTCAGATGTTCTTTTTTTATACCGCGAGGCCACAGGCGGTCTACCAATACACGATAACCGTCTGCCGCATCGGGGGCTTCATATACTCGTTTGATTCTGATTTGCGTCATGGATGCTCTTGTAATTCCGTTTCCAGTTGTATGGTACGCGGGAAAACGATGTTGTTTTCCAAATGGATGTGCTGATGCAGGGCGGCTTCAAACGCTTTGAGTTGTTGTAATACCAATTGGTAGCTGTTGCAGGCATCTTCCGGAGCAGAATATCCGTTTGTTAGTTTCTCGATGTGGCGGAAACGTTCACCTTCGGTATCATGCTCGGACATCATTACGGATATGGGATCCTGGATGCTGCCGCAGTGAAATTCAGGGATTGTGGCACCGTCAAGTTTGGCTTTCACCATTTCGTAGATGTATGGAAACAATACCAGCTCTTCCTTGTCGAGGTGTTGGTTGAGATCGGAAAGCGATTGCCGGAGCAACACTTGCACATTGTATAGTGCAGGATGATTTTCGCCATGTACCTTACATACTTTGTCGAGCAGTTCCTGTATCTTCGGTCCGTTCTTGCGGATGTTGCGGTGATGTATCTTCAAAATGTAATCTGCGAGTAAGTCCAGCGGCCAATTCTTGAAGTCGATGTTTTCGGTAGTTATCGGAGCAAGGTTCTCAATGTCTTTGATAATCTCATCCATATCCGCTCCCGCTTTTTGGCTGGCTTCGGGCAAAAGAATAGAACCGTGGCAGCAAAAGTCGATGCCATACTTATCGAATACTTCGGCATTACCGAAATTGTCGGCAACAATCTCGCCGACTGTCATTGTTTCATAATCTTTCTTCATACAGAATTTTGTTTTATCTTCCTTGACGGAAATTGTTCGGCATTATTACAAATGTCCTGTATGGAATGTTTGAGAGATTATGATTATTTGAATTTACTTATCCTGCCTTTACAGTTTCTGGAAAGCCAGCCGTTCGTCTCCGTTCAGCAAGTAGATGATGCCGCAATATTGGAAGCCGTGTTTCTTGAGGATATATTGCAGGATATGATTATCGCGATGGGTATCGGCACGCAAGTTGGGTATTTGGCGGTAACACCATTGCAGGCAGGCGGATGCTATGCCTTTACTGTCTTCCGTACTTGCCAGACGGTGGATAACGCCATACGGGCGGATATCGTCTATCCATTCACCGTTGTAGATTTGCACATAGGTAGGGTCGTTTCCTTGTATAAAGGCGAAAGTTCCTACGATATTCTGTTCTTCATCGAGGCATACATAGCTGTTTCCGTTTTCGATATCTTTCTTGATAATTTCTTCGGTGGGGTAGCCGCCGGTCCACTGTTTCATGTTCCCGTCTTTGCGCATGATGTGTTTTCCCTGCTCGAAGATGTCCATGAGGGTATTGAGCTCTGTGATGTCTGTTTTTCTAATCTTTATCATAATGTGTTAGCCGAATCCGAATAAGAAGATATTCTCCGAATGCAAAGATAATTATTAATTTTATATTTTTTGCGGGTACACAGCACTAATGCCGCTCTCTCCCTTTGCCGGTAGGTGTTTGTATGAGTGCTGCTAAATAATTTGCCGATACTGTGATTGTCATCTCTGCATGAACAATTTGGAATGCTAACTGTTCTTTTTAGGGATAATTTACATATATTTGTCCCGATTATTTAAACATATTGAATTATGAAAAAGATCTTTAGTGTTTTTATGATAGCTATATGCTGTTTGGCAGTGGCTATACCGGCTCAGGCTCAATTGCTTAAGTTTGGTGTCAAAGGTGGTGTGAACTTGTCGAAACTTAAACTCGAAGGGATGAAAGATAATTCTACCGGATTCTTTTTCGGCCCTATGGCGGAAGTAACGATTCCCATTGTTGGTTTAGGTGTGGACGGTGCTTTGCTGTATTCTCAAAGAGGTGATAAAACGGAAGGTATTGATATGAAGCAAGCTGGCTTGGACATACCTGTCAATCTGAAATATTCTATCGGCTTGGGCAGTATGCTGGGCATTTATGTTGCTGCCGGTCCGGACTTCTTTTTCAACTTTAAGGGTGATAAGAACTTTGAGGGGGGAAATAAGATAGAGAGTAAAAAGGCCCAAGTGGGCATCAATGTAGGTGCAGGTGTGAAGCTGATTCAGCATTTGCAGATTGGTTTCAACTATACGATTCCTTGCGGAGACTCATTCACTTGGAAGAATGCAGGTAAGGCTATTGGTGCAAAGAATAAGACTTGGCAGATTTCCGCAGCTTACCTGTTCTAAGGATATAACGAGACTATCTTTGGATGGCGTTGTCGATTTTGATTGGCAACGCCATTTTTTTACGTTATCTTTGTCGCTGCAATGGAAAAGTTTGTAGATGTCATATTGCCCCTTCCTCTGCATAGCAGTTTTACGTATTTACTACCGAAAGATATGGCAGGGGAAGTACAGATTGGCTGTCGGGTAGTAGTGCCTTTCGGACGAAAGAAGTACTATACGGCCATTGTGCGGAACATACATTATTCCGCACCGACCGAATATGAGGTAAAGGAAGTGAGTGCTCTGCTGGATGCACATCCTATCCTGTTGTCCGAACAATTCAGGTTTTGGGAATGGCTGTCGGATTATTATCTCTGTACTCAGGGTGATGTCTATAAAGCGGCTCTTCCATCCGGTCTGAAATTAGAGAGTGAGACAATGGTGGAGTACAATCCCGATTTTGAATCGGATGTGCAGTTGCCGGAAAGAGAACGGAAGATACTGGACCTGCTTTCTGCAGAACCCGAACAGTGCGTTACGAAATTGGAAAAAGAGAGCGGTATCAAGAATATCCTGTCTGTGATAAAGGCCTTGCTGGACAAGGAAGCTATTTTTGTAAAGGAAGAGTTGAAGCGTACCTATAAGCCCAAGACAGAAACTCGCGTGCGCTTGACTGAAGCGGCAAGCAACGAACGACGTCTGCACTTTTTCTTTGATGAATTGCAGCGCCGTGCTCCCAAACAGTTGGATTTGCTGATGAAATATATAGAGCTCTCCGGTTGTTTGGGCAAAACACCGAAAGAAGTCACCAAGAAAGAGCTTTTACAGCGGGCTTCCGCTACTCCCGCTGTGTTCAACGGATTGGTGGAGCGCGGAGTTTTTGAGGTTTATCAGCAGGAGGTTGGCAGACTGAATACCACTTTAACCAAAGCGACATTCCCTTTAAATCCTTTGAACGAGCATCAGCAACGGGCTCACGATGATATTGCGGAGAGTTTTCAGACTAAGAATGTCTGCCTGCTGCATGGGGTTACATCCAGCGGAAAAACGGAAATTTATATTCATCTGATAGAAGAAACTATCCGTCAGGGAAAGCAAGTGTTGTATCTGTTGCCGGAGATAGCCCTGACGACACAAATTACCGAACGTCTGCAACGGGTATTCGGAGCCCGTCTCGGTATCTATCATTCTAAGTTTCCTGATGCCGAGCGGGTGGAGATTTGGCAGAAGCAACTCTCGGACGGCGGGTATGACATTATCCTGGGAGTACGCTCTTCCGTATTTTTGCCTTTCCGCAATCTGGGTCTGATTATTGTGGACGAGGAGCATGAAAACACTTATAAACAGCAAGACCCTGCACCCCGCTACCATGCGCGTAATGCCGCTATTGTGCTGGCTGCGCTGTATGGTGCCAAGACTTTATTGGGTACGGCAACCCCGTCCATCGAAACCTGGTATAACGCTATGTCCGGTAAGTATGGATTGGTGGAACTGAAAGAAAGGTATAAGGAAATACAGTTGCCGGAGATTATTTCGGTGGATATAAAGGAACTGCAACGCAAGAAGCGGATGAACGGCCCGTTCTCTCCTTTGTTGTTGCAATATATCCGTGAAGCGTTGGAACAGAAAGAACAGATTATCCTGTTTCAGAATCGCAGAGGGTTTGCCCCGATGATAGAATGTCATACGTGCGGCTGGGTTCCCAAATGTAAGAATTGCGATGTCAGCCTGACATATCATAAAGGACTAAACCAGTTGACCTGTCATTATTGTGGATATACCTATCAACTGCCTCGCATCTGCCCAGCCTGTGAGGGTGCGGATTTGCGTAACCGAGGTTTTGGTACGGAAAAGATAGAGGGTGACATCAAACTTCTGTTTCCCGAAGCTACCGTTGTCCGTATGGATTTGGATACAACCCGCACGCGTGCTGCTTATGAGCGTATTATTGCAGACTTTGAACAAGGAAAGACAGATATTCTTATCGGTACGCAGATGGTTTCCAAGGGATTGGACTTCGACCATGTAAGTGTAGTGGGCATTCTGAATGCCGATACTATGTTGAATTATCCGGATTTTCGTGCCTATGAGCGTGCTTTCCAGCTTATGGCTCAAGTGGCGGGACGTGCAGGACGGAAGAACAAACGGGGTAGGGTAGTGCTGCAAACCAAAAGCATCGACCATCTTATCATTCCCCAAGTAATAGCCAATGATTACGAAGGTATGGTGGACGGACAGCTTGCCGAACGACAAATGTTCCATTATCCCCCTTATTATCGTCTTGTGTATGTGTATTTGAAGAATCGTAATGAGACTTTGCTTGACTTAATGGCGCAGACGATGGCGGGTAAGTTGCGTGCCATTTTCGGCAATCGGGTGTTGGGACCGGACAAACCGCCTGTGGCACGTGTGCAAACCTTGTTTATCCGTAAAATCGTTGTGAAGATTGAAACGAAAGCTCCTATGGCGCATGTTCGGGAGTTACTGATACAGGTGCAGAAAGAGATGGTTATGGAAGACCGCTTCAAGTCGCTGATAGTGTATTATGACGTAGACCCGATGTAGGGAGTAATGATTGATATATGTAATATGTTGCAAACCAAAGGAAAAACTAAGATATTGTTTGTGTGTTTGGGTAATATCTGCCGTTCTTCTTCGGCGGAAGGTGTAATGAAACAACTGATTGAACAGGCCGGGCGTGAAGATGAGTTTATTATCGATTCGGCGGGTATTCTTTCCTATCATCAGGGAGAACTGCCCGATAGTAGGATGCGTGCTCATGCCGCTCGCCGTGGTTACGACCTAACGCATCGCTCCCGTCCGGTATGTACGGATGATTTCTATGATTTCGATTTAATCATCGGAATGGATGACCGCAATATTGATGATTTGAAAGACCGTGCCCCTTCTGTCGAAGCGTGGAAAAAGATACATCGCATGACGGAATATTGCACGAAGTTTACTCATGCTGACCACGTTCCCGACCCTTATTATGGTGGGGCCGAGGGTTTTGAATATGTGCTCGATGTATTGGAAGATGCTTGTGCGGGACTACTCGAGATGGTTGGGAGCAATGGATAATCGCCGGTTGTCAATCACTAATCATCCGATAGCCAATCAATGTCTCTATCCTGATAAAAGCGTTTGTTGTCGTTGAGGCTGCACGTTGCATCCACTCCGACTTGTTGTAACCGTTCGGCTATTTCATTCAGTTTCTTTCTTGAAACCCTGCCGATGTAAAAAAGGCGGTAACGGTAATCTTTATCAAGCAGTTCCATGATATGGGTAAATGTCTGCTCTCGGGCAAAATCGAAGTTTACTTTCCGCAATTCCGCATAGGGGTAGCGGATTGTCCTTCCTACGCTGTGTACGGTAAGGGCTTCATTGTCCAATGACAAATAGCAAAAACGGGTCATTAGCATACAGATGAAGAAAAGGCTCAATCCGAAAGACAGTATGGCCGGAATGAATCCCCACCATACGTCACCGCTGATGGAGTAGTACCCCAATATTAAAAACATAAGGAATAATATAAAGAACCAGAACATATACAGCGAGGGACGCTGGTAGGTTGTTGCGGGAAGAAAGTCCGTACTTCGTTCATGCGGGGTGTAGTTGGTAAAAGGTATTCCTTGAGATACCAAAAAACGGACGAGGGATGAAGGATGCTTGAAAGGCGGCAGATATAATACTTTATCCTGTTTGTCTTTCAGATGAAAAACGAATATTCCCGGACCATATTTATCTTTTCCTGTCGGGACATCCTTGTGCGATGCCTGATGATACCGTTTCATGAAACTGAAACTTTTAATCCGGTGCAGCTGAATCCGTTGGCTTTGCAACAGATGTTCCGCTCTTTGTCGTTCTTTGGCGCTTACTTCCATAGATTTTACTTTTTAAGTTCCGGGTAACTGATACGGGTGTGATAGATTGTTTTCAACTTCTCTTTGAAAACGGCTTTCACCGTCGCTATATCCTTGAAGGTGATAGGGCATTCTTTGAAATAACCTTCCTCTACCTGAGAATCGATGATTTTGTCTACCAGATTGCTGATGCTTTCTTCCGTATATTCGGGCAGACTGCGTGATGCTGCTTCTACGGAGTCGGCCATCATCAGGATAGCCTGCTCCTTGGTGAACGGATTGGGACCGGGATAAGTGAACAGTTCGTCGTTAGGTTCCTCACCGGGATGTTCGTTTTTCCAAGAAATGTAGAAATATTTTGTTTTTCCACGACCGTGATGTGTGGTGATGAAGTCTTTGATGACTTTAGGCAGGTTGTTTTTCTCTGCCAGTTTCAGTCCGTCCGTTACGTGGCTGATAACGACTTGCGCACTTTGTTCGTAGCTGAGGTTCTTGTGTGGGTTGACACCGCCCGACTGGTTCTCGGTGAAGAATACCGGATTCTCCATCTTGCCAATGTCATGATATAGAGCGCCTGTACGTACCAGCTGGCTCTTTGCACCGATACGGTTGGCGGCTTCGGCGGCGAGGTTGGCTACCTGCATGGAATGTTGGAATGTACCCGGTACGGTTTCCGACATACGTCGCAGTAAGCTGTTATTGATATTGGACAATTCCACTAAAGTAACGTTCGATGTAAAGCCAAAAGTTTTTTCTACCAGGAAAAGCAGCGGGTAAGTAAAGAGCAGCAACACGCCGTTTATGACAAAATAAGTGTACATGCTGCCGTTCAGCTTCGATAAATCGTTTTCCGTTATCAGTTCGAAAGCGAAGTAAACGGCTGCATAGGTCAGAATTACCAGAATGGCGGTGCGGAATAGCTGTGAGCGTTGTGATAACTCTCTCAAACTGAAAATGGCAACCAGTCCGGCCGTAAGCTGCAACAGTATAAACTCATGCGGATAGCGCAGGCAGATGGAACATATCAGTATCGTGACGACCTGCGTGAGGAAAGCCGTCCGGGAGTCGAGGAACACGCGGATAATGATAGGCAGCATGGCATAAGGAATGACATATACATTGAATATGTTGTTTGCCACCATAACGGCCGTTATCACACAGTAAAACATGATAAGGGCGAAGAGCAGCGAGAGACTGCCCTTGCGGTTATAATAGTCCTTACGGAAAAGGTCGAGATAGAGCATGAAACAAAGCATGAAGATACTGACGTATAATACTTGTCCTGCCAGCATCAACCGTTTCTGCCCGATGGATTCGCTACGCTGGATGGACTCTTTGCGCAGACTTTCGAGGATGTTGTAGGTTTCTTGGTTCACTATCTCGCCGCGGTCGATGATTTTCTGTCCGCTCAGTACGATACCGTTTGCCCATGAGTAGTTGTCGAGGATTTCTTTCTTGGCGGTTTCCGTCCGCTGGGCATCGTAAGTGAGGTTGGGCGACAAGTACTCGTTGAGAGAACATTGCCGAAGTATGTTCGGATGATAGTGAGTGGTATCGGCAGTAAGGAGATAGGCGTATGCCTGTTTTACGGAATAGAGTTTATCGATATTCCGTTGGTTGGCAAGCTTGTCGTTTATCACCATGATGGCGGATGTACTGTCTTTGTGCAATTGGTCAAGTTCTTCGGTAGAAAGTATTCCAGCCTGATATACTTCGGAAAGTATCCTTTCTATATGGCGGATGTAATCGGCAGAAGGCAGGACGTCGCGCAGGTGCATTTGATAATCGTCTTTCAATTTTTTGAGCGCCTGTTTCTCCGTACTTTTATTCAACTGAAAATAGGGTTGGAAAGAAGCCAGGATGCTGTCTTGCTCTCTTTTTACTACTTGGTCGTCTTTGTAGATAGGGAAATCGAAAGTGGCCATCAGCTGTCCGTACTTCCAGGGTTTGTCAATATCAAACTGGTAATTGAACTTGCCGTCCCTTGGCAGGAAGTACACGATAATTCCGACGGTGCCTATAAAAATAAGTGCCCTGTATATCAAATCTCTGAACGATAACTCTTTGTTTTTGCCTTTGAAATAACTCATATCGGTTGAAATTTTTGCGAAAAGTACAAAAAAAAAACAATAGTATGGAAAAAAAGGTTTAATTTTGCCGTCTAATTTATTTATAAGTAAGATAGATTATGACAGAAAGAAAGGTCAGAGTCCGTTTTGCCCCAAGTCCTACGGGGGCGTTGCACATCGGCGGTGTGCGTACTGCGTTATATAATTATCTCTTTGCGCGTCAGCATGGAGGAGATTTAATTTTCCGTATTGAAGATACTGATTCTAACCGGTTTGTACCGGGAGCGGAAGAATATATATTGGAGTCTTTCAAGTGGCTGGGTATTCCTTTTGATGAAGGTGTCAGCTTCGGCGGAGAACATGGTCCGTACCGTCAGTCCGAGCGTCGTGAAATATACAAGAAGTACGTGCAGGTGCTGTTGGATGCTGGTAAGGCTTACATCGCTTTTGATACTCCGGAAGAATTGGATACCAAGCGTGCGGAAATAGCCAATTTCCAGTATGATGCTTCTACGCGTATGCAGATGCGCAATTCGTTGACGCTCTCCAAAGAGGAAGTGGATACGCTGATTGCAGAGGGCAAGCAGTATGTAGTACGTTTCAAGATAGAACCGAATGAAGATGTGCATGTGAACGACTTGATTCGTGGCGAAGTAGTGATAAACTCGTCTATCCTTGACGATAAAGTTCTTTATAAATCGGCAGACGAACTGCCTACCTACCACTTGGCGAATATTGTGGACGACCATTTGATGGAAGTCTCTCACGTTATCCGCGGTGAGGAATGGTTGCCTTCCGCTCCGTTACACGTGCTGTTGTATCGTGCTTTCGGCTGGGAAGATACGATGCCGGCTTTCGCGCATTTGCCGTTGTTGCTGAAGCCCGAAGGTAACGGCAAGCTCAGCAAGCGTGACGGTGACCGCCTCGGTTTCCCGGTGTTCCCGTTGGAATGGCACGATCCTAAGTCGGGTGAGGTGTCTTCGGGCTATCGCGAATCGGGTTATCTGCCTGAGGCCGTTATCAACTTCCTTGCCTTATTGGGCTGGAATCCGGGCAATGACCAGGAACTGATGTCGATGGACGAACTTGTGAAACTGTTCAATCTGAGCCATTGCAGCAAATCGGGTGCCAAGTTCGACTATAAGAAAGGTATCTGGTTCAACCATGAATATATTCTTCAAAAATCGGATGAAGAACTTGCGGAACTTTTCAAACCGGTGCTGAAAGATAATGGTGTAAATCCCGATGCATATAGCGATGCATTCCTTACTACGGTAGTTTCTTTGGTAAAGGGACGCGTCAATTTTGTAAAAGAGTTGTGGGATCAAACCCGTTTCTTCTTTGTCGCTCCCCGGCAATACGCCGAGAAGGATGTGAAGAAGCGCTGGTCGGAAGATACTCCGCGCATCATGACGGAGCTTATGGAAGTGCTTTGCGGCATTGCGGATTTCTCGTCAAAACCATCAGAAGATATTGTAATCGGTTGGATTACGGAAAAGGAATATCACATGGGTAATGTGATGAATGCTTTCCGTCTGGCAGTGGTGGGCGAGTGCAAGGGACCGCATATGTTTGATATTACCGCGTTGCTGGGCAAGGAAGAAACGCTTTCCCGTATTCAGCGTGCTATCGAAACATTGAAATAAATAATCAGGAATGAGGGATTTCTTGTCATACCGTTTGCATTCTTCATTATTCATTCTTAACTGAGATAGTATGCTTTATAATTTGGCAATAATAATCTATGATATTGTGGTACATCTGGCTGCTCCTTTCAGCCGTAAACCACGGAAGATGATGAAGGGACATTGGGTGGTGTATGAGCTTCTTCGGCAACAGTTGGAGAAGGATGCGCGCTATATCTGGTTCCACGCGGCTTCTTTGGGCGAGTTTGAGCAGGGGCGTCCGTTGATAGAGAAGATACGTGCCAAATATCCCGATTATCGTATTTTGCTGACATTCTTTTCGCCGTCGGGTTACGAAGTGCGTAAGAATTACCGGGGGGCGGATATTGTTTGTTACCTGCCTTTCGACAAGCCACGCAATGTGAAGAAGTTCCTCGATTTGGTGAATCCCTGCATGGCATTCTTCATCAAGTATGAGTTTTGGAAAAACTATCTGGATGAGTTGCACAAGCGTCGCACACCTGTTTATAGCGTGTCTTCCATCTTCCGTCGCGGGCAGATTTTCTTTAAATGGTACGGCGGAACGTACAGAAACGTGCTGCGTAACTTCGACCATATATTTGTGCAGAATGAACGTTCCAAGCGTTATCTGTCGAAAATCGGCATCAATAAGGTGACTGTAGTGGGTGATACCCGTTTCGACCGTGTACTTCAAATTCGGGATGAAGCCAAGGATTTGCCACTGGTTGAGCTGTTTAAAAATAATACAATGACTTTTGTTGCCGGAAGCTCCTGGCAACCCGATGAGGATTTGTTCATCGAATATTTTAACCGGCATCCGGAAGTGAAGCTGATTATTGCTCCGCACGTAATTGATGAAAACCATTTGGTGGAGATAATCCGCAAACTGAAACGTCCGTATGTACGTTATACCCGTGCGGATGAGAAGAATGTCCGTAAGGCGGATTGTCTGATAATAGACTGTTTCGGGTTGCTCTCTTCCATCTACCGTTATGGGGAGATTGCCTATATCGGCGGTGGTTTCGGAGTGGGCATTCATAATACGCTGGAAGCTGCTGTGTACGGTATTCCGGTAATCTTCGGCCCGAAGTATCAGAAGTTCCAAGAAGCCATCCATCTGTTGGAAGCGAAGGGCGGGTTCTCTATCAAGAGCTATGAGGAGTTGAAAATATTGCTTGACCGTATGCTGGGAGATGAAGATTTCCTTCGTGAAGCCGGTAAAAATGCCGGAGCTTACGTAACCGATAATGCCGGGACTACGGATAAGGTTCTGGGTATGATAAACTTTTAGCAGATTGATTGTTATCAATAGAACAACCTATACTACCTGTCATTCAGAGCGAAGCGAAAAAGCTACTCTCCTCTATATGTAGAAGGAGCAGCTTTTTCGCTTCGCTCTGAATGACAGGTAGCCTTATTTATACCAATCGGAATACATCAGGTAGTTGTGCGCAATCTTTTGATTTAATTCTTTAGCCTGTTCAGGGTCTACCTTTTTGATGAATTTGGCAGGTACGCCTCCCCAGATGCTTCCCGGCTCTATTACGGTATTGCTAAGTACTAACGAACCGGCGGCTACAATAGCACCTTCGCCTACTACGGCATTGTCTAAGATAGTGGAACCCATGCCTACGAGTGCGTAATCCTTGATTGTGGCTCCGTGAATGGTGACATTGTGTCCCACAGAAACATGGTCTCCTATCTCAATTGTAGATTTCTCATACAGGGTGTGCAGTACGCTTCCGTCTTGGATGTTTACACCGTTGCCGATACGAATGGAGTTGACGTCGCCACGCAGTACGGTACTGAACCAGATACTGCAATCACGTCCCATTTTTACATTTCCGATGATAGCAGTGTTATCTGCTAAAAAACAGTTCTCTCCGATTTCCGGAGTAAAGCCTCTTACTGATTTTATTAGTGCCATTTTATTTAGTGATTATTGCTTTACATGCTTCTTTCAACCATTCCCTTTCATCATTGTTCAAGTCCGGCGCCAATTTTTCATATACAGTTTGGTGGTACTTGTTCAGCCACTTGATTTCTTCTGCTGTCAGCAGCTCTTTGATAATACCTTTCCGGCAGATGGGACATAGGGTGATTGTTTCAAATTTCAGGTAATTGTCGAACATGCCTTTGCCCGCAGGAACGGTCAATACAAGGTTTTCGGTACGGATACCATGACTCCCGGCTTTGTACACACCCGGTTCGTTGGAAGTAATCATACCCGGTTGTAAAGGGATGGGATTCTCGTTCATCCGTATGCTTTGCGGTCCTTCGTGTACATTGAGGAAATGTCCTACTCCATGTCCGGTTCCATGCAGGTAGTTCATGTGCTGCTGCCATATCGGCATGCGTGCCAACACATCCAGTTGCGCTCCGCGGGTGCCTTCGGGAAATACGGCCATTGCCAATGCGATATGCCCTTTTAATATTAAGGTGTAGTCAAGCTTTTCTTCTTCCGTCAGGTTACCGAGCGCGATAGTGCGGGTTATATCTGTTGTTCCGTCCAGATATTGTGCTCCGGAATCCAGCAGTAGAAAACCTTCCGGTTTTAGCGCTACGTCCGTTTCTGGAGTGGCTTCATAATGAACGATGGCTCCGTGTTCTTTGTAGCCGGCAATCGTGTCAAAACTTTCTCCCATGTAGAGCGGCTGGGCTGCCCGGAATTCATGCAGCTTTCTGTCTACGCTGATTTCCGTTTCTCTGCCTGCAGGAACGGCCTCTTCCAGCCATTTCAAAAACCTGACTAATGCTATTCCGTCTCTTTGCATCGCTGCGTGGATTCCGATTATTTCTTGCTCATTGCGAACCGCTTTCAGTAAAGCAATGGGAGATGTACCGTTGATTATCCGGCATGCGGGACAAATCGCCGAATAGATGGCATAATTTGTTTTTACTGGATTTACCAGTATGCTTTCCGCATGAGTATTGCTAAGGTAATCTTCTATTTCTTTGTATCCATGTATGGAAATACCGTTTGCTTTGAAATATGAAGCCAATTCGGCTGTGACCTTTTGCGGCTGGATGAAATAGTGTATTTCGTATCTCTCAATCAGCAGATAACTTACAACAACCGGATTACAATGCACGTCACTTCCCCGGATGTTGAGCAGCCATGCTATCTCGTCCAGTGCCGACAGCAATAAAGACTCTGCACCCGCCGCTTTCATTTTTTTTCGGACGGCCGACAGCTTTTCCGTAAAACTCTTACCTGCATACTTCGTGTCGTAAACAAATGCCGGAGCCAACGGCATTGCCGGTCGGTCGCTCCATAACAGTTGCATGGGGTCAGCGATGCTTTTTACATGAATGCCGCTTTGCCTCAGTTCCCGTTGCAGATGTTGCACTTCGTCGGCAGAAAACATTTTTCCGTCTATGCCCACTGTGTCGCCCTTCTGTAATAGCGAACTCAAAAATGCGGGAATACTTGGCGTTTCGGGTAACATCTCTTTGTATAATGCGATACCGGTTCCTTCTATTTGCCGGTCGGCTTGCAGGAAATAGCGGGAGTCTGTCCACAACCCGGCCTCTTTTGCTGTGACAACTACCGTACCCGCAGAGCCGGTAAAGCCTGAAATCCATTCTCTCGACTGCCAGTGCGGCGCTACATACTCACTGAGGTGAGGGTCTGTACTTGGAATGATGAATGCTTGTATGTTTTCTTTGACGATGTGTGCCCGTAGGGCAGTAATGCGTTCGTTTATTATTGAATTCATACTATAAAGGTATTGGTAAGTGCTTTCAAAGATACTCACTTTACTTCAATTATGGACGAGATCCGGTTATTTTATTATGGTCGCTGCCGCAAGTGCAACTTCTTGTACGGATGATTTTGATAGCTGCCAGTAATAAAGGCAGGTATTTTATATCGGGATTATCGTTTTTTTTTGCCGAAAGTTTTGTGAATAAAGAAAGTATGTGTAATTTTGCCGCTCAATTTGATCGTGAGATTTTATAAACCATTAAATTTTAAAAACAAAAAAATGATTGTAGTACCTGTAAAAGAAGGCGAAAACATTGAAAAAGCGCTGAAGAAATTTAAAAGAAAATTTGAAAAGACTGGTATCGTTAAAGAGTTGAGGAGCAGACAGCAGTTTGATAAACCGTCTGTGACTAAAAGACTTAAGAAAGAACGTGCAGTTTACGTTCAGCAACTTCAACAAGTAGAAGATTAATAATTCGTAATTTCCTTTGAATTATTGGATTCTTTTTCATACATTCGTTGCATGATTTAGATGTAACGATATGTTGTTGACAGATTCTTTTCTTGACTATCTTTTGTATGAGCGGAATTATTCCAGATATACCGTGGAATTCTACCGGACGGATATTCTTGAACTGCAGAAGTTTGGCGAGGAACTGTTGGGTGATTTAACTCCGTCGGATGTAGATGCGGAACTTGTTCGTGAATGGATTGCTTCCTTGATGGATAGAGGTTATGCTTTTAATTCGATAAATCGAAAGTTGAGTTCTATCCGTACTTATTATAAATACCTTTTGCGGAAAGGGGTGGTTGAGTCGGATCCATTACAGAAGATAACGAGGCCGAGGAAAAAGAAGCCGCTTCCGGTTTTTCTGAGAGAAAGCGAAGTGAATAGGCTGTTGGATGATATCGACTTTGGAGAAGGATTTGAAGGGTGTCGTGACCGTATGATTGTCGAAATGTTTTATGCGACCGGCATGCGACTTTCGGAATTGGTAGGGTTGGATGATAAAGATGTTGATTTCTTGGCTTCCCTGATTAAAGTGGTGGGAAAACGGAATAAACAACGTCTGATACCTTTTGATGAAGAGTTAAGATGGTCTATGCAGGAATATGTCAATGAGCGAAATAAATCGTTTCCGGTTCGTTCGGATGCTTTTTTTATTCGGAAGAACGGAGGGCGGATTACTCGTAGTATCGTAGCATATATTGTGAAACGGAACCTGTCGAAGGTAGTAACTGTAAAAAAAAGAAGTCCCCATGTGTTGAGGCATACCTTTGCAACGGCTATGCTCAATAACGGTGCTGATTTAGGCTCGATAAAAGAGTTACTTGGGCACGAAAGTTTGGCGACTACCGAAGTTTATACGCATGCTACTTTTGAAGAACTTAAAAAAGTGTATAATCAGGCTCATCCTCGGGCCTAAAGAAAAAGGAGGTAAGTATGATAGTTAGAATTCAATCGATTCACTTTGATGCGTCAGAGCAGTTGCAGTCTTTTATTCAAAAGAAAGCTGCCAAATTGGAGAAATATTACGATGATATAGAGAAAGTAGAGGTGTCATTAAAGGTAGTTAAACCGGAAACGGCCGAAAATAAAGAAGCCGGAGTGAAAGTGTTGGTTCCAAATGGCGAACTTTATGCAAATAAGGTTTGTGATACGTTTGAAGAAGCAGTCGATCTTTGTTTGGAGGCTTTGGAAAAACAGCTGGTTAAGTACAAGGAAAAACAACGGAGCAAATAAAATTCCGCTAAAATTTTGCGGGTAAAAAATAAATGTCTAAATTTGCAGCCGTTTCGCTCACACTAGAACGTTGCGGTTGCATTTTTTAAGCCTGCCTCTTTAGCTCAGTTGGCCAGAGCACGTGATTTGTAATCTCGGGGTCGTTGGTTCGAATCCGACAAGAGGCTCAAAAGAAAGTGGATTGTCGTCGGAGAATTGAAATATATCATACGAGGATTCCGGTAGAGGAAAAAAGAGTTCTATATATTGGGCAAATACCAGAGTGGCCAAATGGGGCAGACTGTAAATCTGCTGGCTTACGCCTTCGGTGGTTCGAATCCATCTTTGCCCACAACTCCGGTTTCCCTGCTGTTATAGCTCAGCGGTAGAGCACTTCCTTGGTAAGGAAGAGGTCCCGGGTTCAAGTCCCGGTAACAGCTCATAAAGATGTAAAAGCTGATTATTAAAAGCTGATTATTAATCAAATAAATAACAAGTAAAGCTATGGCTAAAGAGAAATTCGAACGTACCAAACCGCACGTAAACATTGGTACAATTGGTCACGTAGACCACGGTAAAACCACGTTGACTGCTGCTATCACTACTGTGTTGGGCAAAAAAGGTTTTTCTGAAGTAAAATCATTTGATCAGATCGACAACGCTCCTGAAGAAAAGGAAAGAGGTATTACTATCAATACTTCACACGTTGAGTATGAAACCGCTAACCGTCACTACGCTCACGTAGACTGTCCGGGTCACGCTGACTACGTTAAGAACATGGTAACTGGTGCTGCTCAGATGGACGGTGCTATCATCGTAGTTGCTGCAACTGATGGTCCGATGCCTCAGACTCGCGAACACATCTTGTTGGCTCGTCAGGTAAACGTTCCTAGACTGGTTGTATTCATGAACAAGTGCGACATGGTAGATGACGCTGAAATGTTGGAGCTCGTTGAAATGGAAATGCGTGAACTGCTTTCAGCTTACGAATTCGATGGCGACAACACTCCTTTCATTCAAGGTTCTGCTCTTGGTGCATTGAACGGTGTTGAAAAGTGGGAAGAAAAAGTTATGGAATTGATGGATGCCTGCGATAATTGGATTCCATTGCCTCCGCGTGATGTTGATAAACCGTTCTTGATGCCAGTTGAAGATGTATTCTCAATTACTGGTCGTGGTACTGTAGCTACTGGTCGTATCGAAGCCGGCGTTATCCACGTAGGTGACGAAGTAGAAATCCTTGGTTTGGGTGAAGATAAGAAATCAGTTGTAACTGGTGTTGAAATGTTCCGCAAACTGTTGGATCAAGGTGAAGCTGGTGACAACGTAGGTCTGTTGCTCCGTGGTATCGACAAGAACGAAATCAAACGTGGTATGGTTCTTTGTACAGTTCTATCTGCGTACTATGGACTGTACAGGTGAAATCACTCTTCCGGAAGGAACTGAAATGGTAATGCCTGGTGATAACGTAGAAATCACTGTAGAATTGATCTACCCGGTAGCATTGAACGTAGGTTTGCGTTTCGCTATCCGTGAAGGTGGTCGTACAGTAGGTTCTGGTCAGATTACTGAAATTCTCGACTAATAACCAAATATCTTAATCAGTTCCCGGTATTCTGTCGGGAACTGATTATGTTCACACGGGAGTAGCTCAGTTGGTAGAGCACCGGTCTCCAAAACCGGGTGTCGGGAGTTCGAACCTCTCCTCCCGTGCTAATATTTTTAAAATGAAGAAGATAGTAGCTTATTTTAAAGAAACTTACGACGAACTTGTTCATAAAGTGTCGTGGCCTACGTATTCTGAACTTACTAACAGTGCAGTAGTTGTTTTATATGCT
>NZ_MNQO01000016.1:0-143483 GCF_001915465.1 Bacteroides sp. 44_46 | reverse complement strand
CAATTGAAATCCAACCGAATCGGTGATTATTGTAAGAATACAGCCATGCGCAGCAGGATAATTATATTCGTTGTAATTCTCTTGATGATAACGATAAAAACCATTAGGCAGATTATCAGCATTTATATTATTATTGTCAGATATAAGCCCGGAAAGGTTTTTTAAATCAGAGGTGTCCATAAGACCTTTATGCTCATTAGTAGCTGTGGCCATATTTATTCTTATTAGTTCCACCAAATCTACTTTGGCTATTTTTCCAAGGCTCCCATCTGCCAATACTACTGTTATATATGCAGCATTCTTAACCTGTTGTACTTCATTGATTTTAATGTCTTCTGCCATACCTTGCATATTTTAGGGGCGTCTGATATGAGTTTTGTTCACACAGATACTATCCTTACTTTTACAGGCAAAAATGATTTACGCTTACATTAGAGTATCAACAGACAAACAAACTGTTGAAAACCAGCGCTACGAAATTGAAAAGTTTGCTCGTATCAGAGAATTATCTATCGATAAATGGATATCCGAAACGGTATCTGGTACGAAGTCTGCCAAAAAACGAAAACTCGGTTCACTCATTAAGAAATTAAAGAAAGGAGATACTCTTATTGCATCGGAAATCAGTCGTCTTGGGCGTCGATTGATGGAAGTAATGAGTATCTTGAATACTTTAATGCAAAAGAATATCACAGTTCTCACTGTGAAGGAAAAGTATGAGTTAGGTAATAATATCCAGTCGCAGATACTTGCTTTCGCTTTTGGCTTATCTGCACAGATTGAACGCGATTTAATTTCACAGAGGACGAAAGAAGGTCTTGCCCGGCGTGTAGCTGAAGGGCAAAAATTAGGACGTTGTAAAGGCGGGCATAATTCACATTATAAATTAACCGGAAAAGAGTCTCTCATAAAAACTATGCTGGCATACAAATATAGCAAGGCTGCTATTTGCCGAAAGTTGAAATGCAATCCCAAAACTCTTAATGATCATCTTCAGCGAATGAATGTCCTATGTAATGGCTAAACCACACACTACTTTTGCTTTGATTTTATTAATTCAAATATCTATGGCAAAAGCAGAAATCTTATTTAAAATCATCCGTAAATGGGAAGGCGGATGGAGTGACCACAAGAACGATAAAGGTGGTAAGACCAATATGGGCATCACCTTGTCTACATGGAAATCATGCGGTTACGACAAGGATGGTGACGGTGACATTGATGCAGATGACCTGCGTATGATTACTCCGGACGATGTTTTTCATGTTTTCAAGAAGTATTATTGGGACAAATATCAGGCTGATTTTATACATAATCAGTCCGTTGCCAACATTTGTGTGGACTGGGTATGGGCTTCAGGACGTTCCGGTATCACAAGAGTACAACAACTCCTGCAAATCAAGGTGGACGGCATTGTAGGACCTCAGACTGTTGCCAGTATCAATCTGGCCAATCAGCGGCAGCTGTTTGAAACCATCAAGGCGGATAGAATCCGATTTATTGAAGAAATCTGTAAAAGGGACCCTTCACAGGTTGTTTTCCGTAAAGGATGGCTGAACCGGATTAATGATTTTAAGTTCTCCGTTCATTAAATTCTTGTCCTTTTTCCCACTCTTTTCAGCCTTTAGTTTTGTACCTGAAACTAAAGGCTTTTTTATGGCAAAAGAAACAAACCAAAGCAAGCTGGTCACAGCACCGGAATTTAAAAAGAATGTAGGTGCCTGGATGGACTCCATTATAGGCATTTCAGGCAATATTCTCCAACTCAGAACCAGGGGAACCGATGAACTGAGCCGTAGTCTGGAGAAGAAAATGAGATATGCCGAAGGGGGTACCGAAGATGAGATAAACCGCATTGCATTTAAATTCAAACAATATGGTGTATTTGTACACTATGGTGTAGGACGTGGATATACCCGTATCAATGGTGTAGTGGTCAAAGGGTATAATCTGTACAACCGAAAAAAGAAGAAATGGAGAAATGAAGACATAAAGTCTGCATTGGTTAAAAAGGGCTATTCCTATGCGGAGATAAAAAAGCAGAAATACCAAACAGGAGTCGGAACCTTTACAGTGTTACGCAAACCGGTTGATTTCATTGACGGGGTAATTAACCAACACATCACTGAATTAGCGGATATATCCGGAGAATACTACGGGGATAAAGCTTTCAAAAAAATACTGGACACATTTGATAAACTAAAAATTCAGAAGAATGGCAAAAAATAAATCAGAGAAAAGAGGTATTTATCTTTATATCGATGGAAAGGAGATAGTCAATGATGTCAATCATATTGAGAAAGAATGCCGACAGCTGACACAACGGCTGAAAACTATGACCATGGGGTCTGAAGAGTATAACCGCACCATGGCGAAGATACAGCATTTGCAAGGAATACTCAAACAGCATCGTCAGGAGATAAAAGGTATTACCGCTGAAACCAAGAAAGCAACTATCAGTATTGGTGGCATGGTGGACTGGTTCAATCGTTTTGGTGGAGTTATCTTGTCTATAATCGGTTTCCTGACAGGATTCACGCTCGCCTTACGTGCCATCAGAGACGAACGCAACAAGTTGGAGGAGTCACAAGCCGGGTTGAAAGCTTTGACCGGACTTGATGATGACAGCATCTCCTGGTTGACAGAACAGGCTAAGACACTTTCCACCACCATGACAAAGGAGGGATTGCGTGTTCGCCAGTCTGCTGCCGAAATCCTTGATGCGTTCATGTTGGTTGGTTCGGCTAAACCGGAACTACTTGGAGATAAGGAAGCATTGAAACAGGTCACTGAAGAAGCGATGCGATTACAAGCGGCAGCCAAGGATATTACACTCAATGAAGCGGTTGACTCTCTTACCTTATCACTTAACCAATATGGTGCAGCAGCTGACCAGGCAGGACGGTTTACCAACGTATTGGCTGCCGGTTCCCAGGCCGGTTCCGCCAATATTGCAAGTCAGGCAAAAGCTATCCGGAATGCGGGTACGGCAGCTGCTTCTGCCAATGTCCCCATCGAGCAGACGGTTGCATTGATTGAAACACTTGCCTATCGAGGCATTAAGGATGAAGTGGCTGGAACGGGATTGAAGAAATTCTTCTTGGTACTTCAGACCGGAGCTGATGAAACCAATCCTAAAATTGTGGGATTGGATAAGGCACTGGAAAACCTGAAGAATAAAAAAATGGATGCAGGCGCCATTAAGAAAATGTTCGGGGAAGAAGGTTATAACACTGCATCCGTAATCCTTCAGAACACGGAGATGGTGAAGGACTTTACCGCTGCTGTTACCGGAACTAATGTGGCGTATGAGCAGGCGGCCATAAACAGTGATACGGCACAAGCTAAACTGGAGCAGGCACGTAATAAAATGAAACTGGCAGCCATCGACCTTGGCGAGAAATTGAATCCGGCTTTGACGGTGAGTACCAATATGCTAACCAATGTGCTCAAGTATTTACCTGGATTGATAGACTGGCTTCAAAAATGGGGTGGTACAGTAATGGCTCTAACAGCTCCTCTGGTTACTTATTATTCCACATTAAAGCTTATTTCTCTTTATCATATTACCTACAATGTAGTCCTACGGGCAGGGATTGCCATTCAAACAGCCTACCGAGTAGCCACCATTGCTTTGAACGATGCATTGGCAGGAGACTATAAAGCAATAGGCAGATTGATATTACAGATGCGTTCTCATAATATCATAACTCGGACAGTGGCAGCAAGCACACTTATTTTCCGGGCTGCACTGGAGACTCTAACCTTTCGGTTTTCTGCTGCAACTAAAGCGGCACGAGTTGCATGGGCAGTATTAGGATTAAACCCTTTTGTCGTTATTGCCACAGCTGTTGCAGCCGCAGCAACAGGACTGTATACCTATGCCCAGCGCACTTCTATAGCCGCACGGAGGCAAAAGGAGCTGGTAGATATGAATAGGGAGGCTGAAAAAAGTATCAGTGAAGAAAAGAATAAACTGGATGCACTACGGAAAGTACTTGAAGATTCTAAAGAACCATATGAAAAGCGAAAGGCTGCATTAGAAGAAATTCAGTCTATTGTTCCGGAATATCATGCTTCGTTGACGAAAGAGGGAATGCTTATCAACAACAATACACAAGCATTAGACGGTTATGTAGAGAAACTATTACTTACCGCCAAACAGCAGATGGCAAACTCCAAATTACAAGAAGCATTGAGTCAACGTAGCGAATGGATACGCGAAATTGGTTCAGATGCTATGAAGTTTAAAAATCTTGAATGGGAAATAAATGACCCTGCCAATGTAGGTAAGTCTGTTGAAGAGTTAGCGGTATCTAACGGAATATCACCTGATGCATACCGAGTATGGGCGTCGCAGAAGAAACGCCTTGATGACAATGTGCACTATTACGAACAAATGATGCAGGATTATACCTCCCAATTACTTGCTATTAACGACAAATACAAGACCGCTGTTCCAGCCCCTTCAACACCTACTACCAATAGTAGTGGTGGCGCAAGTTCTGAATCTGAAGATGAACGTAAAAAACGTGTGAAACAAGAATTGGAAGATGCTGAAACAAGACACATGCAGCAGATGACCCATTTACAAAAGTTATATTTAGAAGGTGAAATTGCAACCAGCGAAGAATACACAGCCTTACAAATAGATTTAGAGAAAAAGACTCTGGATGAGAAACTGGCAGTAATAGGACTGGAAGCACATGAACGTGAGAAATTGCAGGTCAAAATGCTGGAAGCACAAATCAAATTTAACGAAGAGTGTAAGAGACAAGACGAAAAAACAGCAAAAGAACGTCAGAAGGCATCAGACAAAATATCCAAAGAGCGCCTTTCTGTACGCCAGAAACAGTTACGCATTGAACTGGAAGAAGCTACAGCCAACCATTATAGGGATCTTACTTCCGAAGAGAATTTTGCTCAAGAAGTAAACAATATTCGACAACGATATTGGGATGATTTACTTCACAATTACCAGCTGACTGAAGAGCAGCGTACCGAAATACAAAAGGAACAAGCAGAAGCACAGACTGACATTGAAAAAGAAAAATATGACAAAACAATGGAAATGCACAAGCAATATGCATCTTTAGTGACAGATATAGCTTCCGACTTCGGGGAAACCATCGGTGAAATGATTGCTAATGGCGAACTCTCTCTGAAGAACTTTTTACGTGAAACCATCCTGATGGCACTGGATGCTTTGGAACGTGTTATAGAGATCTCCATTTTGGAAATTACCGCTAAAAATTTAGCTGCTACCGCCCCACTCTCTTTTATAGGTGCTGCCAAAGCTGCTGCACAGGTGGCTGCTATCAAAGCCGCTTTTGCTGTGGTAAAAGGATTGGTCGGAAATTTCTATACCGGTGGCTACACAGGCTCAGGCAGTTGGGACCAGCCGCAGGGTATCGTTCATTCAAATGAGTTTGTCGCCAATCGTTTTGCTGTGGCTAACCCAAGTTTACGGCCAATATTTGATGCCATTGATGTGGCGCAACGCAGTGGAAATGTCGGTAATCTGACTGCTGAAGATATAGCAGCTGTGGCAGGTTCCGGAAAAAGTACACGTACTGTGCCAGCCAAGACACCCGCTACCAGTGCAACGACTACTAATGACCCGGCGATGCTGGCAATGCTGATAGATTGTACCCGTATGCTTCGCAAACTTAAGAGTCGCTTGGACGAACCGTTGGTGGCGGAAACTTATGTTACCGGTAAACGGGGTATTAACCAAGCTCAAAAAGAATACCAAATGTTGAATAACAATAAATCACGTAATAAGCAATGACCGAATTATATATTGACGGACAATTGGCTGTTCTTCCTGAAGGGTTCAGCTTTACATTTACATCCGAGAATCCTTATTTTACCCGTAGCTCTAATTATTCTATGGATGTTGAGCTTCCCATGCCTGCCAATTATGCCACATTTAAGCATATCAACCGTTTGGATGTAACAAAAGAAAAGACTATCCTTCCAGCCATGCTCATCGTTGACGGTAAATGTCTGCTTTATGGTAGTGCGGTTTTGTTGTCTGTAGAAGACACATTGGTAAAAGTACAGCTTGTATCAGGTAATGCGGAATTTAATCTTCTGACAAATGATGACATTTATATTGATGAATTAAAATTGGGCGGCCCCTATGTTCCCCCCACACCGGGGTTATTTCAGTTCTTCTTACCGGAATCGGAAATGACTACCGTCTATGGCTCGGTAGATGAAGTAGACGGGGTTTTCTTGCCAGTGTTTTACCAAGAAGCAAAAGAAGAAAACCTGGTCAATGCAGTTACGTATGAAGAGGGAACAACCAACTTCAATCCTTATTCAAGTTACTTGATAGGAAGTTTCCAACCGTATCTGCTTACAGTAATCAAAAAACTGATTGACTATTTTGGATATACTTTTGATACTACTTTCTTTGACAACAATTTCTTGCGGAACATCTATATATGCAGTGCAGTAAACTCATTCCGTATCGAAACTGCATTGCCACACTGGACTATTTCCGAGTTTTTTAACGAGTTGGAAAAGTTTTTAGGCGTAGTTACTGTTGTGGATGAACAGTCCAAAATCGTACGCTTTGTTGAACTGAACAATTATTTTTCTAATCCTGATAAGGAAATTATCAATTACACTGAATTACTACACGAATTTACAGTCGACATAAACGAGGAGAAGAACGATAAGGATGTAACCTCTGGCAATGTCGGTTACGACCTTCCTTCCACTTCCGATGATGGTTACTTCCGACTGGATCGGAATCTGTTGAAAGCCGCTAAGAAAATAGAGTACACCCATTATCAGCAGATGAAAAATGCCTATGACGGCATGGATAAGGCAGAACGGAAGAAAGTAATATTTGTCGTAGGTAAACGTTACTACATCAATTACAATGAGAACGAAACCGATACTCTGCGTGAGGTCAATCTTTATGCAGACTTTGTCCGTCATCCGGAATCTGATGATACGGATGTCGAGCTGAAAATAGTCCCTGCTAAGATTGTACAACATAACCGTGGTACATGGAAACGGCTGCAACATAATTTTGATGTGGTACGGACCGACACCAACCTGTTTTTGAACATTCCCTTAATCAGCTATTATCGCAAAAGTTATAATCCGGACTGGATAATCAGTCCGCAGGGAGAAGGGTTCAATATCCAAGAGGCAATTGACGGTGATATCGAGTTGCCGGAGAAGCAACAAAAGAATGACCGTATGGAGATAGCCTTCAACACTGGAATATTTAACCGGCAGAACGTGACCTCCAACGGACAGACAAAGCCTTATAGCCATGCCTATCCTTTCACTGACTACCAACAGAAGACCGAAGCACAACTCACGGAGTTCCTACCCTATTCTCTCAGTTTGAACGATGTTTGTCCAAATAGTATGGGGCGCCGACTATCCAATCTTAAAAAGTTTCATTCGGATATTCCTTATACTATCCAGTTCCAGACTGATAAATTACCGGATGTGAATAAGGTATTTCTCATAGGTAACAAGCGGTATTTGTGCGAGAAGATTGAAGCGGAGATAGATGCGGATGGATTAAATAAGGTGTTGAAGGGGACTTTTTACCGTATAGAATAATTTTGCAGTATATTTTAACAACAAATTTTCGTAGTAAATTTGCTTAATACGATTTTTCGTAGTAAATTTGTCGTGTTCAAAAAAATAAGCGATATGAGAAAAAAGAGATTAAGAACTCCACAACAAAGACTGAAGCTGACCAAGGACGAAGAGGAACTGATACGGTGCATAAGAAATTATCAGAACTCTTTCCCTAACGGCTACCCACAGTTACTTTGGTATTGTCAAGAACTATTTGATAAGTTAGTGGATTTACCAAGAGATTAAAAACAGAACCCACCCTTTCGAGGGTGGGCACAATTACCCATAAAAATATAGAAAGATATGGAAACAATGATTGTAACACCTCAAGCTGAAATGACAATGAAGCAAAAGCTTCAAGATATTTTAATGATAGTATCATGGCGGGAGATAGCCCGCAACTATTTTGGAAAGTCCAGTTCATGGCTTTATCATAAGCTGGATGGCATAGATGGTAACGGCGGCAAAGGGGAATTTTCTGAAAAAGAAAAAGAGCAAATGCGTGGAGCTTTGTGTGATTTAGCAGATCGCTTACGCCGCGCTGCTGATAATATTTAAGGCCACGGGACCATATCCCCCGATTTGAACAAGAAGTCACCCGCCAGCCTTCGGGTGCAACCTCAATCTCGCTTTCTTTATTATGGAGAAAGCGAGATTTTGTTTGAATAAAAATGCCTCATGAGGATGAAGATTTGACTTCAGTTGAGATGCTAAGTACCACAGTTGTGCGGAGAAACAAAAAATCTCCGCTTTTCTTTTGTTAGCTGGTTAGTTATTCTGACCTTTGTTCTATAATATAAAATAAATATCCAATGGAAACAATTATTCATTTTATTATTTTTTTGACTGCGGTTATTGAAATCGTTCTGCTTGTTCGATTCTTTACATTATGTAATCATGTAGAGGAAATTAAAAAGAAAATGGTACCAAACGAAAATTTCCAAGCAATGTTCTTACTGTATTGTTCGGCTGGGGAGAAGGAAAAAGCCAAAGAATTACTTCTCCATGAAATAAGTTTGGATAAGATGTTTACTACAGCTTTCTTCTCCGTTCTTCCAGAACATGATAAAGCAAAACAAGCTATTTTGACTAAGTATGAAAAACTGCTTAAAATGGTTGATGTGACTCTCGATTTTGAGACTGTAGATAAATATTTGAAAGGATGATAAATGTTGGAGCGGAGATAAAAAATCTCCGCTTTTCTTTTGCCATTTCAAAATAAACCTGCATCTTTGTGGTGCGTTTCATTTTGACAAGGCGAGACTGCTCGCCAACTTTTGCCGTTGGCATTTTTTATGCCCAATGGTATCATATAGTTCCGACCCCCGTGTGGAGTGTGTAATGCACCCACTGCCTTGTCAAGGTGAAACGCAACGGGAAAGCGGAACTTTCTTTTTTAATAGGTTTTCTGATTTTTTGGAGAGAGTTCCCTTCCCGTCTTTTATTGAAGCATTACATTATTCAATATATTGTTTCATTTAAAATAGCGTTTCATTATGACAAAACAATCTCAAAGCGCTCGCGGACGCTACGTATCCGCAGAGAAGGTTCAAGAACTGTTTGCCCAGTTGGGTATCGAATTGTGTTCCGGGCGTAAACGTATCCGTGCAGCACATAGTGAAAATTCTATTTCCATCTATGTCAATGGTGGGACAGTAAACATCACCTTTAATGAGAAAGGAGGCAAAGCATGATGTTCTTTGTTTCCTATTTGCAGACCTATTCACCGAAGAACCGGGCATGGAAAAAGGTGATTGACTATGTAAAGAAGTATAAGGACGTTCTTATCAAGGATGAACTTTCCCTGGATGCACTCAAGCATGAATTATGTGATGTGGTCAACCGCATCAATGCCGAACACCCCAAAACGAAACGTATGCAATACACTGCCGGTCCAGTTGATAGTGGTCGTACCATACGTATTGAAGCTCATGTAATGAGTGGCGGATTACCGGACACGATATTCTTTATCGACATCTGTAAGGTCCGTTCTGTTTATCAATTTAGTGAGAAAGCGAATATGTTGGAACAGGAAGGAGGCGAACTATGAGTACTGAAATCAACAATGTTATATTGACACCAACCATCAGCGAAACCATCTCGATTTTGCAGAGTGGCGGCGCTAATGCTTGTTGCAATACCATAGATAAAGCTACCGGATTAATCCTGGACCTGAAAGTTGACAATGAAGTTAGCACTGATGACATTATATCCATAATAAGTGATTTACGCATCGTATCATCCATGATAAAAAGATTGGCCCCACAAGAAGAGGAGGTGTACAATGAGTAAGAAAATAGGATTCCGTTCTTACTATGAGAATGAAAAGGACGAAAAAGAACAAGAACAGAATGAGCTGGAAAAGATAAAAGCAGAACAACAGAAGGCCATAGCCAATTTCTTAGGACAGAACTACTCCCCTATTGGTTCCACTTCTGCCAAATGCTTCAAGACCACCGATGAATTAATATATGATTTATCCAACATTATATCAGTACGACCGACAGAACTTGCAAAGCAACTGACTGATGCAGGATATCATGTAGAATATTTGGCCGGTCAACCCTACTGGGTGATGTACGAGAAATAAAATTTGTGCGGCTGCATCTTCTTCTGTACGAACTTGTACAGAAAAGTGCAGCCGCATTATTTTGAAAAACAGCAGATTATAAATAAAGCGTACGAATGTACGGTCTTTGAACGTTATTTATAAGGTGAAGCTATTGAAACATTGCATACCTTCCCGCTTGCTCTCATCCATAACGTGCGCATAAATCATCGTTTCCCGGATATTACTGTGTCCAAGCAATTTTTGCAGGCTGGATAAGTCTTTCGTTTTCCTTAGATAAATAGTCGCAAATGTATGCCTACCTGTCTTAGCCGATATTTTTTTGTTAATCCCCAGCTCTTTGGCAATAGCTTTCAGTTGTCTGTTGACAACCTGATCGCATTGTACATTCCTAAAGAGTCGTCCTTCTTCCCTATCTTCAGCCCACTCTTCCAGAAGTTTTAAGGCTGGTATAGACATCGGTATTTTAATGGGTTCCGGTTTACAGTTCCGGTTCTTTACACGATAATAGGTCAACACATCATTGTTTACTTGCTCAATGCAGAACATTCGGGCATCCGTTATGTGCATGCTCGTAAAACACATGAATAGGAAAAAAGCTAAAGTTAGCTGAAGCTTTTCCGGTAATGTTCTCTGATAGTATAACTGCACAAACTGCATCAACTCCTCTTCCGTCAGATAGTCCACATCACTTTTTATTCTTTTGATATGGAACTCCTGAAAGGGATTTTCCTCTATATAACCCTTTCTGTAGGCTGCGGTGACATATATTTTGATGGTGGACATATTACGTTGTGCGGTTATCTCCGTATTTCCCAACTCCTTTTTCATATAAATCAGGTAGTCGGTCAGATAATCCGGAGTGAGTTCCCGGAACTGCAACAGTTCATTATATGCCTTGAACTTTTTCATGCAACTCAAGTGGTGCTTAAAGGTGCCCACTTCTATGCGCCGGCTGTAGGTTTTCATATACTCCTTTACGAAGTCATGGAAGGTTTTGTAATCGCTCGGATTGTTGTACTCCCGCATGAAAATATCTTTTGTTAAAGCTTGGTTTCGCAACCGGAACTTCACCAGTATGTCGTTAACACGTGCCTTCTGATTGTTCACGATGAGATTAATATCCTTTGCCTCTTTGCCGTTTCCCTTGAGAAGTCCGCTTTTCTCATCAAATTTAGCGGCAGGTACAGATACTCTGCAAGGAAGCATCAGCTTTTCCTTACCAATATAAAAGGTTATATAGAGTGGAGCATTGCCTTCTTTTGTCAATCTCTGCTTATTTTGAATGACTCTTACCGTACTCATTTTTGTTTTCTAAATTATTTCTATCCACTGAAAAATGGGGCTACGGAAAGCTGTGTTTCTACTATGTTACCTACTTTTTGCACGAATTCTACTGAAAAAGACAAGGTAGTAACTCTTTGATACCCAGCTAAACGACGAAAGGCAAGCAGTCGTTTTATCGACTAGATTCCGTTGCGATTCGAACGCAAGACCCACGCCTTAGAAGGGCGTTGCTCTATCCAGCTGAGCTACGGAACCAGCCTTAATTGCGGTGCAAAGGTACGTTTTTTTATGAAAACTACAAATTTTACATTCAAAATATTTATTGTTTGTATTAAAATGATAGTCTTCTATATGGCAAGCAAATAGTTGTATTACTGAAACACAATGCTTTATACATACATAATATTTTTTAAAAGAGTTGCATCATAATTGGTAATAAGCGTCGTCAGCCATAATGATTGCATCTTCCAAAGTACCGCCACTTTGTTCTACAAATGCGATAATAGCATCTATAAACTCGTTGAAAGAAGCAATATCCTCACCTGCTGTTTTCTCATTATAATCTTTCTCTGTAAAGTCTAAATTTTCTATTAACTCCGTTTTCATATTTACTCAATGATTATTATAGTATCATTATTAAATATCTTTTTTTGGCAAAAATAATATATCGCCATGACTTCTTAGCTATTATTTGCAAATAATATTTACCATTACAATATATTACATCAAACATATTACTAATAAGAACTTCCCTCTGAGAAGTGTAATGTAAATGTAATTCAAGTCGTTACAGCCTATTAGACCCGTTACTAACGATTGTCTATGTTTTTCTAAATCATTTCTTTAAACTGATATCAACGGTAAATGAGTTCTTTTCTTGTTTCGGCATTTCCTCTCTCTTTCTAAAAGACAATTCTAATAACATATTCAACCAAATTAATAATTCAACTCCTATTTGTAGTTAGGATATACACATTACTGAGCGGCACTCGGTGATAAACTTCTTATATTTGCACAAATAAACTAAATACTTAATACGATGATATTCAAACGCCATTTTTACATTTGTGCATTCCTATCTTCTATCATTATGTTCGGATGTACAAATAACGACATACCCATAAAAGATAAGGAAGAAGAGAAACCGCCCGTAGAGGATGAAGAAAAGCCCGCTCTGCCCCCAGACGAAGATACAGAAGTAACCCTATTCAAGATTCTTAATCTGGACTATCCCGGATTGGGTGCTGTCAAATCGCTGCATGAAGCAGGTGATGATAATACCGCCTTAAAAGAACTGTTGGCTTACTACATAAACAGAGAGAATATAAAGAATCCCAATGTCACATCAGCTTCTCCCAGTGAGGTAGAGCGTGGTTATGCGGACTATGCCATAGATGAATACCGTTTTTATGTAAACGATAACTATTTGGAAGATAAGAATCTGAAAAAGCCTTATTCCCTACAAAACAGCGATAAAACAATCAATTGGGAATTTGCGCCTAAAGGTGCGGATAATGAATATCAGAAGCAATTGCATCGCCACAATTGGATGCCGCTTCAAGGAAAAACCTATCAAGATTCTCATGATGAGAAATATATGCTTTCATGGAAAGATGTATATGCCGATTGGATTGCCAAGCATCCTCTGCCCGAAGGCAGTCCTGATAAGCTTAAATGGTATCAGCTTCAAGTGTCCACACGCATTATGGGTCAGACGGAGTCATTTGAATATTTCAAAAGTTCTCCCAACTTTACGCCGGAGTGGCTCTCTTTTTTCCTGGTACACTTTGCGGAGCATGCAGATTATTTATCCAAATACAAATATGCCGGTGAAAATAATATCTTGCTAAGCCAAGCAGTGGCATTAGTGTTTGCAGGAACTTTGTTCCCTGAGTTGAAGAATGCCTCACAATGGCAAAAAACAGGTTGTGATATTATCAATGACCAAACTTCAAAACTGTTTTTGGAGGATGGTATGACAAACGACTTGTCTCTACATTATCATATAGGTATATTAGACGGACTGTATGACCTCAAACGACTGCTTCTTCTGAACAAAGTTCCGGAGAATTTACTTTCACCAAATCTCAATGAGGTACTTTTAAAAGCGGCAAAGGTAGTGATGCACTTCACTTACCCCAGCTATTTCACGAAAAACAGTAAAGATTGCAGCCCTGCTTTCAACGATTCATGGGTGAAAACCCGAAGCGTGCTAAATAAGAATTTCAAGAAATATATGGAAATGTTTCCTGAAGATTCCGAGTTTGAATATATGTACACATATGGTAAAAGCGGCGCTTGTCCGAGCACACAAATAAAAACGTTCCAATCTTCAGGCTTTTATGTACTGCGTAGCGGTTGGGACTCACAATCTACCGTATTGATTCACAGTAATAATATTTCTTCAAAATTGGGCGATTCGAGCCATAACCAGCTTGACAACGGTACGTTTGAGCTATATCGTAACGGGCGTAACTTCTTCCCCGACTCCGGTGTTTGTGCATATATGGCAGAGGGTAATGAAAATGTAATGGAGTTACGCAGATGGTTCCGCCAGACCAAAGCGCATAACACGATGGTTTTAGGCAATACCGCGGAACATGAAGAGACCGGAGCGGAAAACATCAATAAAGCAGCCGGAACCTTATTATTATCCAAAGATGAAAATGAATACCAACTTATTGTGACGGAAAATCAAGGATATACCAACTTCAAACACCGTCGAGCCATCTTCTACGTCAAACAGCCACAAGAATTCTTTGTATTTGTAGATGAAGGATTCGGGACAGCTACCGGATATGCAAAATTATATTTCCATCTTTGCGATGAAAAGTCTGTTGACAATGTTCTTTTGGATAAGGAAGTATTTGGCGCTCATACCACCTTCAATGGTGACAACAACCTGTTAGTTCGTACATTCGGAGAAACAAATAAGAATCTTATCTTCAAAGAATTTGATGGTCGCATATCCTACCAGACAGACAGAAAATATGAACAAAGAAAGTCCTATGCGGTTGTCATGCGGAAGCCAGATAACAGTCCTGTACGATATATTACAGTACTATACCCCGTACGCTCTGCCACAGGTCACACAATCGAGGGTCAGTTTAAAGAAACCGGGAACAAGGACAATGTATCTATCAATATAAAAATAGACGGTCACCCATACGATTTAAATTATAACCTTAATGAATAGCGTATTTACAAAGTCCGTTAACCAATGAAACAGAAAACATTCTTGGCAAACTTTTTTCTTTAAAGTTATGTTATAATAACAATATAAAAAACAGTAAAAGGTATGAAGTGGAACAATCAACTCATAGAACAGTTGCAATGGTCAAATACTATTATCAACAGAGCCGGCAAAGAGCGTATTGCCAAAGAAGTAGCCGATATAGCCAAAAACGGAGATATAATCGGTGCCGGCTCCGGCTCTACTGTCTACCTGACTTTATTCGCATTGGCCGAACGGATACGCAAGGAAGCGCTCCACATAGAGATAATACCCGCTTCCAATGAGATTTCAATGACCTGCATACAACTGAACATACAACAAACCACCCTTTGGAATAAACGTCCCGACTGGACTTTTGACGGAGCCGATGAGGTCGATCCGCAACATAACCTGATTAAAGGTCGCGGCGGTGCCATGTTCAAAGAAAAATTGCTGATTAAGAGTAGTGACAAAAGTTACATCATCATCGACCCAAGCAAGAAGGTGGAGCGTTTGGGAAGTAAATTTCCTGTTCCGGTGGAAGTCTTTCCCGGTGCGCTCAATCATGCGGAGCAGGAGATTCGTCGGTTGGGAGCTTCTGAAATAACATTGCGGCTTGCTGTTGGGAAAGACGGTCCGATACTGACCGAAAACGGTAACTTTATCTTGGATGTCCGTTTTGACACCATCGGCTCCGGTTTGGAACAACAGCTCAAATCCATTACGGGAGTCATTGAAAGCGGGCTTTTCATCGGTTATGATGTTGATATTATTACCGCAGAATAAAGATACGCGCGAAAACAATCCCGACTTACAATCCCAGCGGCAGTTTACAAAGATACCAAAGCACAAACAAAGCAGTCCAGGCAATAAGAATGGCCAATGAATATCTCCACGTATATTTAAGCAGCGAACCATAAGTAGACTGCTTATCGTACTGCTGCATATACGTCAGAACAAGCGGCATATAAAACATGAAAGGAGTAATCGCATTCGTTGCGCTATCACCGATGCGATACGCGCACTGTGTCATATCCGGAGAAATCCCCATACCGGCCAATACCGGAACGAAAATGAACGACATAAACGCCCACTTCGATGTGGAAGAAACCATAATGAGGTTAATAAGAGCAGTAAACAAAATAAATAATATCAGTATCCACAAACTGTCCGAACGAACGGAAGAAAGCATATTCGCTCCCATTATTGCGATACACTTATCCAGATGTGAATACTCAAAGCAAGCGAACATCTGGGCAGCAAAAAAAGCGATTACGAAATAAACGCCCAATAACTTCATCGGTTGGGTCAGCCCCTCTATCACATCACCGTCCGTACGATAACGTCCGGAAGCGAATCCATACACCATTCCCATCAACCCTATCCCCAAAGATAGCAGGAACAGGATACCGACAATAAACGGCGAACGGATCAGCCCGCCATTAACGCCTCTCAATATCCCCCACGAAGAGAATGTAGCCCACAGAACAAGCGCCGCATAGAGCAAACCGACAATGACAGCTCCCAGCAAAGCTCTCTGCTCCTTTCGGGACAACTGCTTATAACCGCAGAACGCATTACTTCCATTGTATTCCCCTAAGCCCGGCAATAGTCTTCTACGGGTTATATGGTAAATAATGAGCGCCAATAGGAAAGTAGATGCGCAAAAGAAATAATAATTGCACAGAGGTCCGACCCGTCCGCCCGACACATCCGTCATATCGGCAGCCTCTTGTGTTGCGGCGGCAAGCATAGGATCAAGCGTACTCAAAAGTATATTGGCACTATAACCGCACGACACCGATACATAAGCAGCTATAATTCCGCCTACGGGATGCAATCCTACCGAATGGAATAACGTTGCGGCGATAGGCAGCAATATGATATATCCGGCATCCCCCACTACATTGGACAGCAACCCCAAAACAATAACACTGAGTACGATACGCCACGGATTACGTCCCCGGCCGCGTATGCCTTTGCGTATACACGCATCTATAAACCCGGAATGTTGCGCAACTCCTATCCCGAACATCGACACGATAACCAGCCCCAACGGGGCGAAACCCGTAAAATTCGTTACCACATGGCGCAACAGCCATCGAATACCTTCCGGGCTCAACAAACTCTGTACACGTATCTCCTCGCCTGTCTGAGGCAGACGCACACTCAAACCGTAGACATCGAATATCCACGACAGAAAGATAACTCCCAGCGTCAGCAGGAAGAACATCGTTGCGGGATGGGGCATGCGCCATTTATTCCTCATAACTATTCGGTATCCGGGATTATTCCTCGTCCGCTTCCAGATTGTCAATATCAAGAATACGCAGCTCGAACGCACGCACCACCAGGCGCGTAGCATTTACTCCCACTCGTTCATAATCTCCAAAAAGGCGTCCTATCAAATCATTCTGCCGTTTCTCCAAAGACTTCACGCCAAACGGCATACCTTTCAGATTGGCAATCATCTCCTTGGTGTACCCCAAAGCAAGATGACGGAGAAAGCGTTCGTCGTATTCGTCTATATCATAACTGATAACGGCTTCCTGCCGTTTCGCATCATTCCGGACGGAAGTTTTAAAGCGTTCTACAATCTTTTCCAATATGGGATAATTGAAAACAAGTTTCTTCCCGTCCATAACGGCCTGTACATCCGTCTTGGTCAGCAGTTCTCCGGTCTTCAGAATGATACCGTCGGCTCCCGCATCAAGAACATCCATCCATAGTTTCTCATTCAAAATCTCTCCGGTGAATATCAACACATGCACACCCGGATAGCGCTTAAAGATATTGCGGCAAATCTCCACGCCGATAGTGGTGGAACCGCCCAAGCCCAAATCCAGTAAAACAAGGTCCGGTACACCGGTTTCCATCAAACCCCAGAACTCCTGTTCCGTCATGGCGGTACCGATAACTTCCGCATCCGGTATTTCGTGACGGAATATCTCTTCCGTCCCCTTTAACTCCAGCTTTACGTCCTCTACAATAATGACTTTAAATTTCTTTGCTTCCATATTTCATATCCTTTCATCCTTACTTATTCCGATTTGCTCCGGGGAAAAACAATTATCTTCCCGGCTAAATTCTTTTTAGATAACGGGGTAGCGTAAAGTATACGGCAAATCCCCCTTTCTCCGCAGGTTCCGCGTTAATGCGGCATCCTCTTCTTCCGGCGAATTCGTCATGGTCGCGAATAATCTGTTTGCATAGCAGATACTCCGTACCGTGCAACTCTCCTCTTTCACCGGCCGTCATACGCGCCAGATTCGGATAAAACAGTTGGTTCAGCTCTTCCCTTGTCTTCTCCCGCCGCGTGTCTGTAAAAAGAAAACGCACAAAATCATCTTCTACTGCACAAGTCAGGCTGATTTTTCCCGAAACAGGTACAGACAAAGCTTCATCAATCAAGTTCTCCAACAGAAAACGCAATTGGTTTACATCGCCGACAACCGATTCGTCTACCGTTTCCGTACTGAAAATAACAGAAGCCGCAACTCCCCTGCCCGCCTTGCGGAAATACTTCTCCGCAGCTTCCGATAACTCGGAAACAGGAATCACCGTACGCCTGAAAGTAACCTCTTCCAATTGGCGGGATGCGCATTGGCTCAAAATGGAGAATACCCCCTTATAATACTCTATCAGTTCGCTGATAGCCGTTACCGTTTCCCGCTCTTCCGTTTCCGGCAATTCACCGGAACGGAGTTTGCCTATCAGTTGCTTTATTCTGTTCGGATAATAAATCGTTTCATGCTTGATGGTAGACAAACAGTTGTCGAGTACCATATTTTGCACATGCAGCACACTGTCTTCCCACGATGCACGGCGCGCTTCATCCTGAGCCGTCTCGATATCCCGGTATTTCGTTGCCAGCTTCACTACCGCATTGAATATCACGATCGCAACGTAACGGGCTATCAGCTCCAGCAACAAGTGGTCGGACTCCTGCTGCGCCTCGCTTCTTACCAGGCACAACACCCCTATGCACTGACTGGAGTTTCCGGCTTTCACAATGAGAGGCAATGCCTGCATTCCACTTTCCGACAGATACCTCTGTTCTTCAAAACAGCGTTGCATCAAGTCTTTCCACACGGATTTATTCTCCGCCGCTCCTTCCAAAGGATTGGACGCGTACTCCAACCTATGGGCAGCCTCGTTATACACCGCAATACTCAACCGCTCTATACCCAACAACTCGTTAACCGCGTCGAATGCATTATCCGCTATGTGTTGCGGAATACCTTTCAGCGTATCTTCTTCCCGTTGCAGCATCTCCTCGTTTTCGGATGCAGGCATTACAGAAGCGGAAAACACCTGCTTGTTGATTTCCAAGACCTGTTCCAGGTTCCAACGGTTTACCAATCTCCTGCGGAAATACAGAACATAATACCCCAGACATAGCGTAACCAGCAAAATAATCACCAGCAGGATGCTCACCATCTTATTATTCGTAGAGCGTTCCAGCTCACGGCAGAAATTTTCCAAAGACTGGTCTTCGCCCAGCAACTTGTACAAAGTAGTATAAGCGGCATTATTGTAACTGTACTCATCCCACTGCTTCAAAGCGAGAAAAGCAACTGCTGCCTCGTTCCGGATATCCAGTATCACATGAAAGTCCGAATTAAACATCCTATTCCACCAATCCAGCTCGGCAGGCGTGTCATCCCCGGCCAAAGCCATATAGCGACGCGGTTCTTCGGCGTACTTTCCGTAATGCTCATTCAAGCAAATCATCGCGGAGTCTATATATTGCAAAGCCATCGCATATTCACCGTCCACATTACAGTAATAGGCTTCATTGGCATAGTCGGAAGCCCGATTCAGTAAAAGTTCATATTCTGCCTGCAAGGCCGATGTCAGAGAATCGGTAAGCGTTTCCTTCGGCATATCGTTATCTGTCGCTTTACCGCAAGAAACCATACCCAAAGAGAATGCAAGCAGCATTACCGTCAAAACCTTGCGTACTCCTGCCGGCAGCCTGAAATAGAAGCGGCTGCCCTGCCCCAACGTACTCTCTACATTGAACAGGCACACATTAAAAATAGGATTCGTCTTCTTATATTTCTCAATGATACCCTTACAATTCATTAAACCGAACCCGCTGCCCTTATTCTTTCGCAATTCTTCCCGGTCGGGCGCGTCGTTCATTCCGATGGCTTTGGAATCATATACTTTCTCGCCTATGATATGGGCGACATCTTCCGGAGACAGACCGCAGCCGTTATCTTCAACGGATATTTCCACATAATCACTCTCCCGACGGGCGTAGATTTTCACCTTACCCCCCTTAGGAGTATATTTGCGCGCATTCTCGGCCAATGTATTTATCATAAAGAGAGTCAAGGCCTTGTCCGCTTTCACGCAGGTATCGGTCGGCTCCACTTCCAAATCCAGCCGCTTCATCTCGAAAGCCCGGTTCCCTTTCCTTAGCAATTCAAAAAGTTCATTCAGCTCAAAAGCCTCGATGTTCAGGCTCAGCGTACCTTGCTTCATCTTAATCCACAAAGCCAGAATATCATTATATTCGTTAATGGTGGTGACAAGTTCATCAATATACTGATACTTCTCTTTTTTGATAGTTTCATCATGGATATATCCCATGCGTATCAGCTTATGCACCTCATTCAGAATACGGTCGATGTAAGGATGAATGCCATTGACAATGGAAAGACAAGCCTTTTTAATCAGATTCTGCCGTTTGTTTCCGGCGATATGCTGTTCATGGATATAGCGTTGCTTTTCCAGCCTGCGCTGTTCCTCGCCGAGAGAGATGGACGTCATTCCGTTGTCCAGCGCCCATTGGATATAGGGGTTGATTACCTGCACCATAGCCTGCTCGTCTTTCCCCATACGCCGTGCGAATACCAATTCTCTGTTTTTGATACATACCTCTTCTGTACCGAACAGGCATTTCAGTCCCGGACGTACAGCCGTCAGAATCGCATCCGTGATGTCTTCCTCAGTCTGCGCATCGGCGGGGATGGATGCGGTTATTCCCTGACAAATATCCAGCATGGACTGCAAGCGGTGCAGGTGTAATCTGTTGCGCAGTTTGGAGCGTTTATTAAAGAACCAAAAGAACACCAGCACCAAAATAAGTCCCGTAATCACACAGAAAAGCAGCAGGTTCAGTTGTCCCGCCTCTTTCTCCAACGCCTGATAACGGCTTTCCAGCTCCTTATCCTGACGGGTATCTTCCAGAATATCCAGATATATATTCCTATTGTAATCCGAATACTCTTTCATTTCCAGCCCGGCGTAAGTCACACTCAACTGCTCGCGTATCCTTGAAATCCATTCGGGAACGGTTTTCAGTTTCTGCTGAATCCACGACTTCTCCGCGCATATCGTATCACGGCGGTCGTAAGCCTTCAACCAGTCTAAGCTATCGTGGCAATCGTAAAAGCGGCGATGATGGTCGTTTACACATTCCAGAGCATGTTTCAGCGTATCGAGAGCCTGCTCGTATTCCCCGTGCGCATTCAGATACTTCCCGATGGAAACGTACGCGCCCGCAATTTGGTAAATGTCATTATATTGCCGGAATTTCTCCAAAGCCAATTGCCCCAACCGCATGGGCAATAAAGAATCCACCGGCTCGCCGAACTGCTTCAGCGCATGCGCCCGCCGTCCTTGAAAGAATTCATAATTATCCGGCGAAGCCATCAGATTGGCCAACCCCTGTACGCCGTTTCCCTCAAAATACAGATACCCTTTTCTGGAAGCTAGTCTCCAGGTCGTGTACAGTTCGTCAAACTCCCTTAAACGACGCTCGTCGGGCGTTTCTCCGTCACACAAAGAAGCCGAACCCTTTATATAGTGATAATACAATAACTGGTTGGTGTCCGCTGCCAGCTCCTCGTTCTCCGGCACCTCATCGATGGACGCCAGAGCTTCCGACCGCTGCTGCAGATAATAGTAATATATGGCAGATACGATATAGAACTCCGACCGGGCGTAGGCCAGCCGCATCCGTTCATGCCTGTCCGCAAACAGATTATTATCCTCGGCGATACGTTTCATGCGGCGCACGGCGCTGTTGCGGTAATCATAAAACTCCTTGTTCAGCGCCGTCCGCTGATAAATCTTCATCAAGCCTATATCGGCGATAAGAAGCTCCAACTCATTCTTTGTCAGGCCGTACACTTCCTGATAGTATTTCTCCGCCTGCTCGAAATCCATGCGCATAAAAGCGCAGAATCCCAGATTGTTACAGGCTTCCGCCTTTCCTTGTCTGTAAAGCCTCACTTCCCGGTAAGCCCTCGACGCCGCATGACACGACGAGTCCAGATTTTTATAACGATAAGTATATGCCACCTGATTCAAGGAATCAATCAGATGCACCTCTTTTGTAGGAGCCGTACCCACACACGAGACAAACGCCGTACCTGCCAGGCATAGCATTCCTACCGACAATAATATAGATGAAAGGCATTTCACAAAGCAAAGCTACAAATAAATCCGGTAAAGAAAAATATTTTTTCTACAATAAGTCTTGTATTATGTAGCGGGAAATTCATACCTTTGCATGCAAATTAATAAATAGGTAACATCTATTACAAAATGAGCGAAAAAGCACCCTTTATGGTATTCTCCGGAACAAACTCGAGATACCTTGCAGAAAAAATCTGCGCCAGCCTTGATTGCCCTCTAGGAAAGATGAATATCACCCACTTTGCTGATGGTGAATTCGCCGTTTCTTACGAAGAGTCCATCCGTGGCGCAAACGTATTCCTGGTTCAATCCACTTTCCCTAATTCCGACAATCTGATGGAACTTCTGCTGATGGTTGATGCGGCCAAAAGAGCATCCGCCAAAAGTGTAATTGCAGTTATTCCTTATTTTGGTTGGGCACGTCAAGACAGAAAAGACAAACCTCGTGTTTCCATCGGCGCCAAGCTGGTAGCCGACCTGCTTTCAGTTGCAGGCATCGACCGTTTGATTACTATGGATCTCCATGCTGACCAAATTCAAGGTTTCTTCAACATTCCCGTTGATCATTTGTATGCATCGGCAGTATTCCTTCCTTATATCGAATCATTAAAGCTGGATGATCTTGTTATCGCAACTCCCGACGTGGGCGGTTCAAAACGTGCCAGCACATTCTCCAAATACCTCGGCGTACCTTTGGTATTGTGCAACAAAACACGTGAAAAAGCAAACGTAGTTGCCACCATGCAGATTATCGGTGACGTAAAAGACAAGAATGTCGTATTGGTGGATGACATTGTGGATACGGCCGGCACCATTACCAAAGCTGCCAACATTATGATGGAAGCAGGCGCCAAATCCGTACGTGCCATTGCCAGCCACTGCGTGATGTCCGATCCGGCATCATTCCGCGTACAAGAGTCCGGTCTGACCGAAATGGTATTTACAGACAGTATTCCTTACTCCAAGAAGTGCGATAAGGTTAAGCAATTGAGCATCGCCGACATGTTTGCCGAAACCATCAGACGAGTGATGAGCAATGAATCCATCAGTTCTCAATACATTATTTGAAAATTAAGAATTAAGAATTGAGAATTAAAAAATAAGGGCTGCGCAATATTCATCCGAATCGCGCAGCCCTCTCTATTTTTTAATTTTTAATTCTCAATTTTCAATTACTCAACCGTCCCATTTTGTAGGTTCCTTTCCGTATCAGCTTTCCGTTCTTGTCCGTTTCCACAAACGGGCCGTCTTTCTTGCCTTGTTTGAAGAAGCCTTCGTAGCGGTTTCCGTTCTTATCTTCCTGCACGCCGCTTCCCTCTTCCAGTCCGTTCACAAAACCGCCTTTGTATTTTGTGCCGTCGGTAAGAATCAGAGTACCCTGGCCGTTGAATTTATTATCTTTCCATTCACCTTCGTAGGAGTCGCCGACGTTCCATTTGTAAACGCCATAGCCATTACGCTGATTATCTTTCCATTGTCCGTCGTATACGGCACCGCTGGCCCATGTAAACGTACCCTGTCCGTCCTGCATGCCGTTCTTGAAGTTTCCTACATATTTATTGCCGCTGGCATGATAATAAATGCCTTCGCCGGTACGCTCGCCCTGCACGTAAGAACCCTCGTAGCGGTCGCCCGTATGGAAAAAGTAAATACCCTTGCCATGCTGCATATCCTCTTTCCAGTCGCCTACATACTTATCGCCATTGGCATATTCAAACGTACCTTTGCCGTCGCGTACATCATTCTTCCAATGACCGTCGTATTTGCAGCCGTCATTCCAGATTAACGTACCCTCACCGTTCTTTTTGTCGTCTTTCCACGAGCCGATGTATTTGGAACCGTTCTTCCAGGTATAAGTACCCTGGCCTTCACGTTTGTCGTTTATCCAGTCGCCCTCGTAAAGGTCACCGTTATAGTAGTACATGGTGCCTTTGCCGTGTTGGTAGTCCTGGTACCACATACCGTCGTAACGGTTATTGTTCATAAAATAATAGATACCTCTGCCATGCTGCTGGTCTTGAAACCACTGGCCGTCGTACTTCTCGCCGTCGGGAAAAGTATAGACGCCGTACCCCTCGCGTTTTCCTTTGACGTATTCGCCTTCATAGACATCGCCGTTCTTAAAAACCGTCTTTCCTTTGCCGTTGGGTTTGCGTCCTTTCATCTCGCCGGTATATACGGAACCGTCTTTAAACGTATGCGTCCCTATTTTTATTTCCGATGAGAAAGTACCCTTTATTTTATCAAAGAAACCGCTCTTTTCTTGGGCTGCGGCACTGCCCTGTGATAAGTATAACAGAATGATTGCGGTATATAGATATTTCATCTTTGGTTACAGATTACTTAATTAGTATTTTGACAAAGATACGATTAATCTGCCAAAACCACGAGCCGCTTCCCGCTTTTTATGACATTTTTTTGCCGGATATGACTTCTTTTAATTTCTCTTTGCACAAATGCCGTCCGGCAAGTTCCCGTATTTCTTCGGGGGTAATATCCTTAACCGCATTCAGGGCATCCTCAAAGTGGGTATCACCGAAGCCCGAAACCTGAACGAACATCCACGCGTCTGCCAGCGAAAACGCCGATTCATAGCTGCGGCACATCTCGCCCAGCATATAATTCTTTACCATAGACAACTCCTCTTCCGGTACCAAATCATTCTGCAGGCAGTCTATTTCGTGATAAACTTCCCGAATAAGAGGCTCTGCAAACTCGTTTGCCGTTTCCGTATTTACAACCAGCATCCCTTTTCCCGGATAGGGCACGATACCTGCGGAAATACCGTAAGTATATCCTTTTTCCTCACGGATGTTAGACATCAGGCGGCTTCCGAAATACCCGCCGAACAGCGTCACCATCACCCGTGTCTTCAAATAATCGGGATGATTGCGCTCCAAGGAAAGCATGCCCATGCGCACCGCGCTCTGCATGGCATCCGCATATTCCACAAAAATCCGTTTGTCTGCGGAAGAAACCGGAATAAAGTCTCTCCTTTCCGGTTTGCGGAAATCCTTGCCGAACGCTTCCCTGCCGAACAAATCCTCTATCCGCCGCACACAATCATCGCTCACTTTTCCGGAAACGTAAATCGTGCAGTTCCGCGAATGATAATGCCGGTCGTAGAACTCCCTGAGCACGGCAGGGTTTATCCGGTTATAATCCTCTTTCTGCACCAGCCGCCCGCAGGGATGCGCTTCGCCATACACCGCTTTCATCAACGCCCGGTGCGCCAGAAAATCCACTTTGGACGAATTGACCATGAACTGCTGGATATTATTATCTATGATAATGCCCAACTCCTTCTCCGGAAATACTGGTTCTTTCACGATAGACTCCAGTATCTCCAAAGTCTGCGGCAGGTATTTATTCAACGAATAAAGCGTGATGTAGGCATATTCCGATGCGCTGGACAGTTCCAGCCATGCGCCGTAATAGTCCAGCTTCTCCGCTATTTCCAAAGCGCCGTACCGCAGCGTTCCTTCACGCAGCATACGGTTGGTGAACAGAGCCTGCAACGGTTGCGACTGCTGCCAGCGTCCGCCTTCCATCAGCAGGTCTATGCGTACCACTTCATTATCGCCGGAATCGAGAACGTTCAAAAGTACGCCGTTGGGCATGACGGAGCGACGGGGCATTTGTACGGCCAAATGCTCGATATCCCTTACTTTAGGTTGGTTGGTTCTGTCCAAAAGCATCATCAGTCAACTATTCATTGAACGTTTTGAGCTTGCAGGAAGCGTTCCGCATGCTCCAAATCCTGCGGCGTATCGATGCCGATTGTCTCCACTTCGGTAATGCCGGCTTTAATGGTATAACCGTTCTCCAGCCAACGCAACTGCTCCAGCGATTCCGCCAGTTCGAGCGAGGACTGGGGAAGCGAAGTTATCTCTTTCAGTACTTCCACCCGATAGGCATACAAACCGATGTGTTTGTAATAAGTGTGATTTTTCAGCCACTCCCGTTTTTCCGCATTACGCTGGTACGGAATAATGGAACGGCTGAAATAAAGGGCGTTCATGTTCTTGTTGAGTACCACTTTCGGAGAATTGACGTTCTCCAATGCCTCAAAGCCGTTATCCGCCGTGAAAGGTTTTACCAAGGTGGCAATCTGCGTGGACGGGTCGTCGAAGCAAGCCTTTACGGTTTCCAGTTGTGACGGTTGTATAAAAGGTTCGTCACCCTGAATGTTTACCACCACATCAAATCCGTCCCCTACTTTGGTACAGGCCTCATAACAACGGTCGGTACCGCTTTTATGATGTACGGACGTCATCACGACTTTTCCGCCGAACGCCTTTACGGCAGCTTCGATGCGCTCGTCGTCGGTAGCCACGTAAGCGTCGTCCAAAACACCGGCCACTTGTTCATACACCCGCTGAATAACGGTTTTTCCACCCAACAAAGCCAAAGGTTTGGCCGGGAAACGCGTAGATGCGTAACGGGCAGGAATGATTCCCAGAAATTTCATATCGTTAATACTTTATAGTTCTTCCAATCCACGGACAATATAGTCCCGTTTCCAATCTTCGGGTTTATACACCTTGCTATCACAGGCCAGCAAGTCGATATCGAGGCGCACAATCTCCTGTTCCTTCTCTTCGGGCGTTCTTCCGGCTTCCCGTTCTATATTTTTCAAACGGAGTATGACTTCATCGGCGTCATAATCGGATATGAAACGTGCCACCTGATTGGTAAACAACGCCTGCCGCCGGAAAAACAACGGTTTCGTATCCGCCTCTGCCGAAAAGCGAATATCCGGAAAAAGTTCCGACAGCCTTTTACGCGCCAATGCCAGATTATCTTTCCGGTGCTCGTTACTGCCGATGCAGATTGTATACACCATTTCTGTTATCCGGTTCTCAATTAAACAAATCGTCCAATCCTATTTCCGATGCAGGTTCCGCATCCTCATAGTCGCTGTCCTTGCACGGGTCGAAACCTTCGGGCAGTTGGAAAGTCTCGTTTTCGTCATATCCCAGCGATTTGTCGCCAAGCACTTTCACCATATATTTAGCCCAGATAGGCAATGCCATGGAAGCGCCTTGTCCGTGCAGCATCGTATCAAAGTGAATATCACGGTCTTCGCCGCCCACCCAGCAACCGGACACCAGCGAAGGCGTAAAGCCCATGAACCAGCCGTCGGCGTTAAAGTTGGTCGTTCCGGTCTTGCCGCCCATATCGGCCTTCACACCCAGGCGGCGAACACGTCCGCCGGTACCTTCATTGACTACCGCACGCAGCATCACCAGCATCTTATAAGCGCTGGATGCGCTGATTACTTCCTGCATTTCCGGCGAGAATGTAGCCAGTACATTACCGTCGTTATCCTCAATACGGGTTACGAACAGCGGCGCTACACGAATACCCTTATTGGGGAATGCGGTGTAAGCGCTCACCATCTCGCCTACGGATATTTCGCAAGGGCCGAGACAGAGAGATACCGAAGGCACGATGTCGCGATTGCGCACACCGAAACTGTGTACCAGCCGTTTCAATTCATACGGGTTCAGTTTGCTCATCAGATAGGCCGTAATCCAGTTGTCCGAATTCGCCAGTCCCCACTTCACCGTCACCATTTCGCCGTAGCGTTTTTTGTTGGCGTTACGCGGTGTCCAGGGTTTTCCGTTTTCGTCTATCAACGTATATTCCACGTGACGCGCCTGATCGCAAGGAGAAAAACCGTTCTCCATGGCCAGCGAGTACACATAAGGCTTCATGGTAGAACCGATTTGGCGGCGTCCCACCATGGCCATGTCATACTTGAAGTAATGGTGGTTAGGCCCGCCTACATACGCTTTTACATGACCGTTGCGAGGGTCCATCGACATGAATCCGGCACGCAGGAAGAACTTGTAATAACGTATGGAGTCCATCGGCGTCATTACCGTATCTTTCTCGCCGCCCCAACTGAATACGGACATTTGCTCGGGCGTATCAAACGCTTTCTTGATTTCCGCCTCGGAAGCTCCGGCGTTCTTCATGATGCGGTAACGGTCGGACAGCCTCATGGCGCGTCCCAGGATTTCGTCCACCTGCTCCTGCGTCAGACGGAAAGTATAGGGCGCTTTTTTAGCGCCTTTTTTCTCCTTGAAGAAGTAACCCTGCAATTCTTTCAGATGCTCGGTCACGGCGTCCTCCGCATATTTCTGCATGCGGGAATCAATCGTGGTATAGATTTTCAGCCCGTCCGTATACAGGTTGTATTTGCTTCCGTCTTTCTTCGTATTCTTTTCGCACCAGCCGTACAGAGGGTTTGTTTCCCAGTCGAGCGAATCCTCGTAATACTTCTGCATCTGCCAGCCCCGGTAATCCGATTTGTCGGGTTTCCTGGCATTCAGTACGCCGCGCAGATATTCGCGGAAATACGTTGCAAGCCCCTCGTTATGGTCTACGCGATGATAGGACAGTTTCAGGGGCAAAGCCTGCAAAGAGTCGCGTTCCTCAACGGTGATATATCCGGCCTTGCGCATTTGGTCGAGCACCACATTGCGGCGTCCGCGCGAGCGTTCGTTATAACGTACCGGATTGTAAAGCGACGGATTCTTGCACATACCCACCAGCGTGGCGGCTTCCTCTATCTTTAATTCTTTCGGCTCGCAACCGAAGTAAGTATAAGCGGCGGTTTTTATACCTACCGCATTGTTCAGGAAGTCGAACTTGTTGAGATACATCGTAAGAATCTCCTCTTTGGTATAATAGCGTTCCAGTTTCACGGCGATAACCCATTCGATGGGTTTTTGGAACAGACGCTCCATAATGTTATCGGCGCTCGGAGAATAGAGCTGCTTGGAAAGCTGCTGGCTGATGGTGCTGCCGCCGCCGGCATTCTTCTGCATCAGGATTCCCCGCTTCACCACGGCGCGGAACAGCGCGATGGCGTCAATACCCGAATGTTCGGCGAAACGTACGTCTTCCGTCGCGATCAGCGCATTGATGATATGGGGGGACAAATCGTTATATCCCACAAAAACGCGGTTCTCCTTACTATAAGAATAAGTACCCAGAACTTTTCCGTCTTCCGAGAAGATTTCCGTTGCAAATTTATAATTGGGATTTTCCAGGTCTTCCACAGGCGGCATATAGCCAATCCAACCTTTTGCTATCGAGAAGAAAATAATAACGCATGTCAATGCTATCAGTGCTATGAAAATCCAAAGGACTTTTACGACTCTTTTTATCATGTCCGGTTCTTAAAATTCGTTGGTTCAATATTCAATAATGGGGCAAAGATACGGAAATATATCAAAACAACTCTCACAAATTTGATAGAAAACTCTAAATACTCCCAAAACTGCGGAAGCCCCGGAATCCTGCGGTTTACACAGGCTTCCGGGGCTTCCTTAGCTCATTGCGGGCTTTGAGAATCAGCGAAGAGACATAATTTCCTTTGTCTGCTTATCTGTCAGTCTCACATTCTCTATCCATTTCCTGAAGGTTTCCAGATTATGCAAATCCGTCCCTACCATATTATACATACCTTTTTCCAGTAAGGATTCAGCTTTTTTCATCACCTGTTTTCCATAATAGCCGGAAAGCGAAAGTAAATTTAACTGTAACAGGCAATCCTTGTTCTTAAGCTCGCAATAATCGCTGTACCTCATATAAAGATAACGTTCGGGATGCGCAATCACCGGAGTATATCCGGCAAGCGACACATTGTACAACAACTCGTCCAGGTTATTTGGAGGAGAAAAATAAGACGTCTCTACCAACATACAATCCCCATACAAAGGCTGCACTCCCTTTTCAAGCCTCTTCTGGAAACCGGAATCCAGCATATATTCAGCCCCCAGCTCGAGCGCGATTTCTCCGGTATAACGCCTGCGCAACGTATCGAAAGCCTGCAACACATCCTCCCAATGCTCCACGCCGTTCATCACATGAGGTGTCAACCTCACCTTCTTCACCCCGAGCGAATCGAAGTGCGCCAACACCTCCAAAGACTCCTCTATCGTCTTTATGCCGTCGTCCACCCCCGGAAGGATATGGCTGTGGCTATCCACAAAGCCCCTAAAAAAGCCGGTATCCGCCAGCCGCTTTTTATGCCGTAAGAAAAACATACACTTATCGTTTAAATCCCGAATATCCTCTTGTACAGCGGCTTCTTGTTCTTCCGCTCCTCATCGTTCCCGTAATTGCCGTAACCATACCCGTAACCGTAGCCATAACCCGTCTTTACATAATCTATTCCGTTCAGCAAGAGACTCATATTCTTCATCTTTCCCGAATCATACAGCTCCTGCAATTCCGGTAACATCCGTTTGTCGAATAAGCCTGAGCGCACCACATAAATCGTCTGGTCTGCCAGCCGTCCGCATAACTGCGTATCCGCCACTATGCCATAAGGCGGATTATCCAGCAGGATATAATCATAGTTCTTTTTCAGCTCCTCTATCAGCCGGTCGAGCCTGCCGCTTTTCAGCAATTCCGCAGGATTGGGCGGCAACGCTCCCGAAGTAATGATGTGTAGCCGGCTATCTTCCCCGCAAACCTGTACCAGTTCTTTCACATCATCCACCTTGCCGCTCAAGTAGTTCGATATACCGATCTTTTTCATTCCTATGCCGACACACTTGCTCAAAGAACCTTTCCGTAAGTCCAGATCGAGAATTACCACCCTTACATTAGCCAACGCCATACTCATAGCCAGGTTCAGCGTGATAAAGGTCTTTCCCGAATCGGGATTGGCAGAAGTTACCAGCACCACCTTTCCTGCCGTTTTCTTCTCCGTATCCATAAAGTCCAGGTTATCGCGTACTATCTTGAACGCCTCGCAGATGCTCTCCCTACTGCCCTCCTGCACTACGATATCCTTCTCGTGCTTGCTCTTCTCGAGCGGCACTTCACCCAGGAAAGGAATACTCACACCCGTTTTCAGCTCCTTCTTCGTATGCACGCTGGTATTGAGCAGCGAACGGATATAAATCCACAAGGCGGGCAGCATGATTCCCGCCAGCAAAGAAATCAGTATCACCTGCGCCTTCTTGGGAGCAACCGGTAAGTCCACTCCTTCCGCCGAGTCTATGATGCGGCAATTACTCTCCGTAATAGAAAGATGGAGTTCATTCTCCTCCTTCTTGTTCAGCAGGAACAAATACAACTCCTCCTTTATCTTCTGTTGCCGTTCGATGCTTACCACATATTTCAGTTGGGTAGGCACGAACGCTATCTTATCGCTGTTCTCGCGCTCCTTGTTCTTCATATTGGCTGCCTGTATCTCCAGGTTCGCTATCAGGTTGTCCACAGCCTTCGCGATAGACAGACGCATGGACATCAGCGTACCGTTCAAGTCCCGCACGAGCGGGTTGCCCTCACTGCTGTTGGCTATCAGCTTATTCCTCCGCGTCAACACCGTATTGTACTCCATAATCAGGTTCTGCACCCCCATATCGTCTATCCCGATACTGGCAGGAATAGGGTCTGTCGTTTTCGAGTTATCCTGCAAATACTCCTTCATGTACTGCGCCATGTTCAGTTGGTTTTCCACACTCAACCCTTCCGTGTCCAGCATGCTCGAACTTTGCAGGTACAAGGCACTTTCCGAGGCAATATCCGTCAGTTTATTCTTTTTCTTATAATTCTCTATTTCCGCATCCACGGTAGCCAAGTCGGCTTCTATGATTTCCAACCTATCGTTTATGAATTTGGCTGTATTTATCACAATCCTGTTTTTGTCCTCGATAGCATCGTTCTTATAAACCTCAATCAGCGTATTCAGCAAATCCTCCGCCCGCTGCACATTCTCGTCCTCTATGCTCAGGGCTATCAACGACGACTGCTTGTTCGTCACTCCCGCGTTCAGAGCCTTGTTGTACTCCTCCGCTACCTCCTTCAAATTTCCTTTTGCCACATAGACCGATTTGCCTATATAACTCTCGTTCGTAAACAACGTAGGCTGCACTGCAATCTTTCCTACCGGAGTATTCACCGTATCCCCCGGTTGTACGGTCAGGCTTTCGTCGAATTCCTCTTCTTCCAGCTCGTTTTGCAGAACCATGTCCGTCAAGGTCACCTTTCCGTTATCCGTCATCGTAACGGTAAGGCTTATCTTTTGTGCGGGGTCTGCATCGAGAAAATTAACGGTAAACGGCGTAGAGGTGTAAAGTTCCTTCTTCCTCAACCCGTCCCACTCTTTATAACTTACATTCAGATGCAGCGTCTCGACTACTGTCCGCATCAGCCGCTTGCTTTTAAAGATGCCCACCTCATTATCTACCGTGCTGCCGCCCAGAGAGAATAAATCCTGAAAGGCCGCCGCACCATTGACACCCCCGCCTTTCTGCTCGTCCTTCACCAGTACGGTGGCAGTACGCAGAAATATTTTCGGGGAACTTTTCAGATACAGAAAACCTATCAAGACACACACCACCACGGACAAGATGAACCATTTCCGGTTGCGATACACCGCCGACAACATATCGGCAATCACCGTGCTCTCCTGCTGGCGGCTGTCATTAAAATCTATGAAGTCCAAATCTTCAAACCTATCTTTTCCCATAAACTTTTTTCTTTACTGTTTTTTTATTTGAATATAAGCACTGCCAAGGATACCATTACCGATAGAATGGAAGCGAACGTGCCTATGGTTCTGTTCTGGTTAATCTCCCGTTGCCCCGCCTTTACCTTATTAGGTTCTACATATACTACGTCGTTCTGTTGCAGGTAATAATAAGGAGACGATAATAAATCTTTATTTCGCAAATCCAGCGAAGCCACTACCCGTTCTCCGTTTTCTTCCCGGATAACCTTTACGTTTTCGCGCTGCCCGTAAACGGTCAAGTCGCCTGCAAGACTCAATGCGTCCAGCAAGGTAATGCGGTCGCTGGTAATTTCGAATGTACCCGGCCGGTTCACTTCTCCCAATACCGACACTTTGAAGTTCAAGAATTGAATGGTTACGATAGGGTCTTTCATCAGCCCCTTTTCTATCAATTGGTTTTTGATATATTTTGTCAATTCGGTACGTGTCATCCCTTGTACCTTGATAACTCCCAACTGCGGGAAGTCGATGTACCCCTCTTTATCCACCAGATAGCCCAGTACTCTATTCTGTCCCCCTGCATATCCGGTATTGCTGTTGGCAATCTGGTAACTCACCATTGGCAGGTTGAACATCTGTGCCAGTTCGGGGTCTTTGCTGTTCACCATGATAGAAAGCAAATCATCCGGATGAATCTTAAGGTCATAATCCTGTGTTATCTTTTGCCGATAGTCATCCGGCACATTTTGCAGGTACGAAATCTGTTTTTGAGACGCACAGCCTGCCAGGACACATAGCACGAAGGCTATACATCCCCACTTCTTCATGTTCTTTACCATATTATTTTATCGATTGTTTTTTATTTTTTCAGCGCATAAAAGCTACGAGTACTTTTTTTATCACATTCTTTGTTTAATGATTTTAAATGCGAACCCATTATTCTCTCCTTTTTTCAAGCTCATTTACAAATGAATACATATACTCATTTATATCTATAAATAAGCGGTTTATAGTGCCTCGAATATTTTCCTGTTCTTTCTTATAACTCAAATTGGCTTTAAAACATTCTATCCATTCTTCAAAATCCATACTTTTTCGATTGTGTAGCACTCCCAATCGAGAAGCAGCATAGTTCGCCGGCATATCATATCTAATTCCTAAATAATATGAGGGAACCCCCAATAAAGCAGCTTCACGCGCCATGCTATCTCCCGAAGATATTAAAGCGCAACTATAATAGATAAGAGAATGAATACCCTCAACCGGTTCTTCCAACAGTATCCAGTCCTTAGGATACATATCTTTTATAGATTTATCTTCCAAAGAGAACAACACTTTCTTATCTTGAGGTATTTTTGAGGCAATATCCATAACAGCCCCCGCACTCTGTCCCGCATAATTAACCGTACCTACCGATACCTCCCTTACAAAAAAATATTCTTTAGGTTTCAGTTTATATTTATCCAAAAATTTCATATCTGGTACAAAAACATTCGGAGCCAGATATGCCCATTCTTTAAGGACTGGCAGAACTTTTACCTTGGACGACAAAGTATAACCGGGCGGAAGTTCGTAAAGACAGTAATGAGATATCTTCGAAAACCACATTTTAGGTTTAAAAGCAAGTGTCTGCGGGTCGTCGTCGAATGTAAATGTAGGAAAATCTCTTACTTTTCCTATAAGGGCACTCAAAAAAGCATTGGAATAGGATATATCTATCCGCTTATTCAATGACCATAAAAACAGTTTGACAATCCGTATTAAATTAGCATCGATTATAGCCGACCATTTAACGAGCCTATGCTTTCCTATAATATAAATCTTTATTGTAGGATATGCAATCAACTCTTTTTGAATTATCAAGGGCATCTTCCCCCTATTCAAAACTGTGATATATACCAAATGGCCTTCTTCAGCCAAACGAATAATAAGATTCTTATAGAAATTGTATTGCGGAGTATGGCATATATCAAACCATACATGTACCTTTTTCCTACCAACAGATTCCTTTATAACCATTCTCACCCTCCAATTCCTTTATCCTGACCAGGTCAATTACCGTTTGCCCTTTTCTTATTTTTATAGCCTTAAAAGCCTCGTCACTATTAGCAATAATGATAATCTCTGCCCATTTTACCAAAGACTCCATATCGTCCTGTAACATACTATTCAGATGTGGCAGTTTTTCGGTAATTACACTTTTATTTTTCCCAATCAAACGAGCCAGAGAAACATTTTTATCATAGATTTTAATCTCGTACCCTTTACCATGCAATGTTTCTATTACATTTATAATAGGACTATTTCTCATATCGTCCGTTCCCGCTTTGAAACTCAATCCTAATACACCGATTTTCTTATATCCTATAGTTTGAATCCATTCTATGGTATTTTCTATATGATATTGGTTACTGTTTTCTATGGCATTCAAAACCGGAGCTTCCACATACAAATCATGAGCCATTGTTTTCAAAGCCTTTAAGTCTTTAGGCAAACAACTGCCGCCGTATGCAAATCCCGGTTTAAAATAGTAAGGAGAGATATTAAGCTGCTTATCCATACAGAAAATACGCATCACCTCATGCGAATCAATTCCACACGATTTGCATATCCTTCCTATTTCATTAGCAAAAACCACTTTGAGAGCATGATAAGAGTTGTTTACATACTTTATCATTTCAGCAACTTCTATAGGGACTATTTCGAGGGGTGCAGCCATAGGAGCATACAACTCCGTCATAATATCCCGTGCCTTTTCACAATCCGTACCTATTACAGTCAACGGTGGGTTCATGTAATCCTTTACGGCTGTTCCTTCTCTTAGGAATTCAGGATTAGATACAACAGCAAAATGCACATTCCTCGTTTTTCCGGATATTCCTTCTATTATTTCGCTTACTTTTTTATTCGTACCGGGAAATACGGTTGACCTGATAACAATAACATGAAACCCGTTTTTCTCTTTCAAGGCCTCTCCTATTTCTTTAGCAGTCTGATAGATATAACTCAAGTCCAAATGTCCTTTGTTAGTAGAAGGAGTACCTACGCATACAAAAGAGATATCACTTTCTTTCACAGCCTCCATATAGTCATGTGTAGCACTGATTCTCCCTTGTAAATGTTGTTCTTTGATGATTTCGCCTATTCCCACTTCCACAATTGTAGGTATTCCTTCATTTATATTTTTTATTTTTTCAGGAGAAATATCTACCCCGATAACCTTATGCCCATTCTGCGCTAAGCATCCCATGCCTACACACCCTACATAACCTAATCCAAAAAATGAAATGTTCATTATTCTATCTTTTATAATTTGACTATTCTAAATATTTCATATAATATTGTCTGACTTATTTAAACTAACATCATACTTGTTAGCAGCAAATTAGCCCTATTATGTATATATCCTTTTATCAATTACTATATCATTCATTTTACTTTAGCATATTTGGTACAAAACAGAATAAAATCACTCATTCGGCTCATGATTCCTCTTAAATTCCGGTTTTTCGGCTCACATTGAGCTGTATTTATTAATTTTTATCGTATATTTGAGCCGAATCAACACTATATCATCATGAAATTGCATAGCGAAATACTTGAATACCTTCATTATCATCCAGAATCTTCCAGAAGCGAGATTACCGACGGTATTGCAATCAAAGCAAGTCCCGCCACCCTTAAACGGGCAATATCCGAAGCTGTGGAACAGAAGCTTATTCATGTCACCGGAAAAGGAAAAGCCACGAAGTATAGCATTACTCCGCAAGCCCATGTGCTGATGACGTTTGATATCGACACTTATTTTGAGAAAGAAATCGATGAACGTACCATACAGCAAGGATTCAATTTCGAATTGATTCAGAATATATTACCTCGTGTCATTCTGTTTTCCGATGAAGAACTTCATCATTTAAACGGTTTGCAAGCAACATTTACAAAGAATATATCCCAATTGTCCCCCCTCGAATATGCTAAAGAAATGGAGCGGTTAGGCATAGACTTAAGCTGGAAATCCTCACAGATAGAAGGCAATACATACTCCTTGCTTGAAACAGAACGCTTGTTGACCGAACGTGAAGAAGCAAAAGGCAAAAGCAAGGAAGAAGCCATTATGCTGCTCAATCATAAAGAAGCCTTAAAATTCATACTTCAAGAACCGGATTATTTAGAGACCCTAACCATAAGCCATATCGAAGACATTCATAGTATTCTGACCGATAATTTGAATGTAGACCGGAATATCCGTTCCCGTCGTGTCGGCATCACCGGCACTAACTATCGTCCGCTCGACAACGAATTTCAAATCAGGGAAGCGATGCAGGATACCTGTAAACTGATTAACGCCAAATCCTGCGTTTTTGAGAAAGCATTGTTAGCACTGGTTCTATTATCATACATACAACCATTTACCGACGGCAACAAAAGAACTGCACGTATCGTAAGCAACTCATTGCTGATTGCCAATTCATATTGTCCCATTTCGTTCAGGACTGTCGATTCTATCGATTACAAAAAAGCAATGCTTATTTTCTATGAACAAAATAACATTTCTGCTTTTAAGAGAATATTTATGGAACAATTCGAGTTTGCGGTGAACACTTATTTTTGATAAATAGTACCTTCCCTTCTGTTTCTAATACAATCTCTGTGTTTAATACAACAAAACATAACGAGCAAGTGATAGGTGTTTTGCAAAAAATAACTACCACTTCTCTTTTTATATGTATCTTATAATTTTAGATATAATAAAATTTATTTTCCAGAAAAGTCATATTCCGAAACACAATAATCATCCTTTCCAGAAGGCATTTTAGGAATTTCTGCAACAAAATTCAGTTCAATCTTTGAATCCGGAAAGTTTTTAGCAAAATTATCAACTACATAATCAAATGTGGATATGGGCTCATTTTCGTTTTTAGGTTTAATCAGTATACATATATCTCCCGAACTATCTTGACGGACTTGAAATTGGTCTATTTTTTGATAAAGCTCTGCATGTTCTGCTTTATGGTAATCCATATTTTTAAACATCATATTATCTATAACTATAGAGGTAAAGGGGTGACCTTGTTTATTAAACAAAGTTTTCCCTGTTCTACCTACGATATGTTCTATCAAGCGAGAGGAACGTCCACACGAACATTTTTGCTTTTTTATTGTTGCCATATCTCCTATCTGGTATCGGATAAAAGGAAACACATAATTATTTAAGTCGGTTGTTATCACAAATCCTGGATTTCCATTTTTTACTATATTACCTCCTTTATCTACTATTTCAACTATACACTGCTCCTCGGTTATGTGTAATCCTTCGTGCATATAACATTCATGGGATACTACTCCTCCGTCTCCTGCTCCGTATTGGTCATATACAGGTACGTGGAATACTTTTTGTATAGTGTATCGGTGTTGTGGTAATAACATTTCTCCTGTTGTCAACACCATACGAATTTTAGGAATAGCTAATTTATTTTCTTCTATGAACTTACTTAGATTATAAATAGCTGCCGGATAGCCACGAATAACTTTTGGATGATAATTCATCAATTTTTCATAAATCTTACGAATCCCCTTATTAGACATATCCGAACAATCACACTTTAAATTATTCATTATAAACTTATCAAAAATATCTTTTTTAGTAAGTTTATTCCTCTCTGCCTTTGTCTTTACCAATGAATTACCACCAAGTGTGAAAATTTTTTCACCTAAAGAAAAACCATACCACTCCCAGGCTCTGAATGAAGATGACCACCTGATTCCCCATGTTGCCTTATCCGTCATAAAATTTAGTGGTATTCCCGTACTTCCACCAGAGGTTTCTTTATGAGCTTTGCGTTGAGAAACATCCAAACTAATCATATCGTCATAATTATCCCTGATTATCTGTTTTGTCAAAATCGGAAGTTTTGCTAAATCAGCACGGCATTTTATGTCTTCTGGTTTTAAATTAAGTTTATCAAAAAGTTTGGTGTAATAAGGGACATTCATATAACAATGATGAATTAAACGCTTCAATTTTTCATTTTGCAAATTCATCAATTGTTCCTCAGAATACCAATCAGTCCGTTTTAGACGTACATATTCCTTTAATATGTCGCTTTTTTGTATTTTAGCCGCAACAGGTAATAGTACATACCTGTCTATTTTACTATATAAACTCATAAGCATATTTCTATTAAACAACTTCTAATAATTATTATATGTCAAATTTCACGCACTATAAATGCTTTATATCAAAACGTCATTTTTCGTAAAATAATAATAGATTGGATTTTATATTTTCCCACGAATAATAAGATAGACTTTTATAAGCCTCTCTCGTCATCTTTAATACCCTCTCTTGATTATTCACTGCCCAAAGCATTTTTCCCGATAGCTCAATAAAATTATCACTTTCAAATAGTAATCCTGTCCTACCATTTTCTATCATATACGGTACACCTCCCACATTACTCGATATAACTAGTAAACCTGCATTAAATGCTTCCAAGACAGACATCGGTTGGTTATCGATTACCGGAGAAGAAATAAATATATCGGCTTTATTAAGATAGGAGTATATCTCACAATTATCCACATGCCCACAAAAGCATATATTCTTTATACCTTTTTGCTCAACCATAAACTCCAATTCTTTCCTGCTGCATCCATCTCCGACAATATACAGTTCGGATGTAGGTATTTGTTTCTGTACAATTTCAAAAGCTTTGATAATACATCCTATATTATAAGTCGGCGAAAGTGTACGAATGCTAATGAAACAAGGACGAACGGCAGTACGTTCTCTAAAATACTTGTTATCTAACTCTAAGATATTGGAAACAATCCGGTAAGGTATACGGTGTTTTTCAAATATAGAAGCTATAAATCCGGATAATACGATATTTACATCTGTTTTACGTAAAAAATAATTCACCAATACTGGATGCCTTTTAAAAAAAACATCTGCTTCTCCACCATGATAAGTTAAAATAATTCTTCTATTTAACAATCTACCTATCATGATTCCTGCTATTGCCGGCAAGAACCCCCAATGGGAACAGGCATGAATATGGAAAACGTCATATCTATAACCGACAAATATCAACCTTAATGGCAGGAATAATCTAACAAAAGAATTATACTTCATTGAAAAGATTCGGGCAGTAACCCCCTCTTTCAAAAGTTTTTTATATAACAGTTCAACCTGTCCGGATATGCCACCAATACTTGATTTATAGTTAGCTATCAATAATACTTTCATGTTATTAGTTTTTATAATTTTAAAGTAGGCATATCAATTATTCGACTATCCGAGAAGTTTTTTCAGAAAAAAGAAGCTGGGTATTTCCATTAACCGTATCACAATGTAACTAAAAACAAAAGCCGAAATAGCCGCTAATACAAACTGCGGCAAACCTGTATGAATTTCCGGAAAAAAGTGTATTAAAATTGCCACGAAAAACATATGGGAAAAATAAATTAAAGTACTCATTTTCCTATACCATGGAAAAGAATTCCTATCAGGTAGCTTTATCGAAATTACTATAAGTAAAGTGCAAAAACAAAGTAAATGTTTAGAGAAAGGCAAGCCATACAAATAGACAATTGCAGATACTAATGTCATAAAAAAAGCCCATGCAAAATGTTTCAAAAAAAAATCTTGCCACTTACTCAAAAAAAGCCCAACAGCAACAAATCCAAAACCAACAAATAAGCCGTTTCTCGTAGTAGAAAAAATCTTTTCATACACATATATAAAATTTCCACATATACCATCCATATGTTCTACTTGCAAAATATTATTTATCCCCCAACCAATTATTGTAAAACAAAGTCCGCAAGTCAATATCCATTCTATTGTAAATTTCCACTTTATTAATATTTTTACAATAAACGAAGCCCAAACCAAAGCCAACAAATACCATAAAGGCCAACTCATATAGTTCTCGCCGACAAATATGACATTTCTACAAAAGATTGCAAATGCTCTTACTAAACTATTACCCTCAATTATGCATGAGCCATAAAAAGTCAATGGTAAATATAATACCGTCCATAAGAAATACAGTTTTAGCAATTTGACTATATACATATTAATTGTCCAATCCACACAATTGCTATTACCACAAGAAATATACACACTCATTTTTTTCTGTAACAGAAAGCCTGAAAGAACAAAAAACATGGGTACTACCAATGGGCAAATAAACCCTGTAAAAAAGGTATGGTCATAATCAGTATGTATTGCCACAACGAAAAAGCTCATGAAAAACTTCAAGAGGTCTATACTGTTATAATGTTTCATTTAAGTAATCCGATTGTTATAAAAAAACAACTTCAACATATTACAAAATCCACTCCAATTATAACTTTTATACCGTAAATGGATTGTTCCTATCTTTTCACTAATGATAATCGGAATAGAAACCGGCACGTATTGCATCAATCCGATACATATAATCACAAAAAACAGTGGGTCTTTAAACTCTATACTCGAAAATGACCAAGCACAGGTCATCATGAGTAATAATATGCGGCTAAACAAAGACAAGTCATGTTTTAAAGTTCTCCAAAATCGCCAGATAAGTATAGGAAAAAAGATTAAAAAAGAGACTCCCCAATGAATACAATTATTCAGTAACGAACCTGACCCCTTTATTACAACTCCACTACTTGTTTTCAATAAACCATTATCATTCAGACCATATCCCCAAGGCCATTTGTAAACATTACTTTTAGTAACTAAAAAATTAGGTATTCGGCTAACATTTTGCCCTTCAACGAGAAAATCATAATCGGAAATCTCTTTTGTTTTTACATCATCCACAATTAGATTTATTTTCTTCATTCCGAATGATGATGCATAGAAGGAAAGCAAGAAAATTCCTACTCCTAATATACTTAAAACCTTATAAGACACCTTTTTCTGATTGAATGCAACGAATGCAAATATCATAATCAGACTAATCAAATAGGTCGTTGAAAGTGTTGACAGTCCGATAATCATTACTATCCACATTTTCCTATCTATTTTTATATTATTCCTCGTTAGGCGTAAACATATCCAAAAAGATAGTATAAAGCCGAAGAATGAGGGTTCGGAAGTAAATCCACTGTTCCTCAATAAACCATCTGTCACCCACGAGGGATATGCTGTATAAACCAGGAAACTCCAACGTTCCCTTGAATCATCATCGACCGTTAAATTTATAAAGTTCAGATAATCATGGAAAAAGGAAAAATCAAATAACTGTACCAACCAAAACGGAACGCTTATTAAAGCAAGAATGTATACGGTCTTATCATAAAAAGAAAAGAAATTGGCGATGACATATTTTAAAAAGAAATAAGCTGTTAGGAATCGGATATTATATCCTACATAATTACTTAAGAACTCCACGGACAGACCTCCCCATTTCAGTACTGATATAAAATTTATCAAAGCAAATACCAAAATAGGAATTAATATGATAGCATCGAACCTTTGTTTGCTTTCAATCGCAACAGTAAGCCCATAAAAAAAGAAAAATAGCAGAACAATGGCATTCCCCGCAAAGATGTTAGGGTTCGCCCCGATATAAATGAGTACATAGGCAATACTTATTACATGCTTTAGAACCGTATTATTCATACAATTTTATCTTAATTTATCTGTCCCTATCGTTTTCCTCAGAAAGTCTTTTATCCTAAAATACGGCTCTGCAAGAAGTGAGTAATAGATGCTATCACCAACAATCCGCTTTAGTAAATACGGAAAAGTTTTTTTCTCTTTTGCAGTCCAACTCCCTTCAAAATGATGAATTGAATACGTTTGGGGGGTAATCCGAATCTTATTGGTTCTATTATCCTTCGGAGAAAAATAATAATGCGGAAATACCGACACAACTTTATCTGAAAAATCAAATTGCGTTATATCCTTGATTCTTTTTACCTGATAGTTATATTCTTTAAAACATTTCATTATTATGACCGGTAAGGGCGTAGTATCCATTTCTCCATTATTCGATATAAAAGACCGTTGTTCATAATATCTCAACAACATAGAAAAAAGAGGATGATTTTTTTCAGTCCCCAATACCGCAGCCTCCACTGTATTGGTTAACTCGTATCTTTCTATACCTATAAAATATGGCAGTTCCAATAAATCATCGAACTTTTTTAGAACCTCCACATCTAAATCCAAATATATACCTCCGTAATTCTTTAATGCCCATATTCGAATATAATCTGCTGCAAAGGCATATTTTTTTCTTTCAAAGGCTTGTTTAGTCCAAGTTACAGAGTCAATATCAAAGCTATCCCTATTCCATAGAATAAATTTATAATCCGGTAAGTATCGGTGCCAGCTTTCCAGGCACTTCCTTATTTTATCCGGGTAAGGGTCATTACTAAGCCAACAGTAGTGAATAATTTTAGGTATCATATAAATAAATGGGGTTACATTTTTTTTATAATCAATGTCTTTAACTTCGAACAGTAAAAGTCAAACTCTTTAATTTTAAACAGTTTAGAAAAAAGAACGTACATGGCAATATAAGCAAAGGCCTGGATAATAACCTGCCAAACAGGTGCAACAATGAAAAAGGAAGATGCCAAATAAACAAAAATTGCTGGTAATACCGCAATGAATAATGTAAGGAAAAGGTCTCCGAATTGGGCTCTAAAATCATAGTGAATCAGTTTTCCCACATACATGGAAGCTCCGATATAAAACAAGAACTGAGACAACGTATATCCTATAAGTAGGCCAATCATGTCAAACTTAATGCTGATAACAATAATAATCAGCCCTATCGTCCTAAGTACAAATTCTAAAATAAAGACTCCCTTACTTTTTCCTAAAGATTTGATGACATTCGTATGAGTTTCGAACAGAGTTGTCAGTAAACCGGCGACAGTAAGAAGCTGAAAATAGGGAATCATCGGAAGCCACTTACTCGTAAACAAAACGGTAATCAATGGTCGTGCTACTATAATCAGAATCATCGCCATTGGAAAATAAACGAATGCTATCGACCTGATACATTTTGAAAAAGCATTTTTTAGTCTTGCTATGTCATCTTGGATACCCGAAAAGATAGGGAAAGTCACATTTATAACAGCCGAAGAAATACAGTTCCGCGGTACATCCTGCAACTTTCCGGCTTGAGTATAATACCCCAATTCCATAGGTGAGAAACACTTCCCGATAATCAATGAAAGTACATTATAATAAAGGCGATTCAATATCGAATTGAAAAACATGAAACTACCGAAATTCAGTAAGCCGGTAATAGACTGCCAGTCAAATACCCACAACGGTCTCCAACGGTTATATCTCCAATATGCCAAACACTGTACTATTCCTGTAACAAGTAATTTTGCAACTAAGCTCCATACTCCTGCCCCCCAATAAGCGAATAAAATTCCTACCGAAGTACCGAAGATAACGGAACTCAAATTAATTTTAGCGATTCGTCCGAATGCCAGTTTCTTTCTCAATACATTCTGCTGTACCTGCATTAAAGCATTTATTACGAGAATAATACCTTGTATCTTCAATATATCGCTCAGCAAAGGAATCTCATAAAAGTCAGCTATCAAAGGAGATGTTAAAAACAACGTTGCATACAACACAAATGATAAACCCAGATTCCAATAAAACACTGTCGAGTAATCTGTTGCAGTTGGATTTTTCTTTTGAATCAACGCACTTCCGAAGCCACCGTCGACGATAGCGTCGGATATGCTGATAAAGACCAACAGCATACCGATACATCCGAAATCATCCGGAGACAGTAAACGGGCTAATACAAGGTTGGAAACAAATAAGAAAAATGACGAGCCAAAGCGTTCTACCGCATTCCATATCATTCCTGATATGGCTTTTTGCTTCAATGATTCGGGCATTGAAAAATATATAAGGATATGGTTAAGGAGTTAAATGAACCTATCTCCTTTTTATTTATTACACGTTCAAAATTTATAGCATTTTCTTAAAGCGCCTCTTTGTCATCTTCGACTCTTTCAAGCAATCTTTTAAAGCAGAAAACTGTTCTTTGGTCAGTTTACCCATTAATTCGACTTTGGTTTCTCTGTTCTCAATCCTCCCCTTCCACCTTTCGATATCGGCTTCCGCAACCGTACGGCCTACATCATACCTCACGTATTCGTCTGTCCTCTCCTCGCAGCTGTGGCTGTTCCGGATACGGCTCACGATAAAGTCCGATTCCTCAATCATCACGAAACGCTTGCCATCCATCAGACAGAAAACCGAGATGTTGCCGTTATAATGGAAAATCTCGTGTATTAGGTAGGCGGAGCGTTCCAGGGCCATCCTGCACTTGCCGCAGCAGTAAAGGTAAATGCCGCGTAGGTTATTGCGCTCTTTCTTAAGCATTTCCAGGACTTAGTCGCGGAGAAAAACGATAGCGGATATTTCTTTTTATTGCATAATCCGGAGGCGGATATGACAGGTTGCCACCTTTTTTATAACTTTTCGTTACGCGCGCGAGAATTTATTGATAAATGTAACGATTACATTTATCAATTTTAAAACACATACCCCTGTAAAAGTTGGAAATATGGCTGGCAACCTGTCAACTACGGGCGGGGAACATGCAGTCGCATATAGTCCGCCCCGAGCCGTAAGTCCAACTCTGTCAATACGTTACACAGTTCTGCGGGGTGATTTTTCAGCTCTTCCCGGTAGATGCGGAACACGCTGTAATACTGGCTCAGTTTTAAACTTTCGCCCTTTTTACCTTGCCATAGGTCTGGGGACTCATCGAGATTTTACGGCAAATCTCTTTGTCGCTCAGGCGTTTGCCACCTACAGGAATCGTGTTCTGGAACAGTTCTAGGTAGTCACCGAGCTCCAAGTGGACGAATTCCGGATTTAGATTTTGAGTCATCTATAAATGTTTTTAAAAGTTAATAATGTTAATATATCATCTGTCCGGTTCCCACATGCGGGAACCTCCATTTTCCGTATCCGGCGCTTTATTCGGAACTTCACTCCGTAAAACCCTAATAACGACAATAATGAAAGAAACTTCAATCAGCCTTTTCAAAGGTTACTCGGATACACATCCGCAGGACAGCACGTTACAGGAAATCGTAAACCTTATCCGCAACGATGCACTGGTGCGCGACCGCACCGAGAAACACCGCTATTACAGCCATAACGGGCAAAGGGCTGCCGCTGCATGGGAGAAAGCCGCCTGCCCGTGTTTTGCCGTTGCCGTGTGCTTCGGAGACGGCAAGCAGGCAGAGAACATCACGGGCTGGACTTCGCTGGCGCTGGCAGACATCGACCATATCGACGCCGACCGCCTGCCGGAACTTATCGGACGTGTCCGCGCCGACAAGCATACGCCGCTGTCCTACACCACTATCAGCGGTACGGGGCTTCGCATTATCTACCGTACGGACTGCCTGACGGCCACTCCGGAGAAGAACCGGAAAATCTATTCCAAAATCTTCGAGCAGGGCAACCGCTATTATGCCGGCCTGCTGGGTTGCGAATGCGACCTGAAATGTAAGAATATCACGAGGCTCAGCGGACTGGCGCACGACCCTGATGTCTATTTCAATCCTGATGCCGTTGCCATGCCCGTCGAACTGAAAGGCGACAAGAAAGAGCAGCCCGCCAAACCCTCTGTCCGCAACAGGCGGCTGGAGAAAGCGGTTGCTGCGGTAGCCGGCGAGCTGGCAGGACAGGGCATCGTTTACGAGGCACACCAGCGCAACCAATATATCATGCGTATGGGGTATCTGCTCAACGCTTACGGAGTGGCGCAAACCAGCGCTACCCAGTGGGCGGTGAAACGCTTTGCCGACTACGACGGGGATGTAACCGCCGTCTTTCGGTCGTGTTACCAGCGCACCGAGGAGCACGGTTCCCGTCCGTTGCACGGACGGGAACCGAATGCCGGCGGCAACGACGGATTTGCCAGCGTGGAAGACATCGAACATTTCCTCGACACGCAAGCCCGTTTCCGGTACAATGAGGCTACCGGGAAATGCGAGACGGCTGCTGCCGGAGCGGACGGCGCCGAAGGGGAATATACGGAGATAGACGACCGTTTCGTCAACACCCTATGGAGCCGTATGAGCAAGCAGGGAAAGACCGTGCGTATCAATGATATCCGTGCCATACTGAACTCGGAATATACTGTTTTGTTCAATCCTTTTACCGACTACTTCGAAGGGCTGAAACCCTGGGACGGGGTGACCGACCATATCGGACGGCTTGCCGCTACGGTGCACGTAAAGAGCGAGCAGTCCGTATTCGAAGGTTACTTCAAGAAATGGCTCGTAGCCTCCATTGCCTCCCTTTTCGACCGGGAAACGGTGAACCACGAGATTTTCGTACTGATTGGGCCTCAGGGCAGCTACAAGACTACCTAGCTCAACAAGCTGTTGCCGCCTGCGCTGCAACGTTATTTTTACATCAAGTCCAACAATAACCGCATTACCAAAGACGATATGTTTTCGCTGGCGGAATTCGTCTTTATTTGCATGGAGGAAATAGACGAGCTGGGGGCGTCGGAGCTGAACCAGATTAAGGCGATGACTACCCAGAAGGTGGTGAACGAGCGAATGGCTTACGCGCATTATAAGGAGCACCGCGCCCACATTGCCAGCCTGTGCGGAACCACCAACAACGTGCAGTTCCTGACAGACCTTACGGGCAACCGCCGCTGGCTGCCGTTCGAAATCAGCAGCATAGACAATCCTTATACGCATCCCGTGGATTACGAGGGGGTGTACTCGCAGACGTATGCGCTTTGGAAAGGCGGCATGCGCTATTGGTTCGAGGACAAGGAGATAAAGCTCGTAAACCTGCACAACCGCAATTTCGAAGTGCCCAGCATGGAGCGCGAACTGATACAGGCTTATTACCGCCACCCCTTGCCGAGCGAAAAAGGTACGTTCGTATCTACCACCGATATTCTGAGTCGCATAAACTCTGCCGTGAAGCACTACCTCAGCCCCGTAAAGATAGGGCTTGTGATGAAGCAGGCGGGCTTCGAACTGACAAGGCTGAACGGAAAGCGGGGTTATCGCGTGGTGGAGCTGTCGAGAAACTAAAGGGCTGTACTGCGGCGCTAAAGAGCTATACTGTGTGACTAAAGAGCTATACTGTGTGGCTAAAGGTCTATGTTACGATGCTAAAGGTCTATACTGTCGTACCTTAATCTCTGTTGCCAAATTCCCGGCTTCCCTCCCGTTCCGTTGTCTTGTACAGGCGATTCCGTTCCCTATACTGCCTGCTTTTGGGGAGGAGGAGTTTTTTATGGTTCGCCCAGCGCCTCGACTATGAGCCGTACTTGCGCCGGCGTGTATGTCCGCGTTTTGTCCGAGGTTACCAGTGCATGGAGGCTGCCCCGCAGTGTGGGGTGGAAATCTATCCACTGGTTCAGCTTGCGGAAGGCGGCTTGCGGGCAAAGTCCCGGACAGTAGAGCTGGGCGAGCTCCGTGCGCCCGTATGTACGTATTTTGAAAGTTTCCATATCCTTTGAATTCTTTGTTTTTATATAAGCCAAAGATACGGAAATATCTCCACACCACAGCCGTTATATCCGTATATAACGTACTGTAACGAACCGTAACGGACGAAAAGTGATAAATGCCCTTATGCTATGTCGTATCTTCGTATTGTTGCAACAAGGATATAGGATTTTTTAATTGTGAACTAAAAAAAACAAAAGATTATGATTCGTTACAAAAAGTATCAAATGACCGGCGAAAAAAGCCCGTTGAAAGGACTGTGGTATGCACGTCCGCTGATTGAGGACACTTTCGATACCGAAAGGCTCGCCAAGCATATGGCTAACCATAACACGCCCTATTCGGAGGGGCTGATTAAGGGGGTGCTGACCGACATGATTTCCTGCACCAAAGAGCTTATCCTGGACGGCAAAAACGTAAAGCTGGACGACCTCGCCATTTTCTCCGTAGGCATCGTGAGCAAAAAGGGTGCTGCCTCGGCTGCCGCCTTTACGCTGGCGGACAATGTGAAAGGTCTGAAACTCCGTGCACGCGCCACGGGCGAATTGAGCAACGCCCAGATTAATTTGGAAGGTCAACTGAAAGAGGCTTACAAATACAATGTGGACGGCAGTGAGTCCGGCGGTGGAAACAAGCCCGGCGGTAATGACGGAGAGGAAGAAAATCCGTTAGGATAACGCTCCCTTAAGGCGGCGGGGCGGTAAAAAGCTGTTGCCTTACTGCTTTGCCGCCTTTGCTTCACTCTATCGTTTTTATCGCTTTCCCTAATTGTTTCACCATTGTTTTATCATTACTTTATCATCGTTTTATTTTCATTATCAATTACTTATTTTTTACATTAAAACCAAACAACATGAGCACAAAATCAAAATCGGTATGGGGCGTCGTCCTCAAAGTAATCATCACAGTAGCCACTGCCTTAGCAGGTGTTTTCGGTATCACGTCTTGCATGAGCTGACCTGATGAGAGCCGGAAGTTTCTATCAGAACTATCGGGAGGTACGCCTCCTGGTAGTTCATTGCAGCGCAACACGTTACGACCGTGATTTCCCGGTGGATGCCCTGCGCCGCTGTCATCTGCAACGCGGATTTGCCAGCATCGGCTATCACTTCTACATCACCCGCGACGGCGAAGTACACATCTGCCGCCCCGTACACCAAATCGGCGCCCATGCCACGGGTTGGAACGACAAGAGCATCGGTATCTGCTACGAAGGCGGTCTTAACGAACGGGGATGTCCCGCCGACACGCGCACGTATGCCCAGAAATGTTCCCTGCTCGACCTCCTGCGGCAACTGAAAACCGACTACCCCACCGCCCTCATCTTAGGTCATTACCAACTGAGCCGCTCCGTCCGCAAGAGTTGCCCGTGCTTCGATGCGAAGGAGGAGTACGGAGAGGTGTGATTTATGGTGAACTTCATCCAACCTTATTTGCTTCTCTTTCCCCGAAACACGATATTGCGGAATGCTTTCCAGAAGTAGCGCCAGTCGGTGAGGAAAGGGCTTTTGAAATAGAGTTCCAGGTATCTGCGTTCGCTTTCCTGTATTTCGGCCAGGGTGACGGGCATATCGGCGTAGAAGGGCGGTACAAGACCCGGTTTCGCCTTGATGCGCAGTTCCCGGAGCTCTTCGGAATAAAGGCTGAAGTAATGGTTGCTGAGCGGGCGGACGCCTACCAGCTTCAAATCTCCCTTTGCCCAGTTGAGCAGCATGGGCAGCTCGTCCAGCCATGTTTTCCGGAGAAAACGGCCTATGGCGTTCACCCGGTAATCGTCGGCTATCTTTCCGCCGCTGCACAATCCCTCCTGCTTGTAGATGTAAGGCTGCAAATACTCCGAATAGGCATGCATCGTCCTGAACTTGTACACGCCGATGAATTTTCCGTTCTTGCCTACCCGCTTGAGGCGGATAAGCACCCCGTTGGAGGGACGGTCATCGCGGATAGGTTCCTTTACCTTCGCGGCGATAACGTAGAATTCTCCGTGTACGATTTCCTCGTGCAGCACGTCGAAGCCGGCACGGTACAATCGCCCCAAGACCTCGACACGGGTAAGGGCACGTGTCTTACCTTTCGTTACCCAGTAGTAAAACTCTTTCGTAAACGGGAGCTTCGGAATGACCCTATGCCAACAGTAGTCCATAAAAAAGAGGATACGGTTGATAATGACCGGATTCTGCCGCATGATTTTCTCCCGGCGTATGCCCGAAGTGGTGCAATGGCAGGCTACGAGCCCTCCATTCTCCAGGCAGTAGTTGCTGTAAGAAAGGAGTGTGTTGATATGTCTTACCTCGTTCAGCGAACGCCGGTGGATGATGAACCGGGGCAGCCGCACTTTATGGGCAAGCACCGTTTCCGGATTGCGCGAATCGATAACCACCGTATCGGGCGAGAACGCCCTGCCGTCCTGCTGCACCCGCCGAAGTACTTCCGCGCTGTTTTCCGCCTCGTGCGTGAGGCTCAACAGCCGGGTTACATCGGCATTCTTCAGCAAATCCGCCTGCTCCATTCCGGTATTGATTCCCACCTCCGTAACATCGTCCAGCAGGGGTTCTTCGTAGAAATAGGGAATTTTGCGGTAGACTAATTTCCTTACGGAATAGTACAGCCCCCATTCGAGCACGATGATGATGCCGGTAGCGAGGATAATGGAATTATCGTACTCGTAGCCGGGCACGCAATGGCGGTAGAGGGTGTAAAGGAACAGCCCGGAGAGAATGTCCAGGGCAAAGATACCCGAAACCGCGTAACGTATTCTTTTGTAGGAACCGAATTGCAGCTTCCGCGATACGATGCCCAAAGCTACCCAAATAACGGCCGACAGCACCAACCAGTACCAACGTGGCAGGTCACCGAAATAGCGTGCCAGCCAGAAGGAGAACAGGGATATGAACAAATCGAGAAAGATGATTACCGTATGACGGCGGAAAGTGGAGAAAGGCAAGGGATACAGGAGTTAGGATTTATGAATGATGAATTGTGATTTTGCTGCCGGGACAAGTGTCCGGTGCAGCCGGTCAGATGTGGCTGCAAACGGTTTCTATGTCTTCTTCCGTGATGTAGGGATGAATGGGAAGCGACAGCACGGTATCACAAAGTTCCCGGGCTACGGGACAACAGTCGTCAGGAACATTCAATGTTTTATAGGCGGTTTGCCCGTGCATAGGGGTGGGATAATAGACCATGGACGGGATGCCTTGCTCTTTGAGGCGGGCTTGGAGCGCGTCGCGTTCTTCCTTGCTATCCAAGCGGATAGTGTACTGCGCCCAGCTCGAATAGTAGCCTTCGGGAACGACAGGGGTCTTTACCTTGCCGCTCAGCTTGCCGGTGTAGAGGGCAGCGGCTTTGTTGATGTCCCGCAACTCGTATTCGTGGAAGGCTTTGAATTTTATTTTCAGGATAGCGGCTTGCAGGGTGTCCAGGCGCGAGTTCATGCCGATACGGACGTTATCGTACTTGAACATGCCTTTGCCGTGTACCCGGTAAGAATCTGCCAGCGCAGCCCATTCGTCGTTGTCGGTGAACACCGCTCCGCCGTCGCCGTAACAGCCCAAAGGCTTGGCGGGGAAAAAGGAGGTGGTAGAGATGTCGCCGAAACTGCATGCACGCTTGTTGCCTATCATACCCCCAAATCCTTGCGCACCGTCCTCGAGAATGAAAAGCCGGTGGGCATCGGCTATCTTACGGATAGCGGGATAGTTGGCGGGAAGACCGAATAAATCTACAGTAACGATGACTTTGGGCGTCAGTCTGCCTTCTTCTACGGTACAGGCAATCTTCCGTTCCAAATCCGAGGCATCCATATTGAATGTATCGCGGTCTACGTCTACAAAGACCGGAGTGGCTCCTTCCAGTGAGATAACCTCTGCCGAGGAGAAAAAAGTGAAATCGGGCACGAATACGGCATCTCCCGCACCGATGTTCCATACTTTCAGGGCGAGGGTCAGCGCGTCCGTGCCGTTGCCGCACGAAATGCAATATTTCACTCCTACATACTCCGCCAGCTCGTTTTCAAGCTCTTTTACGGGTTTGCCCATAATAAAGGCACTCGATGCCGCTACGTCTACCATAGCGGCGTCTATGTCCCACTTCAATACTTGATACTGTTTTTTTAAATCTCTGAATTGCATAATGCTGATGTTTGTTTTAATTCTCCATTTTCTTCCTCATACCTACGCCCGCACGAACATGTAAGCGAAGCATCCAATCGGGCGCCGCATTCGCATACCCAACCGATACGGCGGGCAGGGACTCCCGCCATAAGCGCATAGTCCAGTACATCCTTCGTTACTACAGCACCTGCGGCAATGAGCGCGCTTTTGCCTACAGTATGTCCGCAAACCACGGTAGAGTTGGCTCCTAACGAGGCGCCTTCTCTAATCAGGGTCTTGGCATATACGCCATGTACGGGGAAATGCGCCCGGGGAGTCACGACGTTGGTGAATACGCAAGAAGGGCCGCAAAATACGTTGTCCTCCAGTTCTACGCCTTCGTACACCGACACGTTATTCTGAATGCGGACGCCGTTGCCTACCTTTACGTTATTCGCTATATTCACATTCTGTCCCAGCGAGCAGTTTTCTCCGATAACCGCTCCTTTCTGGATATGTGAGAAATGCCAGATTTTGGTTCCTTTTCCCACTGTTGCACCCTCATCTACATAGCTGCTGGGGTGAACGAAACAGTCATTCTTATTGTCCATTATTTTCTATGATTTGTTGTACGGTTTCCAGTACTTTTACTACTTCATAACCTGCCTCTCCACTGTTTATCCCGATAGTGGAGTCGAGGTGTTCTACGAAGTATTTCAGTTCTTCTTCCAGGGGCATCTTTTTCTCGTAGGGGATAATCTCGTCCGGCGCCTCTATCTTGACGGGAAGCCCGTTCTCGAAATCGATTCGTTTATTATAGAAATGGATTTCCTTTTCGCTCGTGGCGTCATCGAAGGAGAGCATGCCTTTACTGCCTATCACCACCAGCAATTGCTGCTTGTAGGGATGTAGCCAGGACACGTAGATGTGTGCATGCACGTTGCCGGGATATTCCAGTTGGGTTAGCGTACTGTCGTACACCTTGTCTTGGAGGAACTTCGCTCCTTTTGCCTCTATCTTGCATGCCGGGCTGCCCGTGAGGTAGTCCAACACCGAAATGTCGTGGGGCGCGAACGAGGGGAATACGCTTTCTTCCGTGCGTACCGTACCCAGGTTCAGCCGGTGGGAATAGAGGTAGAAAAGCTTGCCCAGCCTGCCGCTGTCTATCACTTCTTTTATCTTGCGGTAGGCCGGATGAAACAGCAGTACATGCCCTACCATGAGGCGTGCGCCCGTATCCCGTGCCAGCTCCACCAGTTCGGCGGATTGCGCGGCGGTGAGTGTCATTGGCTTTTCCAACATAACGTTCAGCCCTTTTTCCAACAGTTTTTTACCTGCCGGATAGTGAAGCTCCGCCGGAAGCGCAACCGTATATCCGTCATAGCCGCAGGCAATGGCTTCGTTTATATCCGTATATCCTTTTATTCCGGGATATTGCTCCGTGTATTCTTTTAGCCTGCCGGCATCTGCCTCTACCACGGCGGCAAGGCAGCCGAGTCCTGCCAATGTGCGGATGTGGTTCTTCCCCCACCTACCGCCACCGATAACGCATATATTTTTTTTCATGGGAAAAAATCAGTGGTTTCAAATTTTAAAGTACTTCGATATTGTTTCTTTCTTTTACTTCTTTCATCACATTCTTCGTATCGAAGACGGCTTGTGCATGCCGCTGCACGAAATCGTAGTCGATGTTGGTGTGTGCGGCGGTTACGACTACGAGGTCGGCATGCTGCAACAGCTCGGCAGTAAGGGCGGTTTCGCCTTTGTGCAATTTGCCGTGTTGTTTGTATTGGGGGATGTAGGGGTCGTAGAAGGACACCGATGCTCCGGTTTTCTCCAGCTCTTCGATGACGCGCAGGGCGGGACTTTCGCGGTAATCGTCTATGTCTTGCTTGTACGCCACGCCGAGAACCAATACTTTGGAGCCGTTCAGCGCTTTGCGGTGGCGGTTGAGTATTTTGCCGCAGCGTTCTACGGTGTATTCGGGCATGTGGTCGTTTATCATCATGGAAGCTTCTATCATCGAGGTGTGGAAGCCGTATTCGCGGGCTTTCCAAGTCAGGTAATAGGGGTCTAAGGGGATGCAATGCCCGCCCAGCCCCGGTCCGGGATAGAAGGCGGTGAAGCCGAAAGGTTTGGTCTTGGCGGCTTCTATCACTTCCCAGAGGTCGATATTCATACGGTTGCAGAGAATTGCCAGCTCGTTAATCAGGCCGATGTTGATGTTGCGGTAGGTGTTTTCCAGGATTTTTGTCATCTCTGCCACGGCGGGCGAGGAGACGGTATGTACCTTATCGCCCAAGACGGCTCCGTATATGGCGGCAATCACTTCTTGGGCGTCTTTGCCTACGGCTCCTACTACTTTCGGGGTGTTCTTGGTTTTGTAAACTGCGTTGCCCGGGTCTACCCGTTCGGGGGAAAAGCCCAGATAGAAGTCTTTGCCGCACTCCAACCCGGAACCTTTTTCAAGAATCGGCTTTATGAGTTCTTCGGTAGTGCCGGGATAGGTCGTGGATTCCAGTACCACTACCGTGCCTTTGGTGAGATAGCCGGCTATCGACTTCGCCGAATTCTCCACATAGCTGATGTCCGGTTCCTGGTGTATATCCAACGGGGTGGGTACGCAAATGGCTACGAAGTCCACTTCTTTTATGAAAGAGAAATCGGAAGTGGCGCTGAGCATGCCGTTGCTTACCAATTGCGCCAGCTCTGCATCGACCACGTCGCCGATGTAGTTGTGTCCGGCATTCACCTGTTTTACCTTTTCTTCCTGTACATCGAAACCGATAGTTCTGAATCCGGCTTTTGCTTTTTCTACAGCAAGGGGCAGACCGACATAGCCTAAGCCGACAACCCCCACAGTGATTTTCCTTTCCGCAATGCGGGAAAGTAGCTCTTCTTTCATTGTCGTTTATTATTTTAGATTGGTTATTTCTGTCGATATCTTCACACGGATGTTATTCCTGAAAGATGTACGGAAGCGTTATTCTATCACTTCGCAGTACCAACGGGAAATACGCATCATGACCCCGACGCCGGCAAGTGTCTTGATGAAGTAGTAGCCGCCCCGGGTACGGTGTAGCTTGCCTGTTATACCGGAGAACGGTCCGTGGATGATACGGACGTTTTTTCCGGGTTTTGCCTCTGCCTCTTGGTGGGTGATATATAAGGTGTCCTTGAAATCGGGGTCGCACAGCACGCGGAATTCTGTCATCTGGCTGTCGGGTATCTCGCAAAGGTGTCTCGTCTCTTTGTTACGGAGCACGTTGAACGGTACGCCGCATTCCTCGAGCATGCCGAGCATTGCCTTCTGGCTTTCGTCTTTCTGTAAGAAAATCAGATTGTGGACTACCGGGACGAGCATTCTTTTCATCTTCCCTTCCCTCTCCTTTTCGGCGTAGGTCATCGGGATGAAATGTACTTTCCCTCTTTCTCTTAAAAAATCGCTAATTTTCAATTCCTGACAGTTGAACGTACGGACTGCATACCAGGGGTTCTGCTTATTTTGATTATTCAAGTCGTTTATGCCGGTCATGATTAGCTTCTTGTTTTTTTAATGTATATCCTTAAAGAAAAGAAAACAACTTCCTCTCCCCACCTGTGCGACACAGCCGGGAAACGTTATTATCGATAAGGATATAGCCTTTTTATACCACCTCTGTACAAGAGGCCGCCTCTGTACAAGAGGTGCGATAATAGATAATCAGTTAAAAGCCAAGGATAACCATAGTATCAGTAGGGAGAAAGAGTAATATCAAGTAGTACAAATGTTGAAAAAAAAAGATGTTTTTGTTTGTTTGTTTTAGTTTATCTACATACTTTTGCAGCCGTTATAGTGCTCTATTCCTATTTCTGTGAGTTCTCACTCTTGTACAGAGGAATGCTCTTCCAATACTTCATTCAATAGTTTTTTATTAGCCCAATTCTGTTTATCATTTCCAATATCTTCTACATAAATCTGTGTAGTCTTGATATTGGTATGCCCCAAAGCTTGCGCGATGACTGGCATGTCTACCGATGACATGAAAGCGAGCGTAGCCCATGTATGGCGTGCCACATATGAGGAAAGCGCCTTGTTTATTCCCGCCTGCTTCCCCAGTATTTTCAGCACCTTATTATAATAAGTGAATTTTCGTTTGTACTCCCGATAAGCCGTATCTTCATCCTGTGAAGTAAGAAAAGGGAAAACATAGCTGCGATCGTCCGACCGGTAGCGATTGATAATCTCCTCCATGCAAGGCTCCAGCTTGATTTGTACGAACTGATTGGTTTTGCGACGATGATAGGCGAGAACACCATCCGTAATCTGCGACTTCTTCAGGAAAGCCACATCCACGAAAGGCATGCCGCAGGCATAAAAGCAGAACAGAAAAACATCGCGCACCAACTGCATGAACGACCCCGGTTTCACCTTTACATTACGCAGTTTATTGATGTCCGTTTTTTCTATCGAACGTTTCCTGGTGCGGGAGATGCCCGTAAACACATTTTTGAAGGGTTCTTTCTGCTCCGTAAGCCCGTGTTCTACCGCCTTGTTGTAGATGGCACGCAGGGAACGCATGTAGCAAGAAAGCGTATCCTTGCACACCCCTTTTCTCTGAAGCCAGGCTCCATAAGCGTCTATCAGCTCGCATCCCATATCGGAAAAGGTAATATTCTTGTCACCATGAAATTTAAGAAGCGAACGCAAAGCGGTAGCATAATTGCCGGCGGTGCTGTGGCGGTGCATCCGGCGGGTACGTACAATTTCTTCTCTGGCAAACGTGGAAAAACTCCCGGAAACTACGGAGCTAGTCTCCTCTTCTTTTCTCTGTTCCGGTGAATGATTGCTCCGCTGGATATTCACCTTAAAAACAATACTGATTCTCAACATAATCTCTAAATTATTTAATAAAAATTGAACATTAATTGTGAAGTCCGTGCCAAACAAATTTCAAGCAGGCTCCAAACGGCGAAAGTTATGGAAAAAGAATAATTCTATTCACTCAAAAAAGTTCGCGGAGATTTTTATAACCCATATTTTTTTTGCAACTTTACACTCTCGAAAAGTAAAATGAATATCAACGATATGGAAAACAGAAGTTTAGTCACTATCGCCGAACACAGCAAGGAAAAAATCCTCTACATGCTCGAAATGGCGAAAGAGTTCGAGGCAAAGCCCAACAGGCATCTGCTTGATGAAAAAGTTGTCGCCACCCTATTTTTCGAGCCGTCCACCCGTACCCGTTTAAGTTTTGAAACTGCCGCCAACCGTCTCGGCGCACGTGTCATCGGTTTCAGCGACCCTAAAGCCACCAGCTCGTCCAAGGGCGAAACGCTGAAAGACACCATCAAAATGGTAAGCAACTACGCCGACATCATCGTGATGCGCCACTATCTGGAAGGGGCTGCCCGCTATGCCAGCGAAGTAACCTCGGTGCCTATCGTCAATGCCGGAGACGGAGCCAACCAGCACCCCTCGCAAACGATGCTCGACCTCTACTCCATCTACAAGACGCAAGGCACGCTGGAGAATCTGAACATTTACCTGGTAGGCGATTTGAAATACGGCCGCACCGTACACTCCCTGCTGATGGCAATGCGCCACTTCAACCCCACCTTCCATTTCATCGCTCCCGAAGAACTGAAAATGCCGGAAGAATACAAGATTTACTGTCGCGAACACGACATCAAATTCGTGGAACACACCGACTTCACGGAAGAAATAATAGCCGACGCGGACATCCTCTACATGACCCGTGTGCAGCGTGAACGCTTCACCGACCTCATGGAGTACGAACGTGTAAAGAACATCTACATCCTGCGCAACAAGATGCTGGAACACACCCGTCCCAACCTGCGCATCCTGCATCCGCTGCCCCGTGTCAACGAGATAGCCCTCGATGTGGACGACAATCCGAAAGCGTACTATTTCCAGCAGGCGCAAAACGGACTTTATGCCCGCGAAGCCATCCTCTGCGATGTACTCGGCATCACGCTGGACGATGTTAAAGTATAAAGCATGGAACATGAGGTATACCGCTCTAAACGTTATACTTCTTTTACGCTTTCTACTTCAATATTTTACACTTCATACTTTATTTAGGACATGAAAAAGCAAGAATTACAAGTAGCCGCGTTAGAAAACGGCACTGTCATCGACCATATACCATCCGAAAAGCTGTTTACAGTAGTGTCACTGCTCGGACTGAAACAGATGAACAACAACATAACAATCGGCTTCAACCTCAAGAGCAAGAAGCTGGGAACAAAGGGTATCATCAAAATAGCGGATAAGTTCTTCTGCGACGAGGAAATAAACCGCATCGCCGTAGTTGCCCCCAACGTAAAGCTGAACATCATCCGCGACTACGAAGTGGTGGAAAAACGCGAAGTGAACCTGCCCGACGAATTACGCGGCATCGTAAAATGCGCCAATCCCAAGTGCATCACCAACAACGAGCCGATGCCTACCTTGTTTCATGTGGTGGACAAGGATAATTGCGTAATCAAATGCCACTATTGCGAGAAAGAACAAACAAGAGAGGACATAGAGATAATCTGATGAAAGAAGACTGGAAACCGGGAACCATGATTTATCCGCTGCCCGCCGTACTGGTGAGCTGCGGAAGCACCCCGGAAGAATACAACATACTGACTGTCGCATGGACGGGAACCATTTGCACAAACCCGCCCATGTGCTATATTTCCGTACGTCCGGAACGTCACTCCTACGACATCATCAAGCGTAACATGGAGTTTGTCATCAACCTGACAACCAAAGATATGGCACGCGCCACCGACTGGTGCGGCGTACGCTCGGGCAAGAACTACAACAAATTCGAGGAGATGAAGCTGACACCCGGCAAGAGTACCGTTGTCAGCGCTCCGCTCATAGAGGAGTCTCCTTTGTGCATCGAGTGCAGGGTAAAGGAAATCGTCGCCCTCGGCTCACACGATATGTTCATCGCCGATGTGGTGAATGTCCGTGCCGATACATCCCGCCTGAATACGGAAACCGGAAAGCTGGAGCTGGCGGAATCCAATCTGCTGGTCTACGTGCATGGCGGTTATTACGGGCTGGGAGAGAAAATCGGAAAATTCGGCTGGTCGGTAGAGAAGAAAAAGTGATAGATACTATCTGATACGTCCAAGCGTGTCGTTACATTAATAATTTAAAGACAATTATGGGAAGAAGAGGATTACTTTTCGGGTTTTGTTTGCTGGCTTTCTCCGCAACCATGTGGGGTCAACTGCCGGTCGTGCCCGGAACGGATGAACCGGAACGCCCCCAGCACACCCACCGTCACGACCGACGGGTGAACTTCGGTATCAAGGGCGGATTCACCTCTTCACTTTTCCTCGTATCAGACCTGGTGCTTAACGGCACCGTCATCGACGAAGTGCAGAACAACTACAAGATAGGCTATTTCGGCTCGTTCTTTATGCGGATAAACTTCAAGCGCCACTTCCTGCAACCGGAACTGTCGTACACGATAAACCGCTGCAATATCACCTTCGAGAAGCCACTGCCCGAAGACGCGCCCGAAAACAGTACGCCCGAAATGGCCTCTATCACCTCGTCCATCCATAGTTTCGAGATTCCCGTAATCTACGGATACAACATCATCAAGGAAGGGCCTTACAGCCTTGCCGTATTCGGCGGACCGAAAATACGCTATATTTGGGACAAGCAGAGCAAGGTCACTTTCGAGAATTTCGACCAACGGGATATCGAAGAAGAGCTTTATCCGCTGAACGTCAGCTTCACGGCCGGCGTTGCCGTAACGATTTCACGCGTATTCTTCGACTTCCGCTACGACATCGGACTGCACAACATTTCAAAGCGCATCAGCTACAAGCCGGTTTACGATGAAAGCGTCGGCGAGGAAATTACTCTTGCCAACCAAATACGCTTCCACAGACGGGATAATGTACTCAGCTTTTCGCTCGGGGTGTTCTTTTGATAGGAAATTTCTTACTTTTCTTACAGTTTATTCATTTATTTCCTTTAAATTTGTGCGCTTAATAAGAGAACACAGAATTATCAAACTTATCTAATAAGCAAGAATGAAAAGAGACGATTTAATTTTCGACATCATCGAAAAAGAACATCAACGTCAGCTCAAAGGCATTGAACTGATTGCATCAGAGAACTTCGTAAGTGACCAAGTTATGCAGGCGATGGGCTCCTGCCTCACCAACAAGTACGCAGAGGGCTATCCCGGCAAGCGTTACTATGGCGGTTGCGAGGTTGTAGACCAAAGCGAACAGATTGCTATCGATCGTTTGAAACAGATTTTCGGTGCAGAATGGGCTAACGTACAGCCGCACTCGGGCGCACAGGCCAATGCCGCCGTATTCCTCGCAGTGCTGAATCCGGGCGACAAATTCATGGGTTTGAACCTTGCGCACGGCGGTCACCTCTCTCACGGCTCATTGGTTAATACTTCCGGTATTATCTATACTCCCTGCGAATACAACCTTAATAAAGAAACCGGACGCGTAGACTACGACCAAATGGAAGAAGTAGCCCTGCGTGAGAAACCGAAAATGATTATCGGCGGCGGTTCTGCTTATTCACGCGAATGGGACTACAAGCGCATGCGCGAAATTGCCGACAAGATAGGCGCTATCCTGATGATTGACATGGCGCATCCTGCCGGACTGATTGCCGCCGGTGAACTGGATAACCCCGTGAAATACGCCCATATCGTAACTTCCACCACTCATAAGACGCTACGCGGCCCTCGCGGCGGTGTCATCATGATGGGTAAGGACTTCCCCAACCCCTGGGGCAAGAAAACTCCGAAAGGCGAAATCAAGATGATGTCCCAATTGCTCGACTCTGCCGTATTCCCCGGTATTCAAGGCGGTCCGTTGGAACATGTCATTGCGGCAAAAGCCGTTGCTTTCGGCGAGATTCTGCAACCGGAATGGAAGGAATACGCCAAGCAGGTTAAAAAGAATGCCGCTACGCTGGCGCAAGCCCTGATAGACCGTGGCTTTACAATCGTTTCCGGCGGTACGGACAACCACTCCATGCTGGTAGACCTGCGTAGCAAATACCCCGATTTAACAGGTAAAGTGGCTGAAAAGGCATTGGTATCTGCCGACATCACCGTAAACAAGAACATGGTTCCGTTCGACAGCCGTTCCGCATTCCAGACTTCCGGTATCCGTCTGGGTACTCCCGCCATCACAACCCGCGGCGCAAAAGAAGATTTGATGCTGGAAATCGCTGAAATGATCGAAACCGTTCTCTCCAACGTAGACAACGAACAGGTCATCGCAGACGTTCGCGCACGTGTGAATGCCAAGATGAAAGAATATCCGCTGTTCGCTTACTGATTATTAAATTAAGAATTGAGAAATAAAAAACAGGCTGCGCAATGTTCACTCGAACTGCGCAGCCTGTTTTTTTTCACTTCTTATTGTAGAAACTATTATTTCTCACTTCTTAATTCTCAATTCTCAATTTTTAAGAAAGTCCCTCTATGTTACCGTCCACAATGTCGATGTGCTCTGCTTGCGGAACTTTGGGCAGCCCCGGCATACGGAGTATCTCACCGGCAATGGCTACAAGCATTTCCGCGCCGTTATTGATAACGATGTCTTTGATGTGGAACTCGAAGTTATTGACTGCGCCGTATATTTTGGGGTCGGCGGAGAAAGAGTATTGCGTCTTGGCTATGCAGATGGGATAATGCGCGATGCCCATTTCTTCGATGAGCTTCATCATCTTGCGTGAAGCGCTGCTATAAGTCACCACGCTTGCTCCGTAAAGGTTGCAGGCTACTTTCTCTATCTTCTGCTGTACGCTATCGTTTTCCCCGTAAGTGTATTGCAGCGGGGCGGAAGGTTTCTTTTCGATTGTTTCCACGACAAGGTTAGCCAGGTCAATGGCACCTTCCCCACCCTCGGCGAAAGCGTTATTGATGGCGAAGCCCACCTTCAAATCATCTTCACAATGACGGCGGATAGCTTCTACTTCTTCGTCGGTATCACTGGCAAAACGGTTGAAAGCGACAACAACGGTCTGCCCGAAGTAGCGCAGGTTACGAATATGTTTGTCAAGATTACCGAAACCTTCTTTCAGGCCTTCCATATTCGGTTCCTTGATACGGTCAAGGCTGACGCCGCCATGCATCTTCAGGCCTTGCGCAGTGGCAACGATAACAGTGAGCTTGGGTTGCAGTCCGCTTTTACGGCATTTGATGTTATAGAACTTTTCCGCTCCCAAGTCCGCGCCGAAGCCTGCTTCCGTCACTACATAATCGCCGAAGGTCATAGCCATTTTGGTGGCGAGAATGGAGTTGCAACCGTGCGCTATATTTGCGAACGGACCACCATGCACAAAAGCAGCCGTTCCTTCGGTGGTTTGTACCAAATTGGGATGGATGGCGTCTTTCAGCAATACGGTGATGGCACCGGCTACACCTAAGTCTTTAACAGTAAACGGTTTGCCGTTGAAATCAAAGCCGAGTATGATGTTCTCGATTCGCCTGCGAAGGTCTTCCGTATCTTTTGACAGGCAAAGAATTGCCATAATCTCCGATGCAGGCGTAATATCGAAGCCGGACTCCATGGTAACCCCGTTGGTGCGCGGACCGAGACCGGTGACGATGCTGCGCAAAGAGCGGTCGTTTACATCGAGCACGCGTCGCCAGATGATTTCTTTCAGACCGAAGCCGTCTGCCTGATGCTGGTAGATATAGTTATCCAGCAAAGCGGAAATCATATTGTGAGCGGAAGTGATGGCATGAAAATCTCCTGTGAAATGTAAGTTTATTTTCTCCATGGGAAGCACCTGAGCATAGCCGCCGCCTGCCGCTCCGCCTTTCATTCCGAAGCATGGGCCGAGTGAGGGTTCACGCAAGGCTACGATGGCTTTCTTTCCAATCTTATTAAGTCCTAATGCCAGGCCGATAGAGACGGTAGTTTTGCCAATGCCCGCCTTGGTTGCCGTGATAGCGGTTACAAGAATCAGGTTACTCTGTTTTACTTTCTCCTCGTCAATCAGTTGTTCGGGAATCTTGGCGATGTAACGGCCGTAGTTCTCTACTTCTTCACGGGGAATACCCACACTTTCAGCAACCTGCTTTATCTTCTTCAGCTCTATGCTGCGCGCTATTTCAATGTCTGATTTCATACAGGGTCTTTTCTTTAAATAACAACTTTGGTTTTTGAAAGTTGCAAAAGTACAAAAAAGAAGGGAAAATGCAGGTATATAAAAAGAATTTAGTGACACGCCGAGTTGTTTCGTCGGTAAGGGGAGAATGCCATATAGTATAATGGAATAATTTAATACATAGAATAGCCTGATTGTAGAGTAACCTGAGGCTGAAAACCTTGCATCTCTAAACCCGGGGTAAGCCTCCGGGAACGTATATATGACCAACATTACGCCCTATAAAGGCAAAATCTTTAAACATTAATCTTTTGCCCTTACAGGGCGCAGAAGACCGAGGACATTTAGACCCGGGGTGTTACCCCGGGTCTAAATGATAAAAGCCTTTCAGGCTTAGAATTAATCAAATCAACTACAAAATCATATTTAATTGACAAGCCATACCTATATTATCAAGACATATTTAATATCAACTTATACTTAATATCAAATCATACCTAATATCAAGTTATATTTAAGACCAAGTTATACTTAATATCAAGGCATATCAAGGCATATTAAGTATAGACTAACCTAAGGCTGAAAGCCTTACATCTCTAAGCCCGGGGTAACACCCCGGGAACGTATATATGACTAACATTGCGCCCTGTAAGGGCAAAATCTTTGAACATTAACCTTTTGCCCTTACAGGGCGTAGAATACAGAGGACATTTAGACCCGGGGTGTTACCCCGGGCTATATGCTGAAAGCCTTTCAGGCTTAGAGTTTGTCAAATCAACTACAAAATCATATTTAATTGACAAGCCATGCTTAACTACCAAATCATATTTAATCGCCAAGTCATGTTCAATTATCAAGTTACACTCAATCGTCAAATCCTCCTTTATTACTCAATCCTTCTCAATTCTCAAACAATCATTAACAGCCAAATAATCATTTAAATCGTGATGTATCCACCCCTTCCCTTTGCTTTTCTTTATAGCCACCGAATTTGTATGTGAACGACACTCCCAACTCGCGAAAACACGAGTAATGATTGGTTACGTTCTGTGTCCGGAAGCGGATGCGCGGAGAGATTTGCCCTGTTTCGAATATATCGTTGCAATACAAATTCAGTATAGCCTTTCCTTTGGCAAATCCATAGCGCAGGGCGGCGTTCACATTGCCGGAAACAGGCAGGTCGTAAATCCCCTGAATCGCTTTGCTATGTACAAATCCGGTGAGGGTCAGTTTCAAATCGGGTTTGGTAGAAAGGGTGAAAGTATTGTTCATTTGAGCTATGCCGTAACACTGTTTGCGATTGAAAGGGATATCCCAAAAGTCATTGTCTTTCTCGTGATGCCATATCCCGATAAGCGTCAGGCGGGAATTCAACCAATTCTTTATCTTAAACGGCACTGACGCCTGTATACCAGCCTGTTGCTGATAATCAAAATTCATATACTTATAAATCTCGACCAACCGTTGCGAGGATTGGTAAAGCGTCTGCGTCGAGTAGTCTTTGGTATGGCTGAACCAGGTGCTGAAGATATATTTTCCCTTCAAAACGTAGTTCATCTTAAACTCGTAGCTTTGCGCAGGCTTCAGCAGAGGATTACCGTGAATCTCGGAATACCCGCCGCCGATATACGAAACGGCATCCTGCACAGCCCAATAATCGGGATAGTCCTTATCACTGCTCAACGCAAGTTGCAGGATATGTCCGGGAGCAGGCATATAGTTCAGATTGATGGCAGGATACAAATCCCACTGGTTCCATACGGGCGTTTTATAGCGTTCTATGGCTAAGGATGCGTCCAGCGAGAGCTTATCGCCGAAACTCTTGTTGAAGCCCGCATAGATGTTCAGTGTTTCTTCCCGTTTGCGTGATTTCATGTTGCTGAGGTTATCGGCGGAGTTATCACCGGCTGCCAACGAAGTTGTGTTTTCATCTCCCAGCTGCTCTCCGGTCTCCGGGTCGTAGTAATATTGGTAGCTGTTGTCGGTGCTGGTGGTATAGACGATGCCGTAATTCAATCCCCAGCCCTTGCCCAGACTGTGTTCCTGCGCCAAAAACATTTTCCAGCGGTTGATGCGCTGGCAGTCTTGCGTAAAGAAGTCGAGTTCATCGCTCTCCAGCAGACGGCTGTTCAACAGCTGGTCGGACGGAGAACGATAATAGGTCAGTTCCACGCCCGCTTTCAAACCGAAGGGAGTACGGTAGTCCAGACGACCGTTGTGAAGCCAATCCGTACTGTTACTCAGCGTGGTGGACTGCTGTGAACCGTTGATATGCATCCGGTTGTGATACGTTTGATAGTTACCGTTATAAACAAAGCTCAACTGATGCTCTTCAGCGATATTGTAATCGGCTCCCACCCGGAAACTATGCGTATGCGAACGGCCGCGGCGCACCTCATCGGTAGTCATCGGGTACACCGAGCCATCCGCCAGAGTGTGCATAGCCTCTTTGTCCGTCGTATTGTAAGTACGGCCATGTTTGTGCGAGTAAAGAAAATCCGCTGAGAACTTATTTCCGTTATATAAGAGGCTGGCACGCTCTTCAAAGTTTTCGTAATACTTCTGGTTGTACTTGCCATAAAGCTCGCCTTGCCAGGAAGAAGGGCCGTCTGCGGTCTGCTTCAATTGTATGTTGATAAGGGCGCCGCGCACTTGGTAGCGGGCGGGCGCATTGTACATCACTTCGGCTTTTTCTATACGGCTCGCAGGGATGCTCCGCAGCAATGAATACAACTGTTCGACGCTGAGGGTGGTTACCTTTCCGTTCAGAACGACGGTGACGCCCTGCCCCGCCAATTGCAAAGCGCCGTTCATCTCGGTTACGCCGGGAAGCTCCTTTACGGCATCATAAGCGTTGTCCACAGGCAGATCGCGGATAAGCCGCGGCAAGTCATAAACCAGTTTGCCTTGCGATGCTTTTACTACGGGACGCTCGCCGGTTATCATTACTTCGGGCAGACTTTGGTAGATGCTGTCCAGCCGGGCATCCGAGGTTATAATACTGTCAGCGCTGAGAGTACGCTCTTCGCCGGTGCTTTCCTGGGCGGAAAGACTGATACTTGTCAGGCAAATGGCTGATAACAGATAAAATCGTTTCATATCAAGTCAGTGTTGAAATTTAATTTATAGTCAGGCATATTTTAATTGACCTCCGCAAAGTACGGCATTAGCCGCGTAACTCTGTGTTATCACCGGCTTACCAAGTGTTATCTACTGTTATCGGAAGTGTTATTTAGTCTTACCGCATGATACAGCGCACGATATAACTCCTTATATTTGCCTGCGTAAGCATTAAGCATAAAGAAACTGCCATGAAACTGCCTCTGAAATACATTGCCATACTCGTTATCCTGTCTTTGGCGGGCATCTTCTCCTACCAGGCCTATTGGCTCGGCGGGCTGTACCGTACCATGCGCAATGACCTGGAGCGCAACATCATAGAAGCCATGCGCATGAGCGACTATAATGAAATGATGCTACGTGTGGAAAGGATGCGTAAGGACAGCACCGACCATGGAGAAGTGAGCGTATCCGCCGGATTCGAGAAAGACGGAACGCAAAACAAAGCCTATGTACGCAGCACCACCAGTATAGACCGCAACGGTGAGAAAGAAGAAACCACCACCCAGCAGGTCATCCATCAAAAGAGTGATACCATTTCGATGAATATCTCGGACAATTCTTCCGTACAAGCTATTGTCACCCGTGATGACATTGCCGCCTCGGACTCCGGTGACGTGCTTTTCATAGAACGAAACAAAGACCGGAGCAAGGCTCAATGGCTGAACCCCGATTCAGCCCAAAAGAAGCTGGAAGCCGCCGTAAAAGATACCGGTAACTCGCCCCAAGCCGCCCTGAGAGCCAAAGACGGACTGGATGTGATTCTGCGCGACCAGAACAGCATGCTGGAACTCGCCACCTATTTCCAACGAGGTCTGCACTCCGGTCTGGACATTATCTCCGACCCCGACGTCCTCGTGTACGACAGCCTGCTGAGCCTTCAACTGAAAGACCGGGGCATCACGCTGCCCTACCGTTTGGAGCATATCTACACGAGCGACAAAGACGCACCTTACACATTCGTGGACACGCTGGCCGTTGCCGGTACTGCCGGATATACCCCCGGCCCTGACGCCAAGCAATACAACTACGCCTTCGACCTCAATACCCACCAAAGCTACCGTCTTTGGATAGAGCCCGTCACGCAACTGGTGTTGAAGCAGATGTCGGGCATACTGGCTACCTCGCTCGTCATTCTGATTATCCTTATCTTCGCATTCTGGGTACTTATCCGCACCATTCTGCGGCAAAAGACGCTGGAAGAGATGAAAAGCGACTTCACCAACAACATCACCCATGAGCTGAAAACCCCTATCGCCGTCGCCTACGCCGCCAACGATGCCCTGCTGAACTTTAACCAGGCGGAAGACAAGACGCAACGCGACAAATACCTGCGTATCTGCCAGGAACAGTTGCAGCGGCTCAGCGGACTTGTCGAGCAAATACTTTCCATGAGTATGGAACGCCGCAAGACCTTCCGCCTGCATCCGGAAGTACTGTCCGTTGGAGATATCCTCGAACCGCTCATCGAACAGCACACACTGAAATCGGAGAAGCCCGTGCATATATCGGTAGATATCGAGCCGGAAGACCTGGCCCTTACCGCCGACCGCACTCATTTCAGTAACATCATCAGCAACCTGATAGATAACGCCATAAAATACTCGCCGGGAGAAGCGGAAGTAAACATCCGTTGCCGGCAAATCAACGCAGCGGAACAAGGAGAACTTGTCGAAATCGCCATCAGCGACCGTGGAATAGGTATCGCTCCCGAAAAGCAGAGCCACATATTCGATAAGTTCTACCGCGTTCCCACCGGTAATCTGCATGACGTGAAGGGCTACGGGCTCGGTTTGTTCTACGTCAAGACCATGGTTGGGAAACATGGCGGGAGCATATCCGTAAAGAGCGAACCGGGCAAAGGCAGCACCTTTGTTGTAAGATTAAACAAGCAGACGGATGATTGAAATCTGTATGGGACAAAAAGCTTCAACGCACGAAACAAAGTGTTTTTTACGTGTTTGAACACTTTGTTTCAAGGCATGAAAACAGAATGTTCCGCATAGCGAAACAAAATGTTCACCGTAGGGAAACAAAGTGTTTCAACGGTTGGAACAGTCTGTTTCGCCGCTGAAAACCGACATCCGCCTCAGGAGTAACAAAATTCGGCTTATAATACAGAATAAATAAAGGACTATGGATAAAATAAAAGTATTATTGGTTGAGGATGAAGAAACCCTTGCCATGATTATAAAAGACACGCTTGAAGGGCAGAACTTCACCATCCACACCGCTGCCGACGGTGAAGAGGGATTGCGCCGGTTCTTCGACCTGCGCCCCGATGTACTCGTGGCCGACGTAATGATGCCCCGCATGGACGGTTTTGAAATGGTACGCCGCATCCGCCAGACTGACAAGCATACGCCGGTACTGTTCCTTACCGCCCGCTCGGCCATCAATGATGTCGTAGAGGGCTTTGAGCTCGGCGCCAACGATTATCTGAAAAAGCCTTTCGGCATGCAAGAGCTGATTATCCGTATCAAAGCGCTGGCGGGCAGGGCTTTCAGCTTCACTGACGCCGCACCCAAAGAAGTCACCGACTTTGAAATAGGCGATTACCGGTTTAACTCCGTCACGCAACGGTTGTCGTATATAGGGACTACCGTATCTCCGCACACTGACACGGATATGGAACTCTCCCACCGTGAATCGGAAATACTGAAACGCCTCTGCGAAAACCGTAACCAGGTTGTCAACACCCAGAATGTTCTGCTCGAACTTTGGGGAGACGACAGCTTTTTCAACTCCCGCAGCCTGCACGTGTTCATCACCAAGTTGCGCCACAAACTGGCGCTGGACGACCGAATCCGCATCGTAAACGTACGCGGAATAGGATATAAACTGATAGTATAACAGAGTATAAGTGAATGAGACGAACACTCCCGATGCAGACCGTCCCTCAATATTTACTTAAAGAAATTTCGAAGAATGACCGGAAAGGTTTATCTTTGTAATCGGGAGACGGGGAATTAAAGAATGAAGGAGCGAAACCGCCGGATTGGTGAAAGCTCCATTAAGAATAGTTGAATGGAACAATGAAACGAGTTTGCTTTTTTATCATCGCACTGCTTGCAAGTATCGCTTCGCTATATGCCCAAAGCGAAGTGAAAGGCGACAGCGTACGCTCCCTGCCCGACGGTACTCCGCCCGATGGCGTATTCCTGCCCGAAACAAAGAATTACAACGGCTTTCTTTTGGATATGAGCCTGATGAAAATGGAAGCTCCCCGCCTGCCTGAGTTTACGCTGGAAATACCGGACGCAAGCAAGGATTACAGCAGCATATTCCGTCTTAATCCGGACGTTACCTACTCGCAAGGGCTTTCGAATGTATTCTCACTGACCAATTCCACCGTTTACAGCATGAATCCGTTCGGGCTGACCGGATTCTGGTCGTCACCGGAGAATCTGCAGATGGGCAGCTTCAAACTGAAAAACGGTATGCGTATCAATACCTATGGCGAATATGACAAAGACGGCTGGAAAGTTCCCAACCGCTCGGCGCTGCCATGGGAGAAGAACAACTTCAAGGGCGCATTCGAGATGAAATCTTCCAACGGAGCGTTCGGCATACGCATCGAAGTGCAGCAAGGTAACAGAAGCCCGTTCTGATATAATCTTTTAAAATGTGAATAAAGCGGATACGGACTTCTGAAATATAGGCACAGCGGCATGAATAAAATAATATGGTATCAAACGGTTCTCTTGGTTGTCATAGGGCTCCTTGTCAAGAGGTTTCCCATTTTAATGGCAGGCTATAACACCATGACAGCGGAACAGAAGAAGAATGTGGACGCCAAAGGCGCGGCCGATTATCTGTGCCGTGCCTTTTGTATGATTGCATTGGTGGGAATCATTTTGTTTTATGGTTTGCAACTTACCGGCATGACGGAGAAAGTGATTACTATCCTGACGAGTACGGTCGTTCCCGTCATCGGGATATTAATCACGCTTGTGAAAATACAGAAGTTCGACCATACTCCTAAAGCATGAGTTCCGGCTCTGCCAATCCTTTCTCCTTGCGGTATCCATGTACCATTTCCAAAATAATATCCCCGTATTTTTCCACTCCTTTCTTTCCGAAATAAGGGATGCGGACAAGCATGGCTTTATCGGCGGGCAGCAGGTTGCTGATGCCTAAAATGGCTTTTTGTTGGATAACCGTATAGACGGGCAGCCCCAGCCGGGACGCTTCCGAGTTTCTCCATGCCACCAGCCGGTCGTAAAGTTCGGGATGTAACACGTCCGAAGGAACTTGAACAGCAGGTGTTGCCGATTCTTTCTTTTTCCGTTCCCGTATATTCTTCTCCACCGCATCCAACAGTCCTCTTCGTTTCAGGTCTTCTTTACCGGAGAGAGCGGAGTCACCGATGGAGAGTATCGCTTTCTGCCTTAAATATTCGGCTGTACGGAATCCGTGCGCTATGACGTAAGCCAAGAGGTCGTCTTTCAGCAAGAAAAGGGTGTTCAGCTCTTCTTTCGCGGTATTCAACTGTTTCTTCAGTTCCTTGTTGTCCGTGGCAAGAACCCGTTCTTTTATCAATACGAGATACTGAGGCTCCATTTCTTTTTTGAAGTAACCGGCTCCCGCAGCAATCCGTTCCTGCAATGTTTCGTCCGTAGCATAGTTCTGCGCGGCGTCAATCAGACGGTTGTATTGCATACCGAACTTCTGCGCCACTATCACCACCTTCTCGTGAAAACGTTCCGCTTCTGCTTTGTATGCTGCCAACTGCTTGGGATAGAGTTTATAAAGATGCTCGTCAATCAGGCGTACATAGCGCTGAAGCGATTGCTCCAACGGCCGGAAATCGAATAGTCCCGACAACAGTTCATGGAAATAGGTTCGCTGCAACGAATGGAAGCGGTCTTCATCCGGTTCGTTTCTGCGTGCTTCTTCCGTAAAGCGGTCTACCGCCCGGTCGCTGATGACGGCTTTTGCGGAAAGCGGGGCGCTAAGCACCAAACCTTCCAATGTCTTGCAACGGCTCAGAGCCACATACGTCTGTCCGTGCGCAAAGGATGAGCTGGCATCGATAATGGCACGTTCAAACGTAAGCCCCTGGCTTTTATGAATCGTAATGGCCCATGCCAGTTTCAAAGGGAACTGCCGGAAAGTACCTTCAATATCTTCCACAATCTCCTTGCTTTCCTCGTCCAATACGTATTTTGCGTTTGCCCACTCCTCTTCTTGCAGCAGGAAGGTAGCGGTGCTATCTTTGGCACGCACTTCGATGCTGTCGGCGGAAAGATCGGTGACTTCACCGATCATACCGTTATAGTAGCGGTGCTCGCCGGACGAGTCGTTCTTTACAAACATCACCTGAGCGCCTTTTTTCAGCTCCAGGAGTTCGTCCGTGGGATATGAATACTCGGGAAACTTTCCGTCAATCGTGGCACGAAAAGCGTAAGAACGTCCCGGAAGCTGTTCCAGTTCGTAATTGTTGATGCGCTGCGCCTGGTAGTTATGGGTGACCAGACGGATATAACCCTCTTCCTTCCGGGGTTGGAAATCGGGAAGATAGCGACGGTTCAGGGCTTCCAGGACTTGAGGGTCGCAATGATTCTCGCGAATGCGGTTCAGTAAGTCCAAGAAAGCTCCGTCACTCTGCCTGTATACGGTTTTAAGTTCGATAGTGCAGTATTCCGTCTGCTTCAGCGCGCGGCTGGAGAAAAAATAGGGAGTATCGTAATACTTCTTCAGCATCTGCCATTCCTCGTCCTTCACTACGGGAGCCAACTGCTGCAAATCGCCAATCATCAATAGTTGCACACCGCCAAACGGCTTGTGACGGTCGCGGTAACGGCGGAGCATTTCATCTACCGCATCCAACAGGTCGGCACGCACCATACTGATTTCATCAATCACCAGCAGGTCCATACTGCGTATGATATTGATTTTCTCCTTACCGAAACGGAAACGATAGGTTGCCTGTCCATTCGTACTGAACGAGCTTTCGGGCACATAAGGCGCGAACGGAATCTGAAAGAACGAATGGATTGTTACACCGCCGGCATTAATGGCCGCGATACCGGTCGGCGCGATAACGACCATGCGCTTAGGACTTTCCCGCTTGAGTTTACGTAAGAAGGTTGTTTTACCGGTTCCGGCCTTACCGGTCAAAAAAAGATGAGTGCCTGTATTTTCAATGAACTGCCATGCAAGCGCTAATTCAGAGTTTTGCTCCATTATTCCTTTCAGTTTGTTGTAACAGGTGGTAAAGGTAGCACAAATAAATAAAGGAAAGGGGATGTTGGCGGAATGTTTTTTATGATAGGAAAAGAGGATGTACCGAAAGCGCTTCGGTACATCCTCTTATTCCTATGCAAAACTTATTTCAGGCTGCCGCCGATTATATCCAGCAATTCATTCGTAATCGCCTGTTGGCGACTCTTGTTATACTGCTTCGTCAGGTCCTGAATCAACTCGTTAGCATTGTCCGTAGCGGCCTGCATGGCAAGCATACGGGCTGCATGTTCGGAAGTATTCGAGTCCAGCAGAACCGTATAAATCTTCTGGCTCAGTACTTTAGGAAGAAGGTCGGCTATCAACCGGGCTGCGGAAGGCTCTACAATATAATCATTATTGAAGTTGCTCTTTCCGGCGGTTTCCGTCGCTTCTTCGGCCACCTTATCCAAGTTGATAGGCAGATACTTATCTCTCGTCAGGATTTGCGACCCGGTAGATTTGAAATGATGATAAATCAGCTCTACCTTGTCGATGCGTCCCTCCAGAAACTCTTTCATCAAGAGTCCGGCAAGCTCGTAAGCCTGCACATACGAAGGTTTGTCGGCCATTTCCTGATAGCTGCCTTGCGGCTCGTATCCCAACTTCTTTACGGCTTCTTCCACCTTCTTGCCTACGGGATACAGCAAGATGTTCTCTTTGCCCAACGATTTATAGTCTTCCAGTGTGCGCTCCAGCATCTTCGCCACGTTGGAATTGAAAGCGCCGCATAAGGACGAATTGGACGAGAACGCCACAATCGCCACTTTCTCTACCGGACGTTCCTCGGTATAGGGTGGCTCTATCGTAGCATCCGTACTCAAGAAGTTTGTCAGAATCTCATTCAGCTTCCGTTGATAAGGTAGCATATTCTCAATCCGCCCCTGCGCCTTATGCAGTTTGGCAGATGCTACCATCTTCATCGCCGAGGTTATCTGACGCGTACTCTTGACGGAGCTTATTCTATTTTTTACCTCTTTCAGTGAAGCCATTTCATATAGTGATTAGGGGTTGGTGATTGGCGATTAGTCGTTGTTGAATGCCTGACCGCCATCTACATAAATTGCTTGGCTGTCTTTGCCGCCGTCTCTTCTATCTTCTTGCAGACATTATCATCAATGACACCCGTCTTCAATACATCGAGCACTTCCATCTGATAATCTCTTTCAAGGAATTCGAGGAAACTGCGTTCAAACTCGCTCACTTTGTCCAAAGGCACGTCTTTCAACAAACCATGCGTACCGCAATAAAGAATGGCAATCTGCTTCTCTACGGGCATCGGGCTATACTGAGGCTGTACCAGCAAACGGGTATTCTTTTGCCCTTTGTCGATAGTCAGCGCAGTAACAGGGTCCATATCACCGCTGAATTTGGTAAACGCTTCCAGTTCGCGATACTGAGCCTGGTCTATCTTCAATGTACCCGCAACCTTCTTCATCGCCTTAATCTGGGCATTACCGCCTACACGGCTCACGGAGATACCTACGTCGATAGCCGGACGGTTACCCTGGTTGAAGAGGTTGGTGTCGAGGAATATCTGTCCGTCGGTAATGGAGATTACGTTTGTAGGAATGTAAGCCGACACGTCACCGGCCTGCGTTTCGATAATAGGAAGCGCCGTTAATGAGCCGCCGCCTTTTACTCTGCCTTTCAGGCTTTCGGGCAGGTCGTTCATCTCGCGCGCCACCTCTTCCTGGCTGATAATCTTTGCCGCACGCTCCAACAGACGGGAATGCAGGTAGAAGATATCACCCGGATAGGCCTCACGTCCCGACGGACGGCGCAAAATCAAGGAAACCTCACGATAGGCTACCGCCTGCTTGGACAAGTCGTCATAAACAACCAGCGCATGACGGCCGGTATCACGGAAATACTCACCGATTGCAGCGCCGGCAAACGGAGCATAATACTGCAATGCAGCCGGATCGCCTGCCGTAGCAGCCACAACGATGGTGTAATCCATCGCACCGTTTTCACGCAATGTGTTTACGATGGATGCTACCGTAGAGCCTTTCTGACCGATGGCTACGTAGATACAGTACACAGGGTCGCCCGCTTCATAGTTGGCACGCTGGTTTATGATAGTATCGATGGCAATCGCAGTCTTACCCGTCTGGCGGTCGCCGATAATCAACTCACGCTGCCCGCGGCCGATAGGAATCATGGCATCGACAGCTTTCAAGCCGGTTTGCAACGGCTGGTTTACCGGCTGGCGGAAAATAACGCCCGGAGCCTTACGTTCCAACGGCATCTCACAAAGCTCGCCGCCTATCAGGCCTTTGCCGTCCAACGGTGCGCCCAACGGGTCGATAACGCGTCCCAACATACCCTCTCCCACCATGATGGAAGCGATACGCTTGGTACGTTTCACCACGAATCCTTCCTTGATTTTATCCGTAGGGCCTAATAATACGGCGCCCACGTTGTCTTCTTCAAGGTTCATCACGATGGCTTTGATACCGTTGTCAAATTCCAGCAACTCGTTTGCTTCGGCATTGCGTAATCCGTAGATACGTGCCACGCCATCGCTGACTTGCAGTACCGTACCGATTTCATCCAGTTGCACGCGGGTGTCGATGCCTTCCAACTGTTTGCGCAGAATATCGGAGACTTCGCTTACTTTTATATTTTCAGACAACATTTTAGTATTTACTATTTAACGATTTACTATTTTACTTTCTGAAGAAACGAATCATATACCGCTTTTGACCTCTTACAACTTACCCGTCACAATACTAAATAGTAAATTGCAAATTGTCAAATCGTAAATCACACGATTCTTCTGTTCTTATCAATGAACTGTTGTTTCACTCTCTTTAGCTGAGTAGCAATACTGGCATCCAGACGGAAATCGTTGACGTCGAATATAAATCCGCCTTCAATAGATGGGTCGACATCTGTCTGTAACTCCATTTCGGCATGTAGCAGATGGGAAGCGCTGTTTCGGATACGTTCCCAAATCTCATGGCTTACGGGTACGGCGGTCGTCAGTTTCGCAATCCCGATATGCCTGCTCTTTCTGTATAAATCCAGATAGCTCAGACAAATATATTGCAGAAACGCCTCACGCCTGTTTCTTAATACCAGCGTAATGAAACGGGCCAACTCACGCTCGGCAGGAGCATCCCCCACGGCCGCGGTACAGATAAGCGAGAATTTCTCCCGTACCGACAGTACCGGATTCTCCAATGCCGTACGCAAATCAGGATATTTCTCGAAACTCCGGCTCAACGTACGCATTTCAGTATATAGTCTGTCTTCCGTACCCGTGCTCTTGGCATACTCCATAAGAGCCTTTGCATATCGCATCGAAACAATTCCTATATCCATTTCTTCTAAAGATTAATGATTAGTGATTGGGCGTCAGCATCTCATCCAGCATACGGTCAATCATTTCCATCTGGTCTTGCTTCTCGTCCAGATTACGACGGATAATCTTCTCCGCAATATCTACCGATAGTACAGCAACCTGACGGCGAATATCGCGGATAGCTTCTTCCTTCTCTTGCTGAATCTGCTGTTTTACATCATCCAGTTCCTTCTGCGCAACGGCTTCCGCATGTTTACGCGCTTCGACAATAATCTTGTCACGCTCGTGCATTGCTTCCCGCATGATGCGTCCCTGCTCCTTGTTCGTGGCAGCAATCAGCGCTTCACTCTCCTCTTTCAGTTTGGCGAGTTGGGCGTTTGCCTGACGTGCCACTTCCAGCGACTGGTCTATGTAGGTCCTACGGCCTTCCACCATTTTAGTAATGACGGGAAAGCCGTACTTGGCCAATATCACAAAAACCACGCCGAATGAAAGGAGCATCCAGAACAGCAGACCACTATCAGGTAATAACAATGACATAATTTTATCTTTTTATAAGAAGAATACCAACAGACACACAACAACTGCCAACAATGCGACACCTTCAATCAAGGCGGCGGCAATAATCATGTTCATACGAATATCTCCCGATGCTTCCGGTTGGCGTGCGATGGCTTCCATGGCGGAACCGCCAATCTTACCGATACCTACACCTGCGCCGATAACAGCTAAACCAGCACCAATGGCTGCACCCAATTTACTAACTCCAACACCTGCCGCAGCAGCTTGCAATAATACAGATAGTAACATAACTTTCAGTTTTTAAATTGTTATTCTATTAATGTTTATTTTCTCGATTTTATCACTCCATCACTTTATAGCCTTCTCCTCCGCTTTCTCTTTGTGTTCCTCTTGCGCCAGACCGATGAACACGGCCGACAGCATCGTAAACACATAGGCCTGGATAAAGGCTACCAATAATTCCAATGCGTTCATAAAGATATTAAACAGCACCGAAGCCACCGTTAATGTCCCGTTCAAAGCAGGTCCCATACTCGCCGATATGAATATCAAACAAGTCAGCACCAGCATTGCCATGTGTCCCGCCAGCATATTGGCAAAAAGACGTATCATCAGAGCAAACGGCTTCGTAAAGATTCCGAAGAATTCTATGAACGGCATCATGGGTACAGGCACTTTCAACCACCAGGGTACATCTGGCCAAAAAATGTCTTTCCAATATGTTTTGGTTCCAAAAATATTGACGGCAAGGAACGTACAGACAGCCAGGACCATCGTAATGGCAATGTTTCCGGTGACATTCGCCCCGCCCGGGAAGATAGGAATCAATCCCATGAGGTTATTTATGAAGATAAAGAAAAACGCTGTCAGCAGGTAAGGGGCAAACTTACGGTACTTTGGTCCCACACAACTCTTTATAATGTCGTCGTTCACCATCATAATGAACATCTCCATAAATCCTATGAAACCGCCCGGCGCCGCACTGCCTTGAGGATGCTTGCGATACCATTGGGCCACGCTCAGAATAATGACAAGCAATAAGACGCTATTGATAAGCAGTGCCAACGTAACTTTCGTAATGGATATATCCCAAGGACGCACCTCATTACCTGCGGCATCGTATTCTACCAATTTTCCCTCGTACTTACTGCCTTCCGGAGCGATGGACAACCCCTCGTAGCTTCCGCCGTTTTCTTCCAAACGGGAAGAAAGGAAAGTGTGCCATCCTGTTGTACTGCTATATACAATGACAGGCAACGGAATGATAACATGCGTTTCCCCAAAAGCTGTAATATGCCATTCGTACGAATCGCCAATATGCCCGAATACGATTTCCTTTACATTCACCGTATTCTTCTCTTGCTCTGCAGAGGTTACATCATCACGTTGGGCTATACTGTCGAGTTCGGCCGCAAGTCCATTTTGTGCAACAGGAATACTGTCGGCCTGCACAGAGGCGGATAACAATAATCCCCACACCAGCAACACCCCGGTTAGTATGTTACGCAATTGTTTCATTTTTTTGTTTCATTTTCTTTTTCAACTTCCGGTTAGCTTCAAAAGTGAAGAAAAACCAAGAGTCATAAATCAAATATATCAGATAGTTCGCGATAAACGTCAGCAGGAATTCTTTCGCTTCTTCACGCACGGCAACGCAATATACCAGCATCACAATGATAGAAGCAAGCATTCGCATAACGCGCATCAACAGGTATATCTGCAACATCCGCCCCGGCATCCGGTGACGGCAGCTTTCGACCATGCTTATCATAAACACACCGAAAACCAAGAAGAAAATCGGTATCAACGGATAACCGCCAAAATAGTGATGCGGGAATACCGAATAATAAGCCCAACCGCCTATACCGCCTACCAATACCGTTAAGAGCGCTACCTGCCACAAATAATTTCGTTTTGTAATACTCACATCGATTCAATTTAAGGTTCAAAATCAAAAGGGGTCAGTCTACGCAAACCGAAACTTTGTTGCCGTTCATCTCCACAAAACCGCCATGAATATCCTGTACATGCTCTTCTCCGTCTTTTGTTACATAAGCCAGTGTACCGGCTTTGAGCGAAGACACGATGGGCGCATGTTGCGACAAAATAGTAAACGAACCAAGCGTACCCGGCAATGTAACACTGTCGACCTCGCCATTGAAGATTTCCTTATCCGGCGATACAATATCCAAATGCAGTCCCTTCATTTTTTTAGTCTATTGAAATTTAAATATTCAAACTACTTCTTTGCCTGTTCCAACAACTTCTTACCTTTCTCTATCGCTTCTTCAATAGTTCCGACATTCAGGAAAGCCGGTTCGGGCAGATAGTCAACTTCACCGTCCAGAATCATCTTAAAGCCTTTGATGGTATCTTCGATAGAGACCATCGTACCGGGAACTCCGGTAAACTGTTCGGCTACGGCAAAAGGCTGGGACAAGAAACGCTGTACGCGACGAGCGCGATTTACCAATGTGCGGTCGGCATCCGAGAGTTCTTCCATACCGAGGATGGAAATAATATCCTGTAATTCTTTGTTGCGCTGAAGAATCTGCTTTACACGTTGAGCTACTTCGTAGTGTTCCTGACCTACAATGTGCGGGTCGAGAATACGCGAGGTGGACTCCAACGGGTCGACAGCCGGATAAATACCGAGCTCGGTAATCTTACGGCTCAATACCGTTGTTGCGTCCAAATGCGTAAAGGTAGTGGCAGGCGCAGGGTCGGTCAAGTCGTCGGCAGGCACATAAACAGCCTGTACAGAAGTAATAGAACCGTTGCGCGTAGAAGTAATACGTTCCTGCATAGCGCCCATTTCCGTTGCCAGTGTCGGCTGATAACCTACGGCCGAAGGCATACGTCCCAACAATGCGGACACCTCGGAACCTGCCTGAGTGAAACGAAATATATTATCAATAAAGAACAATATATCGCGCGGGCCATTCGTCTCGGAACCCATATCACGGAAAGACTCGGCTACCGTCAGACCGGACAATGCAACAGACTGACGTGCACCCGGCGGTTCGTTCATCTGACCGAATATCAAGGATACCTGCGATTTAGCCACTTCGTTATAATCAACTTTGGAAAGGTCCCAATGACCTTCTTCCATTCCTTTCTTGAATTCTTCGCCATAGCGGATCACACCGGATTCAATCATTTCCCTCAGCAGGTCGTTACCTTCACGGGTACGCTCTCCTACTCCGGCAAACACAGAAAAACCATTCTGTTTCTTGGCGATATTATTGATTAACTCCTGAATTAATACAGTCTTACCTACACCTGCGCCACCAAACAAACCAATCTTACCGCCCTTACTGTATGGTTCCAGCAAGTCGATAACCTTGATACCCGTATAGAGAACTTCCTGTACGGTAGTCAAATCTTCAAATTTAGGGGGTTCGCGGTGAATGGGATAAGCGCCGGCACGATCCAATTCTTTCATTCCGTCGATAGAGTCGCCCACAACGTTCATCAAGCGGCCTTTGATTTGTTCTCCTATCGGCATGGTGATAGGTCCGCCTAACGGGTAAACTTTCATACCTCTCTGTAAACCGTCCGTACTATCCATAGCTACGGTTCTCACGGTGTTTTCACCAATGTGCTGTTGTACTTCCACAATCAGTCTCTTACCGTGGTTCTTTTTTATTTCCAGCGCGTCGTGAATGCTTGGCAGCATCAGTTCTGCCTCTGTACCTTCAAAATAGACGTCTACAACAGGTCCGATAACCTGAGAGATATGTCCAACAATCTGTGACATAAGCAATCTTTTTATATTCTGTTTTCTTAATTATTATCCAGTAAAGTTGTAAGTCGTCGCGTAAATCTTCTACCAGCCATGTCGCGTCCTTCATCATCCAATTTCACTTGCTCTCTTAACATTTGCGTCAGGCTATTTGTTCATTTAAAATAGTTACATAAACAACCTCGCAAATGTATAAACAAATCACGTCTAATTGTTCTCCTTAAAAGCTTTTTTTCTATAAATTATACGATTTTGAACGATTTATACTACAATAGGAACAATTTGTTCCATATACAATAACGTTGGTTAACAATTAGTAATGCACCTAATTATAAAAAACAGTTAATTGCGCCTCATATTCCACCAATAAATATCGGCGAACAAGATTCTAAGTTTATTTCAAAAAGAAACTTGGCATAAGAAATACATGTATGTTTCTTATGCCAAGTACAAATATATTCAATTCCGTATGGGAAGAATATTCAAGATAATCAATGATTGCAGACCTTGGTAACATCTACCGTAAATCCATTGCCGGCAGGCATAAACTTACCTTTCATTTTAAGAAATTCAATAAGAGTATCGATGTCCATATTATCAGCCGAACAAGCATAGAACCGCTGGTCTTTACCGAACTTGCGAACGATTGCTTCTTTTAACGACAATTCCGTATAACTGTTGCCTTCCATCATGTGAAGAACTTCATGAGCGTGTAACTGTTCCATAATCTTTTTTCTTGCAAAGATAAAGCAAGGAAGAACTCCCGATTGTAACAAATGTGACAAAACTAATGAAAAAAACAAAAAATAAGCCCTGTCTCGCGACAAGGCTTATTCACAACACAAACACAAAATAAAACACGACAAAACTACTATGCAATCTTACCTGTCTATGCCGGGGAGGCATATGTACTAATTACGGATATTCACATATACATAAGCAGCTTCAGGCTGATTTGCATGTAATAAACAAATGCGGGGAAGCATTTGTTTATTTTCTATCTGTTAAAAAACACAAATCCGTTTATTCTTATTGAATACCTCTTTCACGAAGTTTCAACTGCCAATTCCATGCGGAACGTAAAGTATCTTCAATACCCTCTTCCGCTTTCCAGCCTAATTCATTGTTAGCCAGTTCAGGATTAGCCCATACTTTTTCAATATCTCCGGCACGACGGCCCACAATCTGATAATTCAACTTCACGCCGGTAGCCTTCTCAAATGCGTTAATCAGCTCCAATACGGAAAGACCCCGTCCTGTACCGATATTGAATACTTCAACTTTCTCTTTCTGTTTCTTCTCCAAAATACGACGGATAGCTACGACATGAGCCTTTGCCAAATCCACCACATTAATGAAATCGCGGATGCAAGAACCGTCAGGAGTATCATAATCATCACCGAACACACTCAGCTTCTCACGGATACCGATAGCAGTCTGAGTAAGATACGGTATCAAGTTCTGCGGCACACCGTTAGGCAATTCACCAAGCAATGCCGTAGGATGAGCGCCTATCGGATTGAAATAACGCAGCAAGATAGCATTGATAGGAGCGCCGGAAGCAACTGTATCACGAACAATCTCTTCGTTGATTTGCTTCGTATTTCCGTACGGGGATTCCGCCTTCTTTATAGGAGCTTCTTCCGTGACAGGGAGTTGGTCGGGCTGACCATATACAGTACAAGAAGAAGAGAATACAATACCCTCCACTCCATGTTTAGGCATCAGTTCGAGCAGATTTATCAAAGAAACCAAGTTGTTGCGATAATACAGCAACGGCTTTTCCACAGACTCTCCCACAGCTTTGCTCGCTGCAAAATGAATAATTGCTTTGATACCTTTATATTTAGCGAACACAGCGTCAAGACCGGCATAATCCAAGCAATCCAATTTCTCAAATACGGGACGGATACCCGATACTTTTTCGATATTGTCTACAACATCTGCGCTGGAATTTGACAGATTATCAATAATAACAACTTCATAGCCTGCGTTTTGAAGTTCTACAACAGTATGAGAACCGATATAGCCGGTTCCGCCTGTAACCAAGATTTTCTCTTTCATATTAAATAGATAATTTAGCTTTTAGGTTATCACTAGGCCACAAATGTAAGGAAATAAATTCATAAAGTATATACATGGCGGAGAAAAATTAGCGAAAGATTACTCCACCCTGACCGTGCGCGATAACTCCTCATATAAAAGACAAAGCGAAAGAGCTATCCTCTTCTTTTACAAAGAGAACAGCTCTTTCGCCTTATCTTGACTTCCAAGTATATCTTAGATTTTAACTACACCGGAGAAGCCCATAAATGCCATAGCCAGCAAACCGGCGGTAATCAAAGCTATCGGAGTTCCCTGCATGCCTTTCGGTATGTTTACCAAGCTCATCTGTTCGCGTAAACCCGCAAAGAGTGTCAACGCTAAACCAAAGCCAAGGGCAGTGGAGAATGCGTAAACCACACCGGTCAGCAAATCGTAATCTTTCTGGATAACGAGAATAGCTACACCGAGAATACAACAGTTCGTCGTAATCAAAGGCAAGAATACACCTAAAGCCTGATATAAAGAAGGGGATACTTTTTTCAGGATAATTTCCACCATCTGCACCAATGCGGCAATCACAAGGATAAAGGTGATGGTTTGAAGATACCCTAAATCGAAAGCATCGAGCACATACTTCTGAATGAGGAACGTTACGATTGTTGCAATGGTAAGCACGAAAGCCACCGCTGCCGACATACCCAACGCCGTCTCCACTTTCTTGGACACACCCAGGAACGGACAAATACCCAAGAACTGCGACAACACAATGTTATTGACAAAGATTGCCGAGATAAATATCAATATATATTCCATAATATCAATTCTAATTATGAATTACAAACTACGCTTTCTTGAAGCTGTTAACCAACGCAATGAGGTATCCCAACGCAATAAATGCACCCGGAGCAAGTACAAACACCAACATTCCGTATTCTTCGGGAAGAATCGTAAGATTGAAAATCTTACCCGTGCCCAGGAATTCGCGAACAGCGCCCAGCAAAGTCAAACCTAAAGTAAAACCGAGTCCCATGCCCAAACCATCGAACATAGAAGCCACCGGACCGTTTTTGGCGGCAAAAGCTTCGGCACGTCCCAGCAGGATACAGTTTACCACAATCAACGGAATAAATAAGCCTAACGTCGCATACAATGCAGGAACATAAGCTTGCATTATCATCTGCAATAATGTTACGAATGATGCGATAACGACCACAAACGCAGGAATACGTACCATATCCGGAATAAGATTCTTAATCGCAGAAATCACCACATTGGAACATATCAGTACGAATGCCGTAGCCAAGCCCATACCCATACCGTTGATGGCAGATGAAGTAGTACCCAGTGTAGGACACATACCAAGCAGGAGCACAAACGTAGGATTCTCTTTAACAATCCCGTTCATCAATACTTTAAAATTATTCATATCTCTACTCCTTTCTTATTTAGCACTGACAGAATCAGTGAGTTCAACTTTAATGGTAGCTCCCGTAGCCGTATTGGTATCAGCGGCTTCTTCCACATTCTTTTGAGTAGCTCCCGTAGCTCCATCGGCTGTGTTTTGACCGGCATACGCAGCGTATGCAACATTTACAGCGTTCAGGAACGCACGTGAAGTAATGGTTGAAGCTGTAATAGCGTCTACTTTACCACCGTCTTTACTTACAGTCAGAGGAGCTTCACCGGGATTCATACCCGTAATATCTCCCTTGTTTCCTTTCTTAAACCAATCGGCAGCCTTGGAACCCAATCCCGGAGTTTCTACGTGCGACAGCAAGGAGTAATCGATAATCTTGCCCTCAGCATCGAAACCGACCAGGACTTTCAGTTCACCGCCGAAGCCCATGGCTGCCGCTTCAACAGCCGCGCCAATGAATTTACCTTCTTTGGTGGCGGGATATACGGAGTATTCAACACCGTTAACCTCTTGGGTTTTCTTTTCCGCAATCGGGTCATTGTCAAAACCGGGAACAACTGCACTGACTGCATCGCTCAAGGTCTTGGCATTGGCTTGCGCAATAGGTTCTTTTGTCAATTCGTTGACATAGGCCAGCAAGGCTACGGAAATAGCAGTAACTCCCGTAAGCACCAGCAACATATTCTTTAAGGATGATTCTAACTTTTTCATTTCTTCTTCGCTACCTCCCCAAAGCGTTTAGGTTTAACATACGTGTTAATCAGCGGAGTGAACGCATTCATAATCAGAATAGCGAACGACATACCTTCGGGATATGCACCGAACAGACGGATGATGACTGTCAGCAAACCGATACATACGCCGTAAATCAACATTCCCTTATGGCTCATCGGAGAAGTGACATAGTCCGTAGCCATGAAGATAGCACCCAACATCAAACCGCCGGACAGCAGTTGTATCACCGGAGACACATAGATTTCCGGATTAGTCCAATACATGATACCGGAAAAAACAAATACCGTTACCAAGATGGAAACAGGAATATGCCAGGTTATAATCTTCTTCCACAACATATAAGCCAATCCCAATAGCAGAGCCAATGCGCTGACTTCACCCAAACAACCGCCGTTATTACCGATCAGCAGGTCGAAAGATGCAGGAAGGTCGCTTAAAGACATTCCCGGAGCACCGCTGATTACACCTTTCATAATAGCCAACGGTGTAGCAGCCGTAGTGGCATCCGTATAAGCGGTCAACTGTCCCACGGCAGGCCATGTAGTCATCTGCACAGGGAATGACAGCAGCAAGAACACACGTCCTGCCAATGCCGGATTAAAAGGATTACAGCCCAGACCACCGAAAGACATTTTGCCTACGCCGATAGCAAACAATGCGCCTAAAATGATAATCCAGATAGGAAGATTGGAAGGCAGGTTGAAGGCCAGCAACACACCGGTGATAATGGCAGAGCCGTCACAGATAGTTGTGGTTTCTTTCTTCATCAGGAATTTGCCGATAGCCCATTCAAAGAACAAGCAGGCCGCTACGGAAGTAGCCGTAACAATCAGTGCGCCCAGTCCGAAAAAGTAAAGCGATACAAGAAATGCAGGAATCAATGCTATAAGCACGCCGTACATATTCTTCTTTACGCTATCACCGCCGTGAACATGGGGCGAAAGGGATACGATTAATTTATTCATAAGATTATACTAAATTAATTCTTTCATTTTTTTACTTGACGTGCACGTATCATCGCTCCTACTTTTCCCTTACCTAAACGGATGTAGTCCAACATCGGACGGTTGGAAGGACAAGTGAACTGGCATGAGCCGCATTCGATACATGACATGATATCTTCTTTCTCTACTCTCTCAAAGTCTCCGTGAGCCGATACAGTAGCAAGCAAGTAGGGTTCCAGTCCCATCGGACAAGCACCTACGCATTTGGCGCAACGGATACACGGTTGTACCTCACCGCGCTTAGCCTCTTTATCGTTCATAATCAGAATACCGGAACTGCCTTTAGCTGTCGGCACATCGGTATTTACCAGAGCTTTACCCATCATCGGTCCACCGCCGATAACCTTACCCGTATCTTCGGGCAAACCGCCACAAGCATCAATCAGCTGCTTCATCGGCGTACCGATACGTGCCAGGAAGTTAGAGGGTTTGGACAAAGATTTACCGGTAACGGTAATAACGCGTTCAAACAGCGGCTTATTCTTCTGCACAGCCTGATATACGGCAAATGCGGTACCTACATTCTGCACCACAGCACCCGTAGAGATAGGCAATGCGCCGGCAGCAACCTGACGGCTGATAACAGCGTCAATCAACTGTTTTTCACCGCCTTGCGGATATTGCACTTTCAAAGGCACAACCTCGATACCGGCATAACCGGCGGCTACTTTCGTCATCAGCTGGATAGCATCGGGTTTATTGTTCTCGATACCGATAAATGCCTTGTTTACTTTAACGGCTTTCATCAAAATAGAAACACCTACCATTATCTCTTCGGCATGCTCCAGCATTAACTGATGGTCGGCGGTCAGATACGGTTCGCACTCTACGGCATTGATAATGACACATTCCGCCTTAAATGCAGGCGGCGGACACAATTTTACTTGTGTCGGGAAACAAGCGCCGCCCAAACCTACGATACCGGCGTCCGCAATCTTCTTCACGATTTCCTCGGCTGTGAGGTTACACTCTTTTACCAACGTATCGGTACGGTCGATGGATTCTTCCCACTCATCTCCCTCTACATCAATGAAGATAGCCGGTTTAGCGTATCCGCTGGCATCGACAACTGTGTCAATTTTAGCGACCTTTCCGCTGACAGACGAATGGATGGCTGCCGATACGAAGCCGCCGGGTTCGGCAATCTTTGTACCTACTTTCACAACATCACCTTTAGCTACGATAGGCTTTGCAGGAGCACCGATATGCTGGCTCAATAAGATAACGGCTTTTGCCGGAATCTCTGCCTTCACGATAGGCTGATGTGCTGAAAGTTTATTTTCGTGTGGATGAACTCCACCAATTGAAAATGTCTTCAACATACAATTCTGTATTTTTAGTCGTTTAATTTCTTTTAATATTATGCCTCTGCTTTCGGCGCTTCTGTTGCCTTAGGAGCCGCAACCGGAGTTTCCCCCTCTGCCTTTGGCTTACGCGGCGGGAAGTTCAGTGCTATAATTGTGCCCTGCGGACAAACTTCTTCGCACTTACGGCAAGATTTACACTTATTCGGGTCGATATAGGCCAGATTATTTTCCAATGTAATTGCTTCGAACGGACATACTTTCACACACTTGCCGCAACCGATACAAGCTACGGTACAAGCCTTACGTGCCACAGCACCCTTATCCTTGTTTACACATTGTACATACACCCGGCGGGATTTCTTACCTTGCGGGCGGATTTCAATAATGTTTCTCGGACAAGCCTTAGCGCATGCGCCACAAGCAGTACATTTCGCTTCATCCACCTCCGGAAGTCCGGTTTCGGGATTCATGTGAATAGCATCGAACTGACAGGAAACCACACAGTCGCCACAGCCCAAGCAGCCAAAGCTGCAACCGGTTTCACCACCGTAAAGAGAAGATGCGATAGCACAACTCTTTGCGCCGTCATATTGATTGACGCGAGGACGGTTAGCGCATGTTCCGTTACATCTAACCACTGCAACCATCGGTTCGGCGGCGGCAGCATCCAATCCCAGGATTTCAGCAACCTTAGTCATAACGGGTTGTCCACCCACCGGACAAAGTTTACCTTCAAGCGAACCGGCCTTCACGCAAGCATCGGCAAATCCGCTACAACCCGGGTAACCACATCCACCGCAATTTGCTTGGGGAAGCACTTCTGCCACCTGTGCAATTCGCGGATCTTCATACACGGCAAATTTCTTGGAAGCTACATAAAGAATAGCCGCTGACACCAGCGCTATCGCTCCCAATGAAATTACTGCAATCAGAATTACATTCATAAATTAGTTGTTTATTAATTATTTGTTTTATGTATTAGTTAGTTCATGGGGCTTATTGAGAAAGAGAACTTCTTTCCCAACCGCGACTTGTTCAGCCACAATATATAGTAATAAGGTATAAGGAGAGCCAACGAGCAAAGCGCCGAACCCAACTCGTCATTCCATATAGCCATAAAGATAAAAAGGGAAAAGATTAAAACAAAAAAAGGTAGTATAAAGGCTAACAGAACCGCCATCACTCCCATCGATAATTCGCCGATAACCCATACACGGTCACCCGGCTGATAGGAAGATACGTTATCGTCTGTAACATCGATGAGCTTCTCTTTCGTATCGGCGGAACTGCAATGTCCTTTGATACTGCATGAAGCGCATGCCGAAGTTTGAATAATTCTCACTTGAAGATGAGAACCGTTTATGTTTTCCACAATACCCTGATGTTTTATAGTATTCGCCATTTTGCAAAGTGTGCATTACAAATCGCGGCAAATTTACGCATTATTTGCGAACTGCAAGGGATTAGATAACTTTTTCTGTGTGCGTAAACGTTCTTTTTCCTGATTTTAGTGATTTTTCTTGATTTTTTCTACCGGAAAAAGAAAAAGAGCGCTCCGTTGTCATCCAACGGAGCGCTCTTTTCAGCCGTTAACAATATATATGGTTACCATTTGTAATTGATACCAAAACTCAACAATTCCTTTACTTGGAAATAGCTGTCTCCTTCGGTCGGCTTGGCGCTATCATCAAAACGGGCATGAACATAGAGCTTGGTGGAAAGATAACGGTTCAACACAAAATTAACCGTATTTTCCCACTCGATACGCGTCCATTCATAACTGGTCTGGAAATCCAGCCGTGAGTCCAAAACAATGGAAGGAATGATAGTCCATGACAAAGTCGGCTGTATTTGAGAACCGAAATTGTGCTTGACGCATGTGCCCTCATCCAAACCAAACTTCACTTCATCCACATCTTTATTGCCTACATAGCGCAGCATATAAGTCAACGGAGCTATGAAAACAGATAAGTTGAACTTTTTCTTTTTCAATTTATAATCCATACCGATACTGGATGACCAATCCGCCGGAGCGAAGAATGCAGAAACCAGTTCCTCACTGTTTGCTTTATAACCATGGCAGAACTGCGTTTTAAATTCCGTAGAAACGGTATAGTACCATTTGGATGCAGCCTGAATACCCAATTTACTATAAATACGAAGTTGGTCGGTACTTACCAAATAATCGTGAAATTCATCGGAAGGCGCGGAGCTGAAACCTAATTTAGCGTCCAGCATATTCTCCCATTGAACCTTCTCTTTATCATTGTAATTGGCAAACAACTGCAAGTTGGCAAGCAAAGCGTTGGTACTTTCACCACCTTTGTACCAGTTATCGGAAATATAGTTTTGCGTAATCTGCAACGAACCGTTTCCGCCGGTCACCCACCAGTTAGGCTTCTGTATCACAACTTCAGCTTCTTCCTTCACTCCCACCATTTTCTCTTGGGCAAAAAGCTTTGCTACGGAAGGTTTGGAAGAAACTTCCTTTTCTATATTATCTTTGAACAATTTCTTCTTTTTAATCTCCTTTTCAGTCATTACCACTAAATCCGGGCGATTGATATACGTACTCATCATCACACGATCCACAACCTTATTGGCATTCTCTTTCGACAAGAAGCTCAATGTATCGAAAGGCAAAAGCTCTTTTGTCAGGGCAGGTACCGTATCAGGTTTCTGAAAAGTCCAGTTGACCTGCGACATACGTTCCATCGGAGCATAATAATAAGTAGTGGGAACGAACATGCGGTAGTAATTCGGATTGTACGCGATGTAGCGTTCGGGAGTAGCCGGATCATTCAAATAATTCAGTACCCCGAAATACTTCTCATACAACACAGAGACCGTATCCAACCGATATCCATCATTGTAAGGTTTCAGCTTCAATATCCAGTTTTGACTCCAAATACCCGACAATGTATCCGCATTCTCCGTTACAGCCTGTTTCTTTATATTCTTTGCAGAATTCTGAGCTATCACCGGAAATGAAAGTAGTGCGGCAACCAATCCTATTAAAACGCGTCTATTCCTCATACTTTTTTCTTAAAATCTATATTTGAACGCAAAATTAAATCAAAATGTTCAGATAACAAAAGGTAGGAAGTGAAAGTTTATCAGAACCTTATTATGCGCACATATTCCACTTTTTATAATTGTTTTCACTAAACTGTTATGTACTTCCTCTTTTTTTTCATAATTTTGCGCTTTAATTTTTAGAGAAAACATTTAAAAACAGTATAGCTGTGGGAGAAACAAAGTATATTTTCGTCACCGGTGGCGTTGCCTCTTCATTAGGTAAAGGTATTATTTCGTCATCCATCGGTAAATTATTGCAAGCAAGAGGTTATAAAGTAACGATTCAAAAGTTCGACCCGTATATCAATATCGACCCGGGCACACTGAACCCTTATGAACACGGAGAATGCTACGTAACGGTAGACGGTCACGAAGCTGACCTTGACTTGGGACACTATGAACGCTTCCTGGGCATCCAGACTACCAAAGCTAACAACATTACAACCGGACGTATCTATAAGAGCGTTATCGACAAAGAGCGTCGCGGCGATTATCTGGGAAAGACCATTCAGGTGATTCCTCATATCACAGATGAAATCAAGCGTAACGTAAAGCTGTTGGGCAACAAATACAAGTTCGATTTTGTTATTACTGAAATCGGCGGTACGGTAGGTGACATCGAGTCTCTTCCGTATTTGGAGAGTATCCGCCAGCTGAAATGGGAACTGGGTAAAGACGCGTTATGCGTACACCTTACTTATGTGCCCTACCTCGCCGCTGCCGGTGAATTGAAAACAAAACCCACCCAGCATTCCGTAAAAGAATTGCAAAGCGCCGGAATTCAGCCCGACGTGCTTGTGCTCCGTACGGAACACGAATTGAGCACCAATTTACGCAAGAAGGTAGCCCTTTTCTGTAACGTGGATGAAAATGCCGTTGTACAGAGCATTGATGCGCCGACTATCTATGAAGTGCCTATCTTGATGCAAGCTCAGGGATTGGATGAAACCATTTTGAAAAAAATGGGACTTCCTGTGGGCGACACTCCGGGACTGGGCCCCTGGCGCGCTTTCCTCGAACGTCGTCATAAGGCAGAAACAACAGAACCGGTACACATTGCGCTGGTGGGTAAATACGACTTGCAGGATGCTTACAAATCCATCCGCGAAGCCCTTTCACAAGCCGGAACATATAATGACCGCAAGGTATCCGTAGATTTTGTAAACAGCGAAAAGCTGACAGACGAAAATGTAGCGGAAGCATTAAAAGGTATGTCGGGTGTTCTCATCGGACCGGGCTTCGGCGAACGCGGCATCGCAGGTAAATTTGTAGCTATCAAATATGCGCGTACGCACGATATTCCGACATTCGGTATTTGCTTGGGCATGCAGTGCATCGCCATCGAATTCGCCCGCAATGTCTTGGGATACGCAGACGCCAATTCACGCGAAATGGATGAAAAGACTCCTCACAACGTTATCGACATCATGGAGGAACAAAAATCCATTACCAATATGGGTGGTACCATGCGCTTGGGCGCCTATGAGTGCGTATTGCAAGAAGGCAGCAAAGCATACGAAGCCTACGGAACAGAGCACATACAGGAGCGTCATCGCCACCGTTACGAGTTTAATTCCGCCTATAAAACGGAATATGAGGCAGCAGGCATGAAATGCGTAGGTATCAATCCGGAATCCGATTTAGTGGAAATCGTGGAAATTCCTGCATTGAAATGGTTTGTAGGAACCCAGTTCCACCCGGAATACAGCAGTACAGTATTACACCCGCACCCGTTGTTCGTAGCCTTTGTGAAAGCTGCGATTGAAAATGAAAAGAAGTAATCATTACTAATTAATAATAGATAATTCATATTTGACTAAATGGATAAAAATACCATCACAGGCCTTGTCCTAATAGCCGTTTTGTTAGTCGGATTCAGTTTCCTAAGCCGTCCGAGCAAGGAGCAGCTGGCCGCACAGCAACGTTATTATGACTCCATAGCCCAAGTACAACAACGCGAAGCTGACCTGAAAGCAAAGGCGGAAGCCGCCCTGGCTAATGACAAAGAAGCTCAAACGGCAGATTCCACCGCCCTATTCTTTAATGCGCTTCAAGGAACCGACTCACAGGTTACAATACAAAACAACCTGGCGGAACTGACGGTAGCCACTAAAGGCGGACGTATTTCATCAGCTACGTTGAAAGAGTATATGGGACAGGACAAGAAGACTCCTGTTACTTTATTCAGCGGCGACGACGCTTCCATGAACTTCCTTTTCTACAACAAAAAGGAAACGATACAGACGGAAGATTACTACTTTACAGTGGTAAACCGTACGGACAGTACCGTAACCATGCGTTTGTCGGCAGATAGCGCCAGCTATATCGACTTTAATTATGCCATGCATAATGACACCTATCTGGTAGACTTTACGATTGACGCAACAGGCATGGCAAACAAACTGGCAAGTACCGACTATGTGGATATCGAGTGGTCGCAACGTGCACGCCAGATAGAAAAGGGATATACGTACGAAAACCGTTTGTCGGAACTGACTTATAAAATTACCGGAGACGGAACCGACTATCTATCCGCCGGTAAGAATGATGAAAAAGAAGTCGCAGAACGTTTGGACTGGATTGCTTTCAAGAATCAGTTCTTCTCTTCTGTATTCCTGGCCGATGCAGACTTTGAAAAGACCAAGTTAAACTCAAAAATGGAAGCGCAGGGCAGCGGATATATCAAGGATTATTCCGCTGAAATGAGTACGGCTTTCGATCCGACGGGTAAAACTCCTACTCAACTGTTCTTCTACTTCGGTCCGAACCACTACAAAACACTGACTGCGCTCGATAAGGGACGTGAGGATAAGTGGGAACTCAACCGCTTGGTATACTTGGGCTGGCCGTTAATCCGCTGGATAAACAAATGGTTCACCATCAACATCTTCGACTGGTTATCCAGCTGGGGATTGAGCATGGGTATCGTTTTGTTGCTGATGACACTGATTGTAAAAGCAGTGGTATTCCCCGCAACCTGGAAAACGTATATTTCTTCTGCTAAAATGCGCGTCCTGAAACCTAAAATCGACGAAATCGGCAAGAAATATCCCAAGCAGGAAGATGCCATGAAGAAACAGCAGGAAGTAATGGGATTGTATAGCCAGTACGGTGTCAGCCCGATGGGCGGATGTTTGCCTATGCTGATTCAGTTCCCCATCTTAATGGCCTTGTTTATGTTCGTACCGAGTGCTATCGAGCTTCGCCAGCAAAGTTTCTTGTGGGCCGATGACTTGTCTACATACGACGCATTCATCAACTTCCCGTTCCATATTCCGTTCCTGGGCAGTCACCTCAGTTTATTCTGTTTGTTGATGACCGTAACAAATATTCTGAACACCAGGTTTATGATGCAGCAGCAGGATACCGGCGCCAATCCGCAAATGGCGGCTATGAAATGGATGTCATACCTGATGCCTGTTATGTTCCTGTTCATATTGAACGATTATCCTTCGGGACTGAACTATTACTACTTCATTTCCACGCTTATCAGCGTAGTGACTACGCTCATCATGCGTAAGATGACTAATGAGGAAGCTCTTCTTGCACAACTGGAAGCGAAGAAGAAAGACCCGAAGAAAATGAAGAAAACCGGCTTTGCCGCCCGTCTTGAAGCCATGCAAAAGCAGCAAGAACAGATTATGAAAGAAAAACAGAACAGGAAATAAAACTTCCGTTCAAGATATTTTTTCAGAAGGGAGCCGGACAATTCGCATTGCCCGGCTTTCTTTTCCTTTTTCAAGTACATCAAAAAGGGTTATCAAGTATATCAAATGATTTTTTCAAGTATATCAAAAAAACTATCTATCGAATATGCAAACTAAGTACACCTACAAAGAAATTTGGCTTATAGCCTACCCTATCCTAATCAGTTTGCTCATGGAGCAGATGATCGGTATGACAGACACCGCCTTTCTGGGACGTGTAGGCGAAATAGAATTAGGAGCATCTGCCATTGCGGGTATCTTCTATATAGTAATGTTCATGGTGGCCTTCGGTTTCAGTATCGGAGCGCAAATTCTGATTGCACGGCGTAACGGTGAGCAGCAATATAAAGAAATAGGCAACTTGTTCTATCAAGGCATCTATTTTCAATTAGGAATGGCAGCGGTTATGTTTGTCGTCTGTTATAGCTTTGCTCCGGTGATATTGAAGCGGCTTGTCTCTTCCGAGCATATTTACGATGCGGCAATGAGTTATCTCAACTGGCGTGTCTTCGGTTTCTTCTTCTCCTTTACGGCGGTAATGTTCCGTGCGTTTTTCCTGGGAACGACACAAACCAAAACACTGACATTGAACTCAATCGTCATGGTATTGAGCAACGTCGTCTTCAACTATATCCTGATATTCGGCAAGTTCGGCTTCCCTGTCCTCGGCATTGCCGGAGCGGCCATCGGCTCGTCATTGGCGGAATTGGTTTCATTGATATTCTTCATCATCTATACCCGCAACCGCATTGATATCCGCAAATATGGGCTGGACAAGATACCGGGCATCCGTTGGAACATACTCAAGCGTATGCTCAACGTTTCTTTTTGGACAATGGTACAGAATTTCCTGTCACTCTCTACTTGGTTCCTGCTGTTCCTCTACGTAGAACATTTGGGAGAACGTTCGCTGGCCATCACAAATATCATCCGTAACGTATCGGGAATCATGTTTATGGTGATGATGGCATTCGCGTCGACCTGTGGCTCATTGGTCAGCAACCTTATCGGAGCGGGAAACATCAGCTGCGTACCCGGAACAATACGGCAACATATACGTATCGCGTACGCTTTCGTATTGCCGTTTGCCGTATTCTTCGCCCTGTTCCCCAAATTGATATTGGGCGTGTATACGGATATGCCGGAATTGCAAGAGGCGGCTATCCCCTCGCTGTGGGTGCTTTGCTCCGCTTACTTGTTTCTCGTACCGGCCAATGTATATTTTCAGTCCGTATCGGGAACGGGTAACACACGTACCGCCTTGGCCTTGGAGCTGATAACGCTGGTAATTTACACCTGCTATATCACATACATTGTGGCCTATCTGAAGTTAGACGTGGCATTTGCATGGACATCGGAAATAGTTTATTCCGTAGGTATTTTAGTGCTTTGTTACTTCTATATGAAGAAAGGAAAATGGAGTCTGAAGAAAATTTAAATTAATTCCCTATCTTCGCTACCAAAATAAATCTTCAAACATATATGAAACAATCAAACCTATTATTTATGTCGGCAGCAATGATGTTGGCATCCTGCGGCGGAACCAAAGAAGCAGGACAAAACGGAGCGCTTATCGAGAGATCGGATATAAAAATCGAAGGTCAGCGTATGACGCCTGAAGCGCTTTGGGCAATGGGACGTATCGGCAGCGTAGCCGTATCGCCCGACGAGAAACAGATTGCTTATTCGGTAGCTTATTACAGCGTGCCCGAGAATAAGAGCAATAATGAACTGTTTGTTATGAATGCCGACGGCAGCAATAACAAGCAAATTACTCGTGACAATTGGCAGGAAAGCCAGCCTGCCTGGATTAAGGACGGCAAGAAAATCGCTTTCCTGTGCAATGAAAGCGGTAGTAGCCAAGTATGGGAAATGAATCCGGACGGTACGGAACGCAAACAACTCACTCAGTATGACGGAGATATCGAAGGATTTGCTTTCTCGCCCGATGGTAAGAAATTACTTTTCATCGCTCAAGTAAAGACCGTGCAGAGCACCGCCGACAAGCATCCCGATTTGCCCAAGGCAACCGGCATCATCGTTACCGATTTGATGTACAAACATTGGGATGAATGGGTAACGACCGCTCCGCATCCTTTCGTTGCCGAATTCGACGGCAATGGCATCAGTAATGTGAAAGACATCCTTGAAGGACTTCCCTATGAAAGTCCGATGAAGCCTTTCGGCGGCATCGAGCAACTGGCGTGGAGCCCCGCATCGGATAAAGTGGCTTTCACCTGCCGTATGAAAACGGGACTGGCATATGCTATTTCTACCGACTCGGATATCTATGAATACGATGTACAGAAAGGCGGCTTCGTCAACCTTTGCAAACAGGATGCGAAAGCTTCCGACGGTCAAACCGAAATGGCGGGCTACGACACCAATCCGCAATATTCTCCGGACGGCAAATACATCGCATGGCAGAGTATGGAGCGCGACGGCTATGAGGCAGACCTCAACCGCCTGTGTGTAATGGACCGTGCTACCGGAGAGAAACGTTTCGTCAGCCAAGGATTCCAATCCAATGTAGACGCTTTCTTGTGGAATAAAGACTCGCGAAGCATCTTCTTCCTGGGTGTATGGCAGGGCAGAACCCAAATCTACAACACCGGTTTGGAAGATGACAAACATATATACCAACTGACCAACGGCATGTACGACTATGCTTCGATGGCCTTATGCGGTAACAGTATGATTGCCAAACGCCACTCCATGTCCATGGGCGACGAAATTTTCTCCATCGGTCAGTTGGACAGCAAACCTTTCCCTGTCTGCATGTTCGGTACCGATACGTACAACAATGCCGATAGCAATACTCCGGTAGAGGAGATTTATCCCGTAACGCAACTCACCTTCGAGAACAAACAAATCTACGACCAACTGAAAATGGGTAAGGTAGAGGGACGCTGGATGAAAACCACTGACGGCAAGCAGATGTTGACCTGGGTTATCTATCCGCCGCACTTCGACCCGAACAAGAAGTATCCTACCCTGCTCTTCTGCGAAGGCGGTCCTCAAAGTCCTGTCAGCCAGTTCTGGAGTTATCGTTGGAATTTCCAGATTATGGCGGCCAACGATTATATCATCGTAGCTCCCAACCGTCGCGGTCTTCCGGGATTCGGCGTAGAATGGAATGAGGCTATCAGCGGCGATTACGGCGGTCAGTGCATGAAGGATTATTTCACCGCCATTGATGAAATAGCGAAAGAGCCGTTTGTCGATAAAGACCGTTTGGGTTGTGTAGGCGCCAGCTTCGGCGGTTTCTCCGTTTACTGGCTTGCAGGACATCACGACAAACGTTTCAAAGCATTTATCGCCCATGACGGCATCTTCAATATGGAAATGCAATACCTGGAAACCGAAGAAAAATGGTTTGCCAACTGGGATATGGGCGGCGCATACTGGGAAAAGAACAATGCCACAGCCCAACGTACGTTTGCCAACTCCCCTCACCTCTTTGTAGACAAATGGGACACTCCTATTCTCTGTATCCACGGTGAAAAGGATTTCCGTATTCTCGCCAACCAAGCTATGGCCGCTTTTGATGCAGCCGTCATGCGCGGCGTGCCTGCCGAATTGCTCATCTATCCCGATGAAAACCATTGGGTACTGAAACCGCAAAACGGTATTCTGTGGCAGCGTACATTCTTTGAATGGCTGGATAAATGGCTGAAACCGGCTAAACAATAAAGAAAGCAGATAAAAAAGGATATGAAAAAAGGAAGTTAACATCGTTGGTACGATGATGTTAACTTCCTTTCTTTATGATATTAACTTGCTATAAATATTCTATTAACTTCTTATTTACCAATGCATCAATAGGATATTATTCTATTAATCACACCAGAATGCCCAATATCGGGAAGGTTGCTCCCTGCATAGCGAAGCAGATACCAAAGACGGCTGCACTCACAATCCAAAGAATAACCAAAGTCCATTTCAAGCCGGAAGCCATCGGCTGCCACTTAAATATCTGGCTGAATATTGCCCAAACAAGACTTACCAATGGAATGCCCACCAACAAAATACCCGCAATGTACATTACAATAGCCGATAACGGAGAAGTAGGCAATATCACATCAAAAGTGGGGAACATCGAGATAAGCGCAGCTCCGCCACCAATAGCCACCATTACGGCCGCAAAAAGCAACGCGACAAATACTACTCCGAACACAAACAATAGCGGGCTGCAAATAATGGCAAATATCACCAGACAGATTTTGAAAAACCAACCGGCCACCATCACCAAAGCATCACCCAGCTTCTGCAAGAAAGTACGGGGTTTATCGGATTTCATGTAATCATTCACACCGTTGGCAACCTTTTCAAAACCATCGGTCACGGTCTTCCCTATATTTTCTACCGTAACGGCTTCACCGCGCATACTCAGTTTCTCGGCGGCTGTACGCGCTTCGGGAATAACCAACCAACAAACGATATAAACCGGAATCAATGTTCCTACTCCACAAATCAATACAACCAGCAACAACAGACGGAGCAGAGTCACATCCCATCCCAAATACGCAGCCATACCGCTGATAACACCTCCCAGTAACTTATCATCCGGATTACGGTAAAGACGGCGGTGTATCGTAGTACGGGTTGCATTGCCAACCGACGGCTCACTATCGTTTTCCGCTTCCATATCTTCCGGTTTTCCCATACGGGCAATAACCTCTTCCACATCAGTAATGGTAATCACTTGCGAACCCGCAGTAAGTTTCTCCGCAAAGAGCTCGGAAATACGGCGCTCAATATCATCAATAATCTCGTCTGCACCGGCTTCCTTACGGAAATGTATCTTCAGATTACTTAAATAATTATCCAAAAGACGGTAGGCGTCTTCATCAATATGAAAAACAGTTCCGCCTAAGTTTACCGTTAATGTCTTTTTCATTGTTATATGTTTTTTATTTATTATTTTATTATCTAATATGTATAATTGCCAACCGCTAATTATTCGCTATATGATTGACCGTATCACTTAATTCCCGCCAAGATACTTCCAGCTCACCTAAAAACAGCTCCCCTTTCTCTGTCAGCTTATAGTATTTGCGTGGCGGCCCTTGCGTGGACTCTATCCATTCGTAACTCAATAAATCATCATTCTTCAAACGGGTAAGTAACGGATACAGCGTTCCTTCCACCACAATCAACCGGGCTTCTTTCAGTTTTTGTATAATATCCGAAGCGTAAGCCGGTTCTTTATGGAGCAATAGCATGATGCAATATTCAAGCATGCCTTTACGCATTTGCGACTTTACATTATTAACATCCATAATCTATTCATTATTAATTTGCTTTATTAATTACAACAAAGATGCCCTACCGGCATTCTTTGTATGGCACAAATATATGTATTATATTAGTACTATGTATTGCAAAGTACTTTATATTTATATTAATTAACAATAATCCCGGATTTTACACCGCCAATACCTAAAGTTTATGCCTTTTATTCCTAAGGTTTGCAACACATATACCTTGACGCTAAGCTCTGATGCACCGGATTATAATTTCGGCCGATTAAGATACACCGTTTCATAAAGCATGCTATATTTGTATCCGATTAACAATATAAACGCCACAAATATGTTTACTATCAGAAAAGCGACAAGCGCCGATTGTGAATTGATTCACAAACTTGCCTGGCAGATATTTCCCGAAACCTACAAGGAAATACTTTCAAAGGAACAAACCGAATATATGATGGAGTGGATGTACTCTTTGGAGAATATCCGTAAGCAAATGGAAGAAGAAGGACATGTGTACCTCATAGCCTACGAAGAGTGTGAAGCAGCAGGATATGTATCCGTACAACCGGAAGGCGACAACCTGTTTCATCTGCAAAAGATTTATGTACTCCCCTATTATCAAGGGGCGCACTGTGGAAGTTTCCTGTTTCGTGAAGCCATAAAATACATCAAGGAAGTGCATCCGGAACCATGTATGCTGGAATTAAACGTAAACCGTAATAATAAGGCAATACACTTTTATGAGCGTATGGGAATGAAGAAATTAAGAGAAGGAGATTTCCCGATAGGAAACGGGTATTATATGAATGATTATATAATGGGAAAGGAAATTTAAATTTAAATGAAGAATGAAGAATGAAGAATAAAAAATGAGAAATTCTTCATTCTTCATTCTTCATTCTTCATTTAACTGGGTTTTCATTTATTTTGCCACTCTCTCCAGCCACTTAACCATTGAGAGCATTACAATCATAGAAGCGCCCGTCGCACCTACAAAGACTAACCAACAAGCCCAGATTGGAACGGTAGTATAAAGAATACCGCCAATGAAAAGCAACGAGTTACCTACTGCGGTCGCAGCCAACCAACAGCCCTGCATCAAACCTTGCAAATGAGGAGGAGCCACCTTCGAGACGAAAGACAATCCCAGCGGCGAGATAAACAATTCGGCAACCGTAAGGATGAAGTACAAACCGATCATAATCCACGGAGTTACACGGATGGCATTAATTTCAGCCGCACTCATTGTACTCAGCGCATCTTTGGCGGGCAGCGTGAACGAGAATACCATAAGGAAAATATAAGCCAATGCCGCGATACCCATACCGATGGCAATCTTCATCGGTGTGGAAGGTTCTTTCTCCTTCTTCTTCAGCGCGCCGAAGAACCACATGATAAACGGAGTAAGGAATACCACAAAGAACGGATTTACACACTGGAATATTTCAGCACCCTTGATACGGGTAAAGCCGAGGTCGATATCGATTACGCTCAAGTCTACATAGTCGCGCGCAAAGTAAGTCAGCGAATAACCATTTTGGTGGAACGACAACCAAAAGAAAATCACTACACCGAATACAGCGAACAAAGCGTAAATACGCTGTTTGATTTCGGCCGCACTCATCTTGATTTCTTCCTTGCTTACAGTAGCGTTCTGCTCTTTGGCAGCTACCACTTTCTTTGCAGGATCGGGGAAACGGTTCTTATTGGCCAAATAGATTACCAATGAAATCAACATGGCAACAATGGCAGCCATGAAAGCATATTGGAAACCACGGTTAAACACATCCAGGTAGTTATTGACAAATGTACCCATATCAGCCACGTGGCTGCCGTCGAGCGTAACCTTATCGGCCAACGATGCAAGATTCTCCATTGCCTGAGGAGCCATTTTATCACCTTCTTTAAGGAATTGGTGACAAAGCTCGGGTAAAGTGGCATCATAATCGAAGTTATTGACCTTCAACCACCAGTTACGTACACCGATAGCAATCCACGGAGCAAAGAAACCGCCGATATTGATAAACATATAAAAAATCTGGAAACCGGAGTCACGCAGACTCGAGTATTTGGGATCATCGTACATCTGACCTACCAATGCCTGAAGATTACCTTTGAACAAACCGTTACCGAAAGCGATAACCAAAAGTCCGAGACAAGTCAATCCCAGGTAAAGTCCCATGCTGGGAACCGGCGTAGGAGTAGGAATGGCAATAATCAAATAGCCGACAGCCATCATCACCAAACCGGCAAGAATAGTACCTTTAAAGTTTTTAGTCTTGTCAGCTATGATACCGCCCGCCAATGCCAGAATATAGATGGATGCATAGAATGCGGAATAGATATATCCGGTAGTCGTTTCAGACAGCCCGAACTTGGCCGAGATAAACAGTGTAAGGATTGCCATCATGATATAGAAGCCGAAACGTTCTCCCATATTAGCCAAAGCGGCAGCAATCAAACCATTAGGGTGTTTGCTAAACATAAAAATAAGTTTTTGTAAATTAGTAATTAGTATTAGTTTATTTATATTTTTTGCAAATATATACTTTTCATCGAGATTTTCGGTAAGAAAACAGAATATCTCTTGTCCGAACCAAGCTTTTACGGTTCAAAAAGAGTGCAAACCTCGGCGCGTACTTCCTTTATCAAATCTTTCGGAGCCAGTTTAAGCTGTAGTCCGCGTTGCCCGGCACTGATATAAATATAGGAGAATTGCAGGCATGTCTCGTGAATATAAGTGGGAAAAGGCTTTTTCATACCGATAGGCGAGCAGCCGCCGCGAATATACCCTGTCAGCGGAAGCAGTTCCTTCATGGGGATAAGGTCGCACTTCTTGTTTCCGGAAACCTTGGCCGCCAATTTCAGGTCGACTTCATGCTCTCCGGGAATGACGCACACGAAATAACCGGTCTTGTCACCATGCAATATCAATGTTTTAAAGACTTGTTCTATATCCTCTCCCAGGCTGGCGGCAACGTGTATGGCACTCAAATCTTTTTCATCCACTTCGTACGGGATGAGTTCATAGGCAATCTTCGCCTTATCGAGCAGCCGTGCTGCATTCGTTTTATTAATTTTGGGTTCTTTCATCACAAGATAATCATTTTTCATCACAGGATAATTGTCTTTCGCCGTAGGATATTCAAAGATGAAGTTCTTCTTTCAGAAACTTCGGAGTATATCCTTTCGTACTCTTCGCCACTTCTTCGGGTGTGCCGCAAGAGAGAAGCTCTCCCCCGCCCTTACCGCCTTCGGGGCCCATATCGATAATATAGTCCGCCATTTTGATAACGTCGAGATTATGCTCGATAACAATAACCGTATTACCCTTATCGACTAATTTATTCAGTACATTCATCAAAACGCGAATATCTTCAAAATGCAGTCCGGTAGTGGGTTCGTCAAGAATATAGAGCGTCTTGCCCGTATCCCGCTTGGAAAGTTCGGTAGCCAATTTCACACGCTGGCTCTCACCACCGGAAAGCGTGGTGGAAGATTGCCCCAACTTGATATACCCCAAGCCGACCTCTTGAATTACTTTAATCTTATTCAATATCTGAGGCACGTTCTCGAAGAATTCCACCGCGCGGTTTATCGTCATATCCAGCACATCGGCAATGGACTTCCCTTTAAAGCGCACTTCCAACGTTTCGCGGTTGTAACGCTTGCCATGGCAAACCTCACAAGGGACGTAGACATCGGGCAGGAAGTTCATTTCAATGGTTTTGTAACCATTACCCTGACAGGCTTCACAACGTCCGCCACTGACATTGAACGAAAAACGTCCCGCTTTGTAACCGCGGATTTTAGCCTCAGGCAAGCCTACAAACAAGTTACGGATATCGGAGAAGACTCCCGTATAGGTGGCAGGATTGGAACGAGGGGTTCGTCCCAACGGCGACTGGTCTACATTCACCACCTTATCTATATACTCCAGTCCTTCGATACTGCCGTATTCCAAAGGGTCTTGAAGGGAACGGTAAAACTTCTGTGAAAGAATAGGCTGAAGCGTTTCATTAATCAACGTAGACTTTCCGCTACCCGACACACCTGTAACGCAAATCAGCTTGCCAAGCGGAAACTCCACATCCACATTCTTCAGATTATTACCCTTTGCGCCACGCAGCCAAAGACTATGACCGTTGCCCTTCCGCCGTTCGGCAGGAATTTCGATGGCACGCTCACCGTTCAAATATTGGGAAGTCAGCGTATGCGTCTGCAACATCTTCTGCGGAGTACCGGCAAATACGACTTCACCACCCAATCTGCCCGCTTTTGGACCCATATCGATGACATAATCGGCTGCGAGCATCATGTCTTTATCATGTTCCACCACGATAACGGAATTACCCATGTCGCGCAGTTCTTTCAGCGAATGGATAAGCCGCTGGTTATCCCGCTGGTGCAATCCGATGCTCGGCTCGTCCAGGATGTAGAGCACATTTACCAACTGCGAACCTATCTGCGTAGCCAGTCGAATGCGCTGGCTTTCACCACCGGAAAGGCTGACAGCGCTGCGGTCTAACGACAAATAGTCCAATCCCACATCCAGCAAGAACTTCAGACGGGTGCGGATTTCTTTCAGAATTTCCACGGCAATCTGTTGCTGCTTATTGCTAAGATACCGGTCTACATTCATCAGCCAGTCATACAACTCGTTGATATCCATTGTAGAGAGTTCGTAAATATTTTTATCATGAATGCGGAATGACAAGGCTTCCTTGTTCAACTTCGCCCCATGGCACTCGGGACAGACGGCCGTCTTGGCAAATTGCTCCGCCCACTTCTGTGCCGTGGCAGACGCATCCTTTTCCTGTAACATCTGGATGTATTTCACTACTCCCTCAAAAGTTACAAAGTAGTCGGAAGATGTACCGATAAGCGAGCTCTTTATCTTTATACGCTCGTCCGAACCGTACAATATCTCCTCGATGGCATCGTCCGGAAGCTCCTTAACAGGGGTTTTCAGCGTGGCTTCGTATTTCTCCAACAATGCGGTAATCTGCCAGAATATCATGCTGTTCTTGGATTTTCCCAAAGGTATGATGGCTCCCTCTCCGATAGACAGTTCGCGGTCGGGGATAATCTTGTCTATATCAATCTGGCTCACCACACCCAGCCCTTTACACTTCGGGCAAGCCCCTTGCGGAGAGTTGAAAGAGAAATTGTGGGGAGCAGGTTCGCGATAGGACAATCCGGTCACAGGACACATCAAACGTTTGCTATAATGACGTACGCTCTCACTTTGGGCATCAAGAATCATCAGCAACCCGTCACCCTGGCGCATGGCGGTGGCAACGCTGTTCTTCAAGCGGGTATCATCCTTATCCGCTACCACCAGTTTGTCAACGACCACCTCGACATCATGGTTCTTGTAGCGGTCCAGTTTCATGCCGGGCAACGCTTCGCGCACTTCACCGTCCACGCGGACGTAAAGATAGCCTTTTTTGCGAATTTGCTCGAACAACTCCTTATAATGTCCCTTACGGCTACGTACCAGCGGAGCAAGAATGTAAATGCGTTTCCCTTTGTAATCATTCAGAATAACCTCAAGAATCTGCTCTTCGGTATATTTCACCATTTTTTCACCGGAAAGATAAGAATAAGCTTCACCGGCGCGGGCATACAACAGACGAAGATAATCGTATATCTCCGTTGTCGTACCTACGGTAGAACGTGGGTTTTTATTGGTTGTCTTTTGCTCAATGGAAATCACCGGGCTCAATCCTGTAATCTTATCTACATCGGGACGTTCCAGATTGCCCAAGAAGTTACGGGCATAAGCGGAAAATGTTTCAATATAACGGCGCTGGCCTTCGGCGAATATCGTATCGAACGCGAGAGATGACTTGCCGCTTCCGCTCAATCCTGTAATCACCGTCAGACTGTTACGGGGGATTTCCGCATCGATATCTTTCAAATTATGTACACGCGCTCCGTATACATTGATATATTCTGTTTCTTCTTGCATACTTTAATTAATGAATTTGTGCAAAAATAACGGTTTCCGACCGAATATCAGCCGAAAAGAAGTATTTTTCAGTTTTGAAATGCACAATATTATTTCTTAACTCAATCCTTTGGTTAAAATAGGACAATATTGTTAACTTTGCGGCTACTTTGGGAAATTGTAAACATAAACCAACGATTACTGAATGAAAACAATCAACCGTATTTTTTGCTCCCTACTGCTTGCCGGCGCATGTGGCCTCGGAGTAAATGCACAAGAAAATCAGTCATATTTTCTGCATACAATAGAAAAAGGCCAAAGCTTATACTCCATTGCCAGTATGTACAATATCAGTCAGGCGGATATAGTAAAACTGAATCCCGGCAGCGATGACAAGATATATGTGGGACGCGTTCTACGCATTCCACGCACGGACGCCAATACGCAAAAAGAAACCTTTCACACCATAGCGCCCGGTGAGACCCTTTACCGCCTGACCGTGAAATATAACGTATCCGCCAAAGCAATATGCGACGCCAACCCCGGACTGAGCGCCGAGAACTTCCGCATCGGACAGGTAATCCAAATTCCCTCTGCTACGGACGAGACAACCGTCACCGCAACCACACCGGAACTATCCGGTATATCTACGGGCAATTCGTCCGTTCAAGCTCCGGTACAGTCGCGTTGCCGCGATATGCATAAGGTAAAACGCAAAGAAACGGTATTCAGCATCAGCCGCGAATACGGCATTACAGAAGCCGAACTCATTGCCGCCAATCCGGAGTTACGGGGGGAGAATAAAATAAAGAAAGGCTCATTCCTTTGCATTCCCTACCCCTCTGCCCAAACTCAGCAAAGCACACATCCCCAAACCGTGCCGAGCGACAGCGAACTATTCAGTGAAAACAAAAAGAGTAACGAGCGCATCAATGTCATCAAGGCAGCCGTTATCCTTCCCTTCCTATCCGACGGAGCAAGCAAAAGCGAATCTGCAAAAATGGTGGAATACTACGAAGGTTTCCTCATGGCGGTAGACAGTTTGAAACGTACAGGAACTTCCATAGACCTTTATACTTACACTACCGGTTCCGCCACATCATCTCTGAACTCCATACTGGGCAAAAGCGAAATGAAGGATATGGATATTATTTTCGGTCCGTTGCACCAGCAACACATCAAGCCGCTGGCCGATTTTGCCGACAAGCATGACATACGTCTGGTCATACCGTTTACATCGAAAGATAACACCGTATTCCGCAATCCGTCGGTGTACCAAATCAACACTCCCCAATCCTATCTCTATTCGGAAGTGTACGACCACTTTGTCCGCCAATTCCCCAACGCCAATGTAATCTTCATCGAAGCCAGCCAAGACACAAGAGACAAGGCGGACTTCATTAAAGGATTGAAAGAGGAACTGCGTAACCGTTCCATACCAACGAAATCATTGAAAGAAGATGCCACCGTAGAGTCATTGAAAGCCGTACTGCGTAACGACCGCGAAAATATCTTCATCCCGACTTCCGGAAGCAACATCACCCTGATTAAGATACTTCCGCAATTGACGTTATTGGTACGCGAAAAGCCAGACAGCCGTATACACTTGTTCGGTTATCCGGAATGGCAGACTTATACAAAAGACCATCTTGAGGCCTTCTTTGAACTCGATACATATTTCTATTCATCTTTCTATACGAACAACTTGCTTCCGGCGGCCATTAACTTCACCAAGAGTTACCGTAAGTGGTATGGAAAAGACATGGATGAACGTTATCCCAAATTCGGAATGTTAGGTTTCGATACAGGCTATTTCTTCCTCAAAGGACTGTCCCGATACGGTTCAGGTTTTGAAAAGAACCTGAACGAAATGAACCTCGTTCCTATTCAGACAGGATTCAAGTTCCAGCGTGTCAATAACTGGGGCGGATTTATCAACCGGAAAGTATTCTTTGTGCATTTCACCAAAAATTTTGAGCTGATAAAGCTTGATTTTGATTAAAGACGACTGACAGCCATTTGGCGTTATAGCAATTCGCAATTGAAGAAAATGAAACTAAAAACAATCATAGGAACAGCTCTTTTAGCAGGTACATGCGCTTTGCCGGCAAGCGCGCAGATAGGCGAACAACGCCATAACCTTTCTGTGGGTATCAACGGCGGTATCAACCTGAACAGCGTAAGCTTCTCTCCCAGAGTTCGCCAAAGCAATCTGATGGGTATCAACGGCGGACTGACAGCCCGTTATATTTCCGAAAAGTATTTCAGTATGATATGCGGTGCACAAATTGAACTTAACTTCTCCCAACATGGTTGGGATGAATTTTATCAGGACTATCCCGAATTACAATATACGCGAAAGATGAACTATATAGAGATTCCTTTCCTTGCGCACCTGGCGTTCGGAAAAGAAAGAGGCCTGCAATTCTTTGTACATGCCGGTCCGCAGATAGGTTTCTTTCTCGGAGACAGTTATACAATAAGCGGTGACTGGGACAATTATACGGGAATAACCGTTGAGCAGCATGATAAAGCTGTCGACAATAAGTTCGACTATGGTATTACGGGCGGAGCCGGTGTAGAGCTACGTACTAAAGCAGGCAACTTTCTGGTAGAAGGCAGGTATTATTATGCCTTGTCCGACTTTTACAGCAGTACTAAGAAAGATTATTTCTCCCGCTCGGCGCATGGAGTTATCACGGCTAAAATCACCTATTTATTCGATTTAAGAAAATAACGATACAAGTCCGATAAATAAAAAAGCGGGGCACATGTTGAAGTAACATATGCCCCGCTTTTTATTATTTAAATATCCTTTTCTTATCGAAACCGGTTTATTATCTCAATCTATCCGCAGCTTTCACCATCAGTTCGTCACGATAGATGGCACGAAAAGCCAAATAATTCAGTATGATACATACAGCAGGCAGACATAAAGCCCAACCTAACTGAAAACTCATCGCATTCAAATCACCTTTCAAAATAAACATGAATACAAAGAAAGCAATGTAATAGCCTATCAGTAAAAGACTGCCGAATATCGTCATACGAACTTGCAGCATACGGTTACGGAACAGGAATATAGTACATAGCGCAATAATTGCACTCAGTAAAAGAATACCGAACAAACCCCATGTAGACTGAAAACTTCCGTCAGCCAAAGTTACGCCCAACGGCTTGAAAACATGAGTCGCTATTCCATCCGAACCTATGAACTGTCCTACCGGCAAGCAGATAGCCACAACCAGCAGAATAGTCACTAATAATAAATAAACGGATTGAATACGCTGTATCATTACTGCAATTTTTCTTTTTCCTTAGAAGGATTACGATAATATACCTTGCCTTCAAGATATTCCTGAGTGGCAATCAATGTCGGTTTCGGCAATTTCTCATAGTAACGGGAAATCTCAATCTGTTCGCGATTCTCGAATACTTCTTCAAGATTATCATTGTAAGAAGCGAACTCTGCCAACTTCTTAGAAAGATCATTCTTGATTTCAACACTGATCTGATTGGCACGCTTACCAATGATCGCTACTGTTTCGTATACATTACCGGTATCCTCACACAACTCCATCATATCACGGGTCACCGTAGTAACAGGAGCATTTGTCTTTCTGTAATCCATAAATTTCTATCTAAATTAATTTTATTCTATAACAATAATAACCTCTCTTTTATCAATCTTTCAAAATCTTCTGCGCCTCCTTAAAAATGCGATCGGCATCTTTCATGTATTTGCTTTCCGGAAATTCATTCTTAAAAGCGTAATATTCATCTACCGTCTCACGATAACGTTCGGCTCTCTTATCCTCCACACTATACACCGCCATTTCATATTTGGCACGCAAGATAAGGATAGACAAATCTTCACGCATATTGGTATAAGGATAATCCTTCAATGCGTTCTGTGCAGTAATAACGCAAGACTCGTAGTTATTTCCCAAATAATTTCCCAAATTATAATAGAGCTTGGCAGAAAGATATTCTTTCATAACCAACTTATCCTGCAAAGTAAATATCATACTTTGAGCTTCATCTTTCTTCGCGCTGTTAGGGAAATATTCAAGAAACATTTGTAACTGCTGAATCGCGCTATATGTACCGGATTGGTCCAAACGGGGTTCCGGAGTATCCAAATATAACGCCTTTCCCGCATGGAAACGTGCCAGTTCAGTAAACGTACCACGCGGGTACACATTATAATATTGGGTAAATGTCTGCGCGGCGGTCTGATAATCTTTCTGGTTATAATAGCTCATACCCAGCATATAAAGTGATTCTTCCGCTTTATCAGTACCTTTAAGAATAGCAATCAACTCATTCAGCAAAGTCGCAGCACGATTATACTGACCTTTCGCGAAGTAATTCTTTGCCGCTTCATACTTGTATTCGTAGTCTGTGCTTTTCAGCAACTTGTTGTATTCTCCGCATGAGGAGAGCAGCAGTGCTGCAAGCAAAGTTATAAGGATGTTCTTCTTCATTACTCTTATTCAAATAATGTGCAAAGATAGAGGTTCGCATCGAATTAAACAACGATACGCACCTTAATTTTTCAAAAACAAAGACTAAGGGCGCAAGATAATCGATGGATAGGGAAGAAAAAAGATAATAGAGTGGCAGAAGGGTAAAGTGGTACAAGATAATAAGATGACAGAGCAACAGAGTGATGAGGTACTGAGACTATACCCTATCACTCTGTTGTTTTTCATCCTTTTTACAGTTTATATAAGTCGCTTGCAGCGAGTAAATCCACCTTTTTCTCCGTCAATACCCGGATACAGTTTTCCATATCATTGGGACGGATAATAACGTTGGCGGTCTGTCCGTTGGCAAAGGAGTACATATATTCAATAAATACGCCTTCATCAGACAGGCAACGGAGCACTTTTGCCAATGAACCCGGAATATTGGGACAACTGATACCCACCACATCAGTTACGTTCACGGCAAAATGATTATCCTTTAAGGCCTTATATGCTTTATCAGGTTCGGAGACAATACCGCGAAGAATACCAAAATCGGCATTCTCGGCTATGCAGAGAGCAGAAAGATTAACACCTTCTTTGGCAAGAACTTCCGTCACCTCCGTAAGACGACCGGACTTATTTTCCAAAAAAATAGAAAGTTGTTTTGCTACCATAAGTTTTACTATTTGACGATTTACAATTTACGATTATCAATTACGCGTTTCGCTTTACCTACACTGCGCTCAATGCTGCGAGGCTCTACCAGACGGACATCTACGCCCAAGCCCAATACGCTTTGCAAACGCGCGGTAAGCTTCTTCTTCAAAGCCAGCATCTTATTAATCTCATCGGAGTAATATTCCGGACGGACTTCTACTTGTAGTTCCATGGTATCCGTATTATTCTTACGGTCGACAAGCAGCAGATAATGCGGCTCGAATTCAGGCATTTCAAGAATAACGGATTCAATCTGTGTGGGGAATACATTCACGCCGCGTATAATGAGCATATCGTCACTACGTCCGAGAATGCGGTCCATACGCACCAATGTACGTCCGCAAGAACATTTGTCATAGTGCAAAGCCGTAAGGTCTTTAGTGCGATAACGCAGCAACGGCATGCCTTCTTTAGTAAGGTGGGTAAATACCAGCTCTCCCGTTTCACCCGGCGCAACAGGTTCAAGTGTTTTCGGGTCTACTATCTCCGGAAAATAATGATCTTCGTTAAGATGCGTACCATTCTGGCATTCACATTCATACCCTACACCCGGACCCGCTATTTCACTCAATCCATAAATGTCATAAGCCTTTATTCCCAATTTCGTTTCAATATCGCGACGCATATTCTCCGTCCACGGCTCTGCACCGAATGCACCGACTTTCAGTTTGAACTCCTCACGCGGAAAACCCGAATCCTTAATGGCGTCCGCCAGATACAACGCATAAGAAGGCGTACAACAGAGTACTGTCGAACCGAAATCATGCATCAATGTAATTTGCTTTTCCGTATTACCGCTGGACATCGGAATAACAGAAGCACCGATATTCTCGGCGCCTGCGTGCGCCCCCAATCCGCCGGTAAACAATCCGTATCCGTAAGATACTTGAAAAATATCCGAACTGCCTGCGCCATACGCCGTAAAAGCACGTGACAGGCATTCCGACCAAGCCGAAAGGTCCTTGCGCGTATATCCCACTACGGTAGGTTTTCCGGTTGTACCGGAAGACGCGTGGATACGAACAATCTGGCTCATAGGAACAGCACAAAGTCCGAAAGGGTAATTGTCCCGCAAATCATATTTTGTAGTAAAAGGAAGCTTTACAATGTCGTCGATGCTGTTGATGTCATCGGGAGTAATTCCCAGTTCCTGCATTTTCTTGCGATAGAAAGGAGTGTCATGATATACGCGCTCCACCGTTTTTTTAAGACGAATGCTCTGAATTTTACGAAGGCTTTCGCGATCCATGCATTCGATACTTTCGTTCCAAATCATGTTTTTGTTGTATTACATTAATGGTTATTATTAATTTGATATCGCAAAGATATGTTTTACTTACGAATTCACAAATTTTCGATGTAACTTTCCTATCTTTGCCCGATAATTCTGATGAAATGAATAAATTTGAGTTAACATCCGCCTATCGTCCCACCGGAGACCAGCCGGAAGCAATTGCACAACTCACCGAAGGTGTACGTGAAGGAATTCCCGCACAAACTTTGCTGGGTGTGACAGGTTCCGGAAAAACATTTACCATTGCCAATGTCATAGCCAACATTAACAAGCCTACGCTCATATTGAGCCATAACAAGACACTGGCTGCACAGCTATACAGCGAGTTCAAGGGATTCTTCCCGAACAACGCGGTAGAATACTATGTATCCTATTATGATTACTATCAGCCCGAAGCCTATCTTCCTTCTTCGGACACATATATAGAGAAAGACCTCGCCATCAACGACGAAATCGACAAGCTCAGGCTTGCCGCCACTTCCGCCCTGCTTTCCGGACGCAAGGATGTGGTAGTGGTATCTTCCGTATCGTGCATCTACGGCATGGGAAATCCGGCCGATTTCTATAATAATGTCATCGACGTGCAACAAGGAAAAAATTACAGTCGCAATGTGTTCCTGCGCCGGCTTGTAGACAGTCTTTACGTCCGTAACGACATTGATTTGAACCGGGGTAATTTTCGCGTGAAAGGCGACACCGTAGACATTTACCTTGCTTATGCCGACAATCTGCTGCGCATAGTTTTTTGGGGAGATGAGGTAGACAGCATCGAAGAAGTAGACCCTATAAGCGGAGTTACCATTGCCCGGTTCGATGCTTACAAAATATATCCCGCCAACCTCTTTATGACGACCAAGGAAGCCACTCTGCGGGCTATCCATGAGATAGAGGACGACTTGCGCAAACAAGTGCAATGGTTTGAAAACGAAGGACGTCCTTTTGAAGCCAAACGCTTGCAGGAACGGGTCACCTACGATATGGAGATGCTGCGCGAATTGGGGCACTGTTCGGGAATCGAGAACTATTCGCGCTATTTTGACGGACGTGAGGCGGGTACACGCCCTTACTGTTTACTGGATTTCTTCCCCGATGATTTCCTTATCGTCATTGACGAGAGCCACGTCAGTGTTCCGCAGATACGAGCCATGTATGGCGGCGACCGTGCCCGAAAAACCAATCTTGTAGAATATGGTTTCCGGCTTCCCGCTGCCATGGATAATCGCCCATTGAAGTTTGAGGAATTTGAATCTATGGCCAAACAGGTAATATACGTCAGCGCCACCCCCGCCGACTATGAGTTGATGCAATCCGAAGGTATTGTCGTAGAACAGGTGATTCGTCCCACAGGTTTGCTGGACCCTATCATCGAAGTACGCCCCAGCCATAACCAGATAGACGACCTGATGGAAGAAATTCAATTGCGCATAGAGCGCAATGAGCGTACACTCGTCACCACTCTGACCAAACGTATGGCGGAAGAGCTGACGGAGTACCTTCTCAATAACAGCGTAAAATGCAACTATATCCATAGTGACGTAGACACGCTGGAACGTGTAAAGATTATGAGCGATTTACGTGAAGGCGAATATGATGTGCTTGTAGGTGTCAACCTTCTGCGTGAAGGACTGGACTTACCGGAAGTCTCTCTTGTGGCCATTCTGGATGCGGACAAGGAAGGATTTCTCCGCTCTCACCGTTCATTGACGCAGACAGCGGGACGTGCCGCCCGTAATGTCAACGGTATGGTTATCATGTATGCTGATAGAATTACGGAAAGTATGCAGCTTACCATTGACGAAACCAACCGCCGTCGCGAAAAGCAATTGAAGTATAACGAAGAACATGGCATTACTCCCCGGCAAATCAAGAAAGCAAAGAACCTCAACGTATTTGCCGGTACGGAAGGGTTTGCCGAAAGCGGAGCCGGCAAAGAAAAATCTTCCGCAACCACTCCACGTCCCTATGTGGAACAAGACAGTACCGCTACGCTTGCCGCAGACCCGATTGTTCAGTACATGAACCGCGCCCAGCTTGAAAAGAGCATCGAGCGTACCAAGAAACTGATGCAGGAAGCCGCCAAGAAACTCGACTTCATCGAAGCCGCTCAATACCGTGATGAAGTACTGAAAATGGAAGACCTTCTAAAAGAAAAAACAGAATAGAACCTAAAAAGTCTGTTTGTATCAAACTGTTTGATGCTGCATTTGTTACTCTTTGTATATAAATCACTTAACTCATAAGATTATGAATACAAAAAGAGGAACGGTAGCATTAACAGCCTTAGCTGCCCTGTTTTCATTAGGCATACAACAAGCGGACGCATGTACGCGCGCCACTTACATCGGACCGGATAATATGGTTATCACAGGCCGGACAATGGACTGGAAAGAGGATATCATGAGTAATATCTACGTATTCCCGCGGGGAATGGAAAGAGCCGGATACAATAAAGGCGAAACAGTGAAATGGACATCAAAGTACGGCAGTGTCATTGCAACAGGTTATGACATAGGTACATGTGACGGTATGAATGAGAAAGGTCTGGTGGCCGGCCTGCTATTCCTGCCGGAGTCCGTATATGACCGTCCCGGAGATACCCGCCCCGTAATGGGCATCAGTATTTGGACGCAATACGTACTTGACAACTTCGCTACCGTACGCGAAGCCGTAGACGAGCTGAAAAAAGAGACCTTCCGCATTGATGCCCCCCAAATGCCGAACGGCTCGGCTTCCACTCTTCATTTGGCTATTACAGACGAAACGGGAAATACCGCTATCCTGGAATATCTAGACGGAAAGCTGAGCATCCACGAAGGCAAAGAATATCAGGTAATGACCAACTCGCCCAAATATGAGGACCAATTAGCCATAAACGACTACTGGAAAGAAGTCGGCGGATTGCAAATGCTGCCCGGAACCAATCGTTCCAGCGACCGTTTTGTACGTGCATCATTCTACATCCATGCCATTCCTCAGACGGCAGACGCAAAGATTGCAGTGCCCAGTGTGTTGAGCGTGATGCGTACCGTATCCGTCCCGTTTGGAATCACTACACCGGATAAGCCCCATATCTCTTCCACCCGTTGGCGTTCGGTCTCCAACCAAAAGGATAAAGTCTATTATTTTGAATCAACCCTCACTCCTAACCTGTTCTGGCTTGATTTGAAGAAAATAGATTTCAGCCCTAAAGCCGCAGTAAAGAAACTTGCGCTGACCAACGGAGAAATCTACGCGGGAGATGCCGTAAAAGATTTGAAAGACAGTTCCTCTTTCACATTCCTGTTCCAGACACCCGTTCTTTGATAAGAGCGTATAAATCTTTATTAAAGATACATATAAAGGACTGTACCATACGGACAAAAGGGTACAGTCCTTTTTTGCATACCTGTTTTTCACGTTAGCCTTAAGCCTTTCTCATGATTTTTATGTATGTTTGTAGTCAAACTTCAAAGCCGCATATCTACATGGAACTATTAGTATATAAAGCCTCGGCCGGTTCGGGAAAGACCTTCACACTGGCTGTGGAATACATCAAGCTTCTGATTCTCAATCCCCGCGCCTATCGGCAGATTCTTGCCGTAACTTTTACCAACAAGGCTACGGCGGAGATGAAAGAGCGTATTTTAACGCAACTTTACGGCATTTGGAAGGCAGACCCTGCATCAGACGCTTACCTGAAACGTATCAAAGAGGATTTGAATTCCTCTTCCCTTTCCGACAAAGAACTGCGCCAACGTGCAGGGATGGCCTTGCAATATATGCTGCACGATTACAGTCGCTTCCGCGTGGAGACAATCGACTCGTTTTTCCAGTCCGTCATGCGCAACCTTGCCCGTGAGCTGGAACTCAGCCCCAATCTGAACATCGAACTGAATAACGCCGATGTGCTGAGCGACGCCGTCGACAGTATGATTGAAAAACTGACTCCCTCTTCACCCGTATTGGCTTGGCTATTGGATTACATCAACGAACGCATTGCCGATGACAAACGCTGGAATGTCTCCAATGAAGTCAAGAGTTTCGGACGGAACATCTTCGATGAAAGTTATATAGAACGCGGCGAAGGACTGCGTCTCAAACTTCGTTCGCCCGAAACAATCAAACTTTATCGTGACGTGCTGCGCGAAATGGAGACTGATGCGCTGGAACAGATGAAAGGTTTCTACGACCAGTTCGAAGGAGAGCTGGACGGTCATGCCCTCGTACCCGAGGACTTGAAAGGCGGTGCACGCGGCATAGGCAGCTATTTCCGCAAATTGCGTGACGGGCGGCTGACAGACAAAGACGTACTGAATGCCACCTTACAAAACAGTCTGGCAGATGCCAAAAACTGGACTACAAAAACATCTTCCCGTAAGGATGAGATTATCCGTCTTGCGGAAACCAGTCTGATACCTCTGCTTCAGGATGCAGAGAGGCTGCGCCCGCAGAAAAGCCGTACGATAAACAGTTGCCGCCTCTCGTTGCAACATCTCAACAAATTACAGTTGCTCAACCATATCGATGAAGAAGTACGCACACTGAACCGAGAGCATAACCGGTTTCTGTTGTCAGACACCAACGCCCTGTTACATAAATTAGTGCACGAGGGCGATTCTTCCTTCGTATTCGAGAAAATAGGCGCCAACATCCGCAATGTAATGATAGACGAGTTTCAGGATACAAGCCGCATGCAATGGGATAATTTTCGGTTACTGTTGCTCGAAGGGCTTTCACAAGGAGCTGACAGTCTGATTGTGGGTGATGTGAAACAGTCCATCTATCGTTGGCGCAACGGTGATTGGGGAATATTGAACAGCCTGGGAAGCAGTCAATCCCAACCTCAACTCTACAACAACAGTTCCCAACTCTCTTTTCCTTTCCCGGTACGTGTGGAAACATTGAAGGTAAACCGCCGGAGTGAAACGAATGTCATCAATTTCAATAACCGCTTGTTTACCGCTGCGGTAGATTATCTGAATTCCTTGCATTTGGAAGAACTGAAAGAAGAATGCTTTCCGCTGAAACGAGCCTATGCCGATGTGGCCCAGGAATCTCCTAAAACAGACAGTAAGGGCTATGTCAAAGTTTCTTTCATAGAGCCTGACGAAGAACGGAACTATACCGAAAAAACTTTATCCGCTTTGGGAGAAGAAGTACAAAGACTGCTCTCGGAAGGTGTGAAATTGAATGACATCACCATTCTTGTACGCAAGAATAAGAACATACCGCCTATCGCGGATTATTTCGACAAAGAACTGCATCTTCCCGTCGTATCGGATGAAGCGTTCCGTTTGGATGCGTCTCTTGCCATCTGCATGTTGATAGATGCTCTGCGCTATCTGTCGAATCCGGAAGAAAAGATAGCGAAAGCTTCGCTAATCATGAATTACAAATTACAGATTACGGATGAAAAACAAGCGAAAGCCGATAAGGCAGGAGCAAATGAGAATAAGCTCCGAGAAAACGGAAATATTGCAGGAGCAAACGAAGACAAGCGGGAGGCGAGCTCTGCAGAACCGGCAGATTGGCACAATATCTTAACGGCTGATGCAAGAACGGCGCTTCCCGCAGAGTTCGTTTCCCGTATGAACGAACTACGCCTGATGCCGCTATACGAACTATTGGAAGAGCTTTTTACACTGTTCAATATGGGCAGCATCGAAAAGCAGGACGCTTACCTGTTCTCTTTCTTCGATGCGGTGACGGAGTATCTGCAAAGTAATTCTTCCGACCTCGACGGCTTTATCCGTTACTGGGACGAAACACTTTGCGCCAAGACAATCCCCAGCGGAGAAATGGACGGCATACGTATCTTCTCCATTCATAAATCCAAAGGACTGGAGTTCCATACCGTCCTCATTCCCTTCTGCGACTGGAAACTGGAGAACGAAACATACAACCAGCTCGTATGGTGCACCGCTCCCGAGTCACCTTATAATGCAATAGACCTTGTTCCCGTCAACTACTCTTCCACAATGGCGGAGTCTGTTTACCGTCAAGACTATCTTGACGAGCGCTTGCAACTGTGGGTGGACAATCTGAACCTGCTTTATGTAGCGTTTACCCGCGCCGGGAAGAACCTGATATTATGGAGCAAGAAAGACCAGAAGGGAACGATGGCGGAACTTCTTTCCGCCGCCCTGCCTCAAGTTGCCCAAACGGGTGAAGGCAGTTGGGATGAAGAGGAAAGTGTCTATGAAAGCGGAGAGATATATCCGTCGGGAGAAGAGATTCTTCACTGCGTTCAGAATGAAAAAAACAAAGATACGGATAAGCCGAATGACAAAAGCAAAGTCCTGAACAAGCTTGCACAGAAACCCGTCAAGCTTCCGGTGCACATGGAGAGCATGCGCCACGACATCGAATTCCGCCAGTCCAACCGTTCCGCCGACTTCATAGCCGGAGTGGACGAAGCCGAATCCAGCCGGCGTTTCATCAATCGGGGACGTTTGTTGCACACATTATTCTCTGCCATCGAAACCGAAGCGGATATTGACGATGCCATCAGCCGCCTGGTATTCGAGGGTATTATAGGACGTACCGAAACAGAAGAGGAAATACGGGAACTGACCCGCAAGGCGTTCTCTCAACCGCAAATCAAGGATTGGTATTCGGGCGCATGGCAGTTATTCAACGAATGCGACATCATTTGGCAGGAGAACGGCGCACTCCGCAACCGCCGCCCCGACCGCGTGATGATGCGTGACGGTGTAATCGTGGTTGTAGACTTCAAGTTCGGCAAACCTAACAAGAAATATAACAAGCAGGTGCAAGGATACATCGAATTACTTGTCCGCATGGGGTATGATGTAAATACTATCAACGGGTATCTGTGGTATGTAGAAGAAGAAATAATAGAGAAAGTATAAACGCCAATTAAATTATGAACATACAAGTTCCCGTTATAGGCATCTGCCGCCATCGTCTATATACTGACGGCGAAGGCGTAAGCACATTGGTGGCATTTCATGGTTGCCCGCTACGATGCCGTTACTGCCTTAATTCGCAAGTGTTGGAGCACGAGGAAGATAGTCAGTACTATGATTGCACCTCGCTCTACGACCAGGTAAAGATGGACGAGCTTTACTTCCTCGCCACCGGTGGCGGCATCACTTTCGGCGGCGGAGAACCTTGCCTGCAAAGCCAGTTCATCGCCGGATTCCGGGAAGCCTGCGGAGACAAATGGCTGCTCACGGTAGAGACATCATTGAATGTTCCGCAACTGCACATCAAACGCCTGCTTCCGATAGTAGACCGCTATATCGTGGATATCAAGGATATGAATCCGGACATCTATCGCCACTATACGGGAAAAGGGAATGGAGCGGTAATCCGTAACCTGCGTCTGCTTGCCGACAACGGAAGAGCACAAGATGTTATCGTACGCATTCCCCTCATTCCCCGCTACAACACTAAAGAGGACCAAGCAAATAGTATCGAAGAATTGAAAGCAATGGGGTTCGCCCACTTCGATGTTTTCACATACAAAACCTTTAGCACACAACTGTCATGAAACGAGGAAAGCAAACTTGCCGTATCCTGAAAGAGATACGCCGACAAATAGCTGAAGCAAATGACATCGAATTCATCACATCCGAATGTCAATACAAAGAAGACTGTCTCGGTACCTGCCCTAAGTGCGAGGCGGAAGTGCGTTATTTGGAACAAGAGTTGGAACACAGACGGATGACAGGAAAACTCGTCACGCTTGCGGGCATATCAGCGGGGATGCTGACTATGAATACCTATGCCCAATCCGGCGGAAGCGGAAACACAATTACCTCATCGTCGAAAATAGAACTTCAAGACTCACTGAAACCAAGTAAAGAGGCTATAATAATAGGATATATTCCGGTTCAGCAATATGACGAGACAGACAGGTGTACCGTTCCTGTGAAGCAAACCAAAATAAGCAAAATCGAAATAGCGGGAAGCGTAAAGGATGAGTGCGGCAACGTCCTTTTAGGAGCCTCAATCCGCGAGAAAGGAACTAACAACGGTACCCGTAGCCAAACGGACGGAACATTCTCCTTGCAGGTATCAGGTAAGTATCCGGTTATCGTCTCTTGTATAGGGTACTCACCTATAAAGATACCCGTAAAGTTGTTAAGTGATTCTTTGCAGATAATTCTTGAAGAACTGTGGGAAGGAGAAGTAATGCCTATGACAGAATATAACGGTAATTCAAAGAGGAAAAACATTATCAAACAAGACAGCCTGTCCCACCGGACGGAAGCAGAATTTCCCGGAGGAATGCAAGCATTATTGGAGTACCTGAAAATAAATATAGAATATCCCCTATTACCTGAAGAGCATGGGATAAACGGAGGTGTCGTCGTAAAATTCATAATCGATAAAGATGGAAAAATAAAATATCCCCGAATAAGCCGTAGTGTAGACCCGGTATTAGACAGAATGGCATTAGAACGCATCTGGCAAATGCCCCAATGGAAACCTGCTACAGAAAACGGAAGTTCCATTCCTTATGAGTATGTCGTATCAGTACGCTTCATCACACACTACATACCCTACGAGGAATTTAAAGTTAAAGAAGAGTACAATCTTAAAGCCCAACAAAGTACTCCGGTCTATGGACGAACAAAAAATAATCAGCCTGATACTTTCCCCAGATATCCGGGTGGCCTCGAAAAACTAATAGCAGATTTTAGAATATACGTTGAAAAGATGCGGGAACAAACGAATGATTCGAAATGGAATGATATGCCCAGCCGGACAACTGTAGGATTTATCATCGAAAAAGACGGAAGCGTTTCCAACATCAAAGTCTCGAAAATGCTGAATTCGGTACTGAATAAAAAAGTGATACACTTCATCAAGCAGATGCCTCGTTGGACACCCGGTACCAAAGACGGGAAAATAGTCCGTTCCTTTTATACAGTTCCACTATTTTTCTAAAATCTTTAAATATAAGCAGCCCAACTTCAATCATACATATATGAAAACATTCCTTCAATTAGTAGCCCAAGACCTATATTCCAAAATAGGAAACGACCTGTCACGCACAGCCATCGTATTTCCCAATAAACGCGCCGGCCTGTTCTTTAATGAACATCTGGCAGCCCAAAGCGACCGCCCGTTATGGTCGCCCGCATACGTCAACATCAGCGAACTGTTTCGCCAACTTTCACCCCTGAAACCGGGTGACCCTATCCGGTTGGTGTGCGAGTTGTATAAAGTATTCCGGGAAGAAACGCATAGCGAAGAACCGTTGGATGACTTCTATTTTTGGGGAGAACTGCTTATCAGCGACTTCGATGACGTAGATAAGAACCTTGTAGATGCCGGCAAACTGTTCAGCAACTTACAGGACTTGAAGAACATCATGGACAGCTACGATTTTCTTGATAAAGAACAGGAAGAAGCCATACAACAGTTTTTTCAAAACTTCTCCATTGACAAGCGCACGCAGCTCAAAGAGAAGTTTATCTCCCTTTGGGACAGGCTGGGAGACATTTATAGAAACTACCGGAAGAATCTCTCCGAACTGGGCATCGCTTATGAAGGCATGATGTACCGCCACGTCATAGAACAGCTCGATACAGACCGCCTGCGCTATGACCGCTACGTATTCGTCGGCTTCAACGTGCTGAATAAGGTGGAAACCCGCTTCTTCCAACTTCTGCAGGATGCGGGAAAAGCCATGTTCTACTGGGATTACGATGTGTTCTACACCCGTCTGCCCCACGAACAACAACCACCGTACATCCACGAGGCTGGTGAATTTATCCTGCGCAACTTAAAGCTGTTTCCCAATCAACTGCCCGAAACAGCCTTTGACGTCCTGCGGCATCCCAAGAAAGTCCGTTTCATATCCGCTCCGACAGAAAATGCGCAAGCCCGCTACCTGCCCGAATGGGTGCGTACGGTTATGAAAAATGATACCGAAACAAGCAAGGAGAAAGAAAACGCCATCGTATTATGCAATGAATCGCTGTTACTGCCCGTACTGCACTCCATTCCCCCGGAAGTGGAGAACGTCAACATAACTATGGGATTTCCATTGGCGCAGACACCCGTATACAGTTACATCAACGCCCTTATGGAATTGCAGACTACGGGGTACCGCAGAGATACGGGACGCTATACGTACGAAACGGTACTTGCCGTATTGAAACACCCCTATACCCGGCAGCTGTCTGCCGCCTCCGAAGACTTGGAGAAGCAACTCACCAAAGACAACCGTTTCTACCCTCTTCCGTCGGAGCTTAAAAAAGACGCTTTTCTTGAACGGATATTCACTCCGCAGAACGGAATCTCTTCCATCTGCCGTTATCTCACCGAACTGCTGCGCGAAGTAGCCGTTGTTTACCGTCAGGAAAAGGACGAAGAAGATATTTTCAACCAGCTTTACCGGGAATCACTATTCAAGAGTTATACGCTTGTCAACCGTTTACTCAGCTTGATAGAGAGCGACGGACTGAGCCTGCAGACAGACACCCTGAAACGTTTGATGAATCGTCTGCTCACCTCAACCAACATCCCGTTTCATGGCGAACCGGCTATCGGCATGCAAGTAATGGGAGTGCTGGAAACGCGTAATCTTGACTTCCGTAATCTTATTATGCTGTCCCTCAATGAAGGCCAGCTCCCAAAAGCCGGCGGTGACTCGTCCTTCATTCCTTATAACCTGCGCAAAGCATTCGGCATGACCACCATCGAGCACAAGAACTCGGTATATGCCTATTACTTCTACCGCCTTATACAGCGTGCGGAAAATATCACCTTATTATACAATACGGCATCCGACGGTTTGAACCGAGGTGAAATGTCACGTTTCATGCTCCAATTCCTCGTAGAGTCTCCACACGATATCTCACGCGAATATCTGGAAGCGGGACAATCTCCCCAACACAGCCGTGAGATAGAAATACATAAGACGGATGAGGTACTATCACGAATGTACAACACATACGACATCCGGCGACATCCGAATGCGCTCTTTTCGCCTTCGGCACTCAATACCTACCTCGATTGCCGGCTAAAGTTCTACTACCGCTACGTTGCCGGACTGAAAGCCCCCGATGAGGTCAGTGCAGAGATTGACTCCGCCTTGTTCGGAACCATCTTCCACCGTTCTGCCGAACTGGTATATCAAGACCTTACCGCCAATGGAAAAGAGATACGCAAAGAAGATTTGGAACAACTGCTCCGTAATGACGTTAAACTGCAAACTTACGTAGACACCGCCTTCAAAGAAGAACTTTTTCATGTACCGGCCGACGAGCGTCCCGAGTATAACGGCACACAGCTCGTTCACTCCAAAGTCATTGCTTCCTATTTGCGGCAACTGCTCCGTAATGACTTGCAGTATGCTCCTTTCCACATGGAAGCCATGGAACAAAAAGTAACGGAAACCATAGAAGTAAATACTCCCTTGGGAACTCTGCCTTTAAATATTGGTGGAACGATAGACCGGATGGATAGTAAAAACGATACCCTGCGTATTGTGGACTATAAGACAGGCGGTACTCCCAAAACTCCTGAGAACATAGAACAACTGTTTACTCCAGCCGATAACCGTCCGAGTTATATCTTCCAGACTTTCCTGTATGCCGCCATCATGTGCCGCAAACAAACCTTGAAAGTAGCCCCCTCCCTGCTATACATTCATCGTGCCGCGTCCGAAAGCTACTCGCCCGTCATCGAAATGGGTGCACCGCGTCAGCCTAAAATACCGGTTTATAATTTTGCATTTTATGAAGATGATTTTCGGGAGCGGCTATCGGCGCTTCTGCAAGAGATATACAATCCCGGGGAGCCCTTCACTCAAACAAAAGATACGAAGAAATGTGAATACTGCGACTTTAAAAGGTTATGTAACAAATAAGGAGGTTGTGTCAATACAAAAAAACGTTTACTATTTGTTTTTTGTATTGACACGACCTCCTTATTTATTTCTTCAACGGGATAGAGAAATAGAATGTCGATCCTTCTCCCTGCTTGGATGTAAACCACAGCTTACCGCCATTCTTCACGACAAAATCCTGACACAACAGCAATCCTAATCCGGAACCTTCTTCATTATTAGTACCGAAGGTACTGAAATGCGTATCGGTATGCAGTAATTTTTTCTGCCCTTCTTCGTCAATTCCGCAACCGTTATCTTTTACGCTGACCACCACCATATCTCCCTGTTCTTCCATTTTCACCAACACTTCGGAGTTTTCATTACTGAATTTGATGGCATTGCTCAACAGGTTGCGAATAACGGTTTTAAGCATATCAATATCGGCACAGACAGGTAACTTCTCCGGCTTTTCTTCACGAATGGTAATCTTCTTCAAGCCGGCTATCATATTGAATACATCAATCACGCTGTCCATCACTTCCACTGCATCAATATCCTGATAGACTACATTCAGATTACCGATTTGGCTCTTTGTCCATTTCAGCAGGTTATCCAATAATGAGAAAACATCTTCTGTTGTCCGGTTTGCCATTGTCAGCAGCTCGTGCATCTCGGTGCCAATCTTCTCAACAGGCAGGTTAAGAATCAGCATATTCAGCACCATTTTGATAGAGCCCATCGGAGAACGCAAATCGTGGGCAATCACAGAATACAGCTTGTCACGTCCGGCAATGGTACGCTGCAACTCTTCCGTTTTCTTCAAAATAATACGTTTGGCCGCCACCAATGAAATCTGATGAGTGACGCGAATTATCAGTTCTTCCTTATTGAAAGGCTTGGATATAAAATCATTGGCCCCTACCTGGAAGCCTTTCACAATATCCGTCGTACTGTTCAATGCAGTCAAAAAGATGATTGGAATATCTGCCGTATCGGGGTTTGACTTGAGACGCTGCGCAACTTCAAATCCGCTTAAATCCGGCATCATCACATCCAGCAACACTAAGTCCGGATGTTCTTTTTCCACCTGTTCCAAAGCCTGCTGTCCGTTGTTTGCCGTAGCAATCGCAAACTTCTCATTTGTCAAGAGTACTTTCAACAACAATACGTTGGACATCACATCATCTACGATGAGAATCTTGTACTCGGAAGGATTTATTTCCATGTTCATCTTTGTATTATATTTTTTCCCGTTATCGATATTATATTTATTCAAGAACGATACTTTCCGAAATATTCAATCATGCGGCGCAAGCCTTCCTCCAGCCCGATTGCAGGTTGCCAGTCCAGTTTGCTTTTAGCCAACGTAATGTCGGGTTTTCGTTGTCTCGGATCATCGTGCGGCAACGGTTTGAATATCAGCTTTGATTGGGAGCCTGTCAGCTCAATGACTTTCTCCGCCAGCTCAAGAATGGAGAATTCGCAGGGATTACCCAAATTTATCGGACCGATAAACTCATCTTCCGTATTCATCATCCGCACCATTCCTTCTATCAAGTCGTCCACATACTGAAAACTACGAGTTTGAGCGCCTGAGCCGTAAATCGTAATATCCTCGTTCCGCAATGCCTGAACCACAAAATTAGAAACCACCCGCCCGTCATCAGGCAACATACGCGGACCATATGTATTGAAAATACGTATAATCTTTATGCGTATCCCGTTCTGACGATGATAATCCATAAAAAGCGTTTCGGCGCAACGTTTGCCTTCATCATAACAAGAACGGATTCCGATCGGGTTTACATTTCCCCAATAACTTTCCACTTGGGGATGTATGATAGGATCACCATAGATTTCGCTGGTAGACGCCTGCATGATTTTCGCATTTGTCTTTTTTGCCAGTCCCAACATATTAATAGCTCCCAATACCGAAGTTTTAATAGTTTTTATGGCATCGTGCTGATAATGTATCGGGGATGCGGGACAAGCCAGATTATAAATTTCATCGACCTCCGCCTCATAAGGGAATTCCACATCGTGAAGCACAAATTCAAAATGAGGATTCCCCTTCAGGTGGGCTATATTCTCTTCCGAACCGGTGAAAAGATTATCCAAGCATATTACTTTGTGTCCGTCTTTAATCAACCGGGTACACAGATGAGAGCCTATAAAGCCGGCACCACCGCTAACCAATATTTTTTTCATGCAGCACTATATTTCTATATGTCCGAAGACCATACAATCTGTTTGTTTTGCTTATGTGCTGACAAATGTAGGCGATTTGGTTAAAATATGCAAGTTTGTAAAAGGATTATTTCAATTGTCAGGGAATATATTCCGGCTTGTTATCGGGGATACTGAAATCTTTATTGGCAAACAAGTCTGCCAAACCCGAAATTTGCTTTAAACGAAGCAGCTCGTCACGGTCCATTCCTATATTCTTCATGATCCACTGGTCGGACATGCCGGCATGATCCAGTTCGGCGACAATATTACACATCAGCTCGATGTTATGTGTTCCACGCGCACGGTTATGGCGGATTGTGGATGCCATACGGTTGGACAATTCCTTATCAATCACAACGACCGGCAACAAACCGTTCTCGCGTTGATAAATCCGTTTGGAAGTTTTCAACACCTGATAGCGGTGGTATCCGTCTACCAAAATATAGTTGTCTTTCTCCCGGTCGTAATAGCAGACGCAGGGCATTGTAAAACCATCTTCCCAGATGGACAGTTCCAACAGTTTCATTTCGGGCGGCGCCACTACATTCGGATTATAATCATTGGCTTGTATCTTTTCTATGGGAACCGCTTTTACATTGTATACCGGACTTTTATCTACACTCATAGCATCATATTTTTGAATTGTTCCATTATTTTGTCTCGCTTGTATATCTCTTCTTTGGTCAGGGCAAATCCCATGTATTTACACGCATGGTCATTCTTCAAAATACAAATGCACATACGTTTATAAGTAGGTATCTCCCTGAATTCCGTAATATCGATATCATCCAGATAATCCATGCGGACAGGTTTCTTGTTTGTTTTGTAATTGGTATAGTTCACCACTTCGATGGGGATACCCGCATTCTGTAATTTTTTTATGGTATTCTCGCTAAGACATCCTCCTTTGGTTCGCCAGAACTCGATGCTGACGGTCAATTTCTTCAAATAGTTGCGCCGGGTTTCTTCGGGCAAGGTAGAAAGCAGAAACTGCATAAAGCCTTTCCACGTATAGCCTTTCGGAATGCGTACGCTCTGCCAGCCCATAGCGTGAGTACCGCCATAAATACCTGTAAAGTTCACTCCATTGACACGTCCTATCATTTTTCCCCAAGTATTAGGGTCTATCACTTTATACAACGCAAGGCTCTCCTGCGCCTCGCACAGAAACGGGCTGGCCACACGCTGGCGTTCTATATTGACACCTGCCTTATAATACAAGTCGTACAAATGGTTATAATCGAAGCCGAACTTTCCATTGGCAGTCCAGATATCCGTCGTTTTCCAGTCGTAGATGGGATAAGCGTTGAATATGTCGTTGCCTATTTTGGAAGTCCACCTGTAATTATGATACATCTGATATTTGCGGTTCAGATGAATACTGCGCCAGCGGTTGAAGCTCTCCTGCGTGCGAATACCTATAAGGAAACAGGTACGCACCGCATCTTTTCGCAGATGCAGCCATTTGGCAAAATGCATCTGATACTCATAATCCCACATATTCTCCGTATAGAACGGAAAAGCCTCTTTCGTATAAGAGCCCGGAGGCATCTGACGCACCCAAAGTTCTTTCATGCTCTCATCCCAAGGACGCCAATAACTCTGATACATGGATGTGCAAGTAGTAACTTTGAAAGGGACACATACCCGATAGACTTCCAGAATATCCTTATTGGCTTCCAATATACGGTCTACATAATCTATGGTTACGGTATATTGTATCTCATAATCCATATGAAACACACATAACTTTCGCTTTAAATTATTGCGCCGGATGTAATCTATGCATAAGTTCAGCAATACGCCACTGTCTTTCCCGCCGGAAAACGACACGCATATTGTATCGAACTCTCTAAAAATCAGTTCTAAACGTTCCTGCGCAAGTTCGTATACATTTTTAGATGCGGCCATACTTATTTATCTTTTTTCATTTTCACGTAGCGAGTCCAGACCTTTTCCTCCGAAAAGCCTAATTCCTTAAAAAGAGAACAGTGCTCCATGAAAGTAACCGAAGTCAGTTCCTTACTCGCAGTCGTCTCCGATATAACTTTCTCTAATAATAATTTCAGTGTACTTTCATTATTACCTTCTATATAATAATTATTAATGATACACTCTTTCTTCTTTTCTTCTACCGGTATAAAACCTATGACTTTCTTTTTGTCTACTGCCACAAACCAAACAAAATCTTCCGATGTACGGAAGGGGTAGTTATAATTCTGCTTTAAGATATCAGGATTCATCACCAATGGTGCTACAAGCTCATATAGCCGCTTGTCCGTTCCTTGTAGTTGTATAATCTGTATCATCCTGTATTGGCGGTTTAATATTTTCGAATGTTCAAAGATAAATATTAAACTTTACGACTTAAGCACTTTTTAAGCAGTTTTAAGAATAAAGATTTTACATGCCATGATTTATGTTTCCTACATAAAACCATAGTACACTGATAAACAAAAAATATAAAAGTTACACTATCTCAGTATCGGCTTTAACTCCCAAGCCCGCCACCTGCGGACTGATAACTTCTCTAACTCCTTTCACTCCTGATTCGCATATCTCAGTACAATCCGTTTCTTTGTTTAAGAGGTTGGGCTACTAACGCTTATTCGTTCCACCATGGAAAAGTTTTCGTTCCACCGTGGAGAAACTTTTGTTCCATCATGGGGAAGTTTCTGTTCCACCATGGTGGAACGAATAAATATTGGCAATGTCTCTTCTTATTAAAGACATGAACGATTTTCAGCGTAACGATTTTGTCCCTAAAGCAAATAAGCAACCTTATTTCACTTACCAACTTATTTTTTAACGGCTTATCAGCTATTAATTAAATAAAATTCATACATTTGCGCAGATTTTAGAAGATAGCCTGAAATACCTTTTATCTGTTCTATTTTTCCATATATTGAATATAAATAAACAACAAAACAATTATAAACAATAAAATTATGATTCTAAACGCAAAGAAAAGACCGCTTATAGCCGTGGCCTTATTATTAACATCGTTAGGAATAACTACATCGTGTATCGATAACAGTTATGACTTGAACAAGGATATCGACATGACAATCAGTGCCGGTGGCGAACATTTGGCGATTCCTGTGGGATATACGGAGAAGATTACACTGGATAAAATCATTGAGATTGAAGAAGGAGATGATTTACAGGTATTAGAGAATGGAGAATACCATTTATTGAAATCGGATAATATTGATGAGACAAATACATCGGTAAATTTAGTCACGGTTAATGACTCCGAGAATCCGATTAATTTGATTGAAGTAATCAGTAATGCAAACTACCCCTCAAAAATAGACGTTTCGGTATCCGATAAGGAATCCGAAGGTAAAATTGAAACTGAAGCTCATGAAATTGATAATGCTGTTATAGAAATTGGTGCTTTAACGGCCAATACGCCAACAAAATTAACACTAAATTTTAAAATTGAAACAACCGGTAATATATCCTACAGCGATGTCACTATTGAGAATATGACAATTATATTTCCTGACTTTATACAGTTTAAAGAAGGGCAAAACGGGCTAAATGGTCAAACACTTACTATTAGTGGTGAAGTTATTCCTCACGGCTCAAATTTCACAAAAGACTTGTATATCACCAAATATGTATTTGGGAATAAATATGGTGAAGGAAATAAAGTTCAAGAAGAAAATGGTGACAGAATTATCAGAATAGAAAATCAAAAGATAACAGTAAAGACAAATGTAATTGTACATGAGGCTCAAGGAAGTGGTTCTTTAAATATCAGCCCTACAGCTATTCTTGCAGCAATGACTGTTAATAATGTTCTCGGAACTATCAAGCCAGAAATGAATGTGGAGCCTACCAATGTAGAATTAACCAATCTTCCTGACTTCCTGCAAGATGATGAGGTAAAATTAGATATTACCAATCCTATCTTCTCATTCAAAGCCAACAACCCGTTGCAAACGAATATTGAGATGGATGGAGTTATGACCGGATACAAAAACGGCCAAGTAACCAAAGTCGTAAAGATAGGTAGTGGTAATGGTGGCAATCCTATAATTTTAAAACCAAGTGGAGATAACCAACAAACAATTTCTTTAACACGTGTTGCAACCGCAATTGAAGGAGCTACCAATGTTGTTGTACCCAATTTGAATGACATAATCGAAACCATACCCGACTACATAACAGTGGATTTGGAACCGACTGTAAAATCTGACGATTATTACAATGTGGAATTAGGACAAAAATACATTTTAAATAGCAGTTATGATATTGATGTTCCCCTCAACTTCGGCAGCAACCTGAAAATCGTATATGATGAAACCATCGACAATTTCGACCTCGACCTTGAAGATGTAGACATCAAGAAAGCCATTCTCTCTATCAACGCTGTCAACACCATTCCTTTGGCAATGGAAATCAAAAACGAAAATGTAAGCGCACTGGATGCCAATGGAAACGTAATAAAAGACATTGACGTGACCGTAGAAGGAACCATCACGGAAAGCAAAGACGGTAAAGCCGAAGTTTCAAGTACGCTCAATATCAACTTGAACGAAACTGCAGAAGGCGCTATCAGCAAGTTGGACGGTCTGAAGCTGAAAGTTACAGCCGTACCGGGACAAGCAACCGACGTTCAGTTATTAAGTACACAATGGTTACAGCTTACAGACATGAAACTCAAAATACCTAACGGTATCAAAGTTGATTTGAACTAATAGAAATATATTTCATGCGATACAAACAAAAGATTCAACAATCATATATAACGAAACGAATGAAAACAAATGTTTTAGCGATTATACTGTCCGGAGCAGTAGCGACACTTGCAATCAGTGACGCAATGGCACAGACACAGAACAGCCGTTCAACCTATTTTCTGGAAGGAAGCACCTACCGTCACGAACTAAATCCCGCCTTCATGGGCGAACGTGGCTATGTCAGCCTTCCCGGCTTGGGAAATCTTACCATCGGAGCGCAATCCACAGGTGGTGTAGGTGACTTTATCTTCAAGAAAGCCAACGGTGACCTCACTACATTTATGAACGAAGAAGTCAGTAGCGCCGAATTCCTGAAAGGGCTGCCCAAAAGACTGAAAGTAGGCGTCAATGTAGACGAATCAATCCTTTCCTTAGGTTTTCATGCCTGGGGCGGTTTCAATACGCTCGGTATTTCCGTTAAGTCAAACACTAACTTCTTCATGCCCGATGAACTCTTTAAGTTCATGAAAAACGGAGTAGCCAGCGAAACAGGAAGCAGCTACAATGTGAAGAACCTGAATATCGTATCTACCAACTATGCGGAAATCGCTTTCGGCCACGCACGCGAAATCAACGAACGCCTGACAGTAGGCGCCAAAGTAAAGGCACTCGTGGGATTGGCGAAAGCAACCATGCACATCGACGAGCTGAACATCCTTGCCTCTCAGGACAAATGGACCATCACTCCGAAGAATGCCGAACTATATATGTCTGCCAAAGGTCTTATTGTACCCACCAAAGGCGAAACCGGCAACTATCAGGAAGACGACTATATCTTGGATGCCAACGGAGACAGAACACAAACTTTGAAAGAAGGTACCGACGGACAGATTTCTTACGATGATTTGGATTTCGATACAGACAACCTCGGTCCCACAGGCTTCGGTATGGCTATCGATTTGGGAGCGACTTACAAGTTGAACGATGAATGGACATTCTCCGCTTCCTTGCTCGACCTCGGTTTCATATCATGGAAGAATACCACCAAAGGCACAATGAGCAAAGACTTTACGTTCGACGGCTTTAGCGAAATCTCCGTAAAAGACGATGGAAGCAACAATAACAAAAAACTGGATACCCAAGTAGACGAACTGGTAGACGACCTGGCGGACTTGGCAAAGTTCGATAAAGTGGGCGAAGGAATGAAGCGTACCACCGCCCTTGCGGCTACCCTGCACCTGGGCGCTCAATACACTCTGCCCGCTTACGACCGTCTGAACTTCGGTTTCCTCTCCACCACCCGCATGCAAGGTAAGCACTCGTGGACAGAAGCACGCGTTTCTGCCAATGTCGCTCCCCTTTCTTGGTTTGAAGCATCGGTAAACTACGCTCTGTCCAACTTCGGTTCCGACGCCGGCATCATGTTGAATTTCCACCCGCGCGGTTTCAACTTCTTCATCGGCGCAGATGTTCCCATGTGTAAATACGAACCGGCCTACTACGCTCCTATCAGCCGTGCTGCCGTCAACGTAAATCTGGGTATCAACTTCACTTTCGGACCGAAGTACAAGCGTAAATACAAAACGGTAGAAACCCAATCACTCTAAATTCATCAACTAAAACAAGAAGAATATGAAAAAAATATATTGCCTGCTGTTTGCCATGCTGCCATTGGCCGCGATGGCAGGTGAAGTAAAAGTCACCAAACCGGCATTGACCTTGGAAAACGATACGCTGACATTGGACTTTAAGTTTAATATGGAAGCTGTAAAAGTGAACAGTACCCAATCTTACGCTTTTACTCCGGTATTGTTTGCCGGAAAGAACTACAAGACCTTGCCGCCCGTTGTTGTGACCGGAAAGAGCAAGTTCAAGATGCGTCACAAAGACCGTAAGCTTGCCAAGAAAGGATATTACAACGCGCCTTATACCGTCATCAAAGGTAAGTCTGCCGACCGCCGGAACCTGGTGGACTATACCGTACGCATTCCCTACGAAGAATGGATGAGCCAAGCGGATATGTGGATATTGCAGGAAGGAAGAAAGAAATACGGCTGTCTGCTGGATTTACCCGAGATTCAGGTAATAGAGCCGGTGGTTGTAGTGGAAGAAGAACCGTTGCCACAAAAAGGTTCCATCTGCGAGCCTTGCATGAGCATGGTATCCTACCTTACTCCGACAGAAGAACCTCTGAAAGTGCGTTCGGAACAAAATACCCTGTATATAGAATATGCAGTAGGCGGTACGGAATTCAAAGCCGACTTCAAAAACAACTCCGCCGAGCTCCAAAAGCTGAAAGAAACGCTGAATCCGCTGACTGAAGGCGATTTGGTAACTTTCAAAGCCATCAACGTATGCGGATACGCTTCACCCGACGGCTCTGCCAAGACCAACGACCGTGTGGCAACAAAACGCGCCGACTCTTTTGCTCTTTACCTGAGAGGAAGCTATCACTTCCCGGACAGCATACTGAACGTGACCTCTGCCGGTGAAGATTGGGAGAGCCTTGTTAAGATGCTCGAAGAAGACAAGCCCGTATATGCAGAAAAAGCATTGGAAATCATCAATAAATATACCAACCCCGACGTGCGTGAGGCCAGACTGAAATCGGGACTGGGCGCCGCTTCTTACCGTGCCATGATGAATGAATATTATCCTCGTCTGCGTCGTCTGTCCATCGCTATCGACTATGAAATACGCGAAGTACGTAACTCCGAAGCCGCAACGTTGATTTATACCAATCCCAAAATGCTGAACTTGCAGGAAATGTACGGTGTAGCCAAAAATTTCCAACCGGGAACAAAAGAATATAAAGAAGTCTACGAAATAGCCGCTACCAACTATCCGGCAGATATTATAGCCAATATCAACGCTGCTTCCGCCAACATCGTTTATGGTGACTTTGACCGTGCGGAACAATACATGGAAAGAGTAAAAGACGATCCCCGTGCATGGAATAACCTGGGCGTATTGGCATGGCTGTCGGGAGATACCGAGATAGCAAAGGAATGGTTCACCAAAGCCTTGACTATAGAACCGGACAAAGCACAGGAGAACCTTAATAAGATGAAGTAATTCCATCTTTACATAAGACATGAAAGAGTTGCAATAACGGGATTTTTTCCCTATATTGCAACTCTTTTAGTATAGATACAAGAAAGAAAATGAAGTACCTGATTCTATTCCTTACATTTGCCAAAATCGGTATGTTTACCATTGGTGGCGGCTATGCCATGATACCCCTTATTGAACGGGAAATTGTAAATAAAAAATGGATGACTAAAGATGATTTCATGGAGATGTTCGCACTAACCCAATCGCTACCGGGAGTATTTGCGGTAAACATATCCATCTTTGTAGGCTACAAACTGCATAAGGTAAAAGGCAGTCTGGTATGCGCCCTGGCTACCATACTTCCGTCTTTCGTCATTATGATGCTGATAGCCATGTTCTTTGCGCACTTTCAGGATAATCAGACTATGATACGCATCTTCAATGGCATCCGCCCGGCGGTGGTCGCTTTAATCGTATTTCCCTGTATTTCCGCCGCACGCGCCTTGAAACTGAAATACCGGCAACTGGTACTTCCCGCCATCGCCACATTGCTTATTTGGCAATGCGGTCTGTCACCCGTATATATCGTACTGGCAGGAATTGCAGGCGGACTGATTTACACATTATGGTTAAAAGATAAACTGACAAAACTACAAGCATGATTTACTGGCAATTAATTTTAGTATATCTGAAAATCGGAATGTTCGGATTCGGAGGCGGCTATGCCATGCTTTCCTTAATTCAATATGAAGTAGTAGACCATTATCACTGGCTCACGCTCCAGCAATTTACCGATGTTGTGGCCATCTCACAAATGACCCCGGGACCTATCGGCATCAACAGCGCCACTTATGTAGGCTACACCGTTACTCAAAGCATATGGGGAGCTATCGCGGCTACGGTGGCAGTCTGTCTGCCCTCGTTCATACTGGTACTGCTCATCTCTTATTTCTTCGTAAAATGCAGGGATAACAAATACATCAAAGCAGCCATGTCGGGACTGTTACCGATGTCTGTCTCACTGATTGCCGCTGCCGCCTTGTTACTGATGAACAAGGAAAATTTCATAGATTACAAGAGCATCCTAATCTTCGCGGCCGCTTTCGGAGTAACCTGGAAGTGGAATATGCATCCTATCCTGCTGATAATACTTGCAGGAGTAGCCGGATATATCTTATATTGACAAGCTCTTTATCGTACCTTTCCTGCCACGGACAACATCTTGCGCGCATAGCACCATACTACGCAATAAGCCGCCAAAGGTACGGTAAATGCCATTACCATTGTTGTGTAATCTGCTACAAGTCCCATTAACAAAGGCCCCACTACCCCGCCTACCGGAGACATCATCAGGAAAGAAGAAGCGCGCTTGGTATGGTTACCCAGCCCTCTCAGAGAAAGGGCAAAAATCGTGGGGAACATAATAGCCTCGAAGGCATATCCGCAGAGCAACGCTATCAATGACACCATACCGACATCAAGCAATACCACCAAAGTAGTCACCACCGTTCCCGTAGCGCAGACCAGCAACATTTTCTCCGCACGTACACGCCCCATAATCCAACTGCCCGCAAAACGTCCCAGCATAAATAAGCCCAGCCCGCCGAATGAGAGTACCAATGAAGCTTCACGGGCATTCATCCAGCCTTGTTCCACTACATAATTGATAAAAAAGCTATTAATGGAAATTTCACCTATCTCATAAGCAAACAGAGCCAATAAGCCAAAGATAAAGAGTTTATGCGACCATAACCCTATTTTGTGCCCGGTCTCATCCACCTCTACACCATGCTCTATTTCGGGCAGCTTAATTTTCGAGAAAACCAGCGCCACCAGCAACACCACTATCCCCATGCCGACATAAGGTAGCGCCACATTGCCCGCACTGCCGCTCCCGTCTTCCGAAAACAAAAGCAATCCTGCCAGTACAGGGGCGCAAATACATCCCAATCCATTGAACGACTGAGCAAAGTTCAAACGACTGGCAGCCGTTTCTTTTGCCCCCAATTCCGTAGCATAAGGATTGGCGGCCGTTTCAAGAAATGTCAGTCCGCAACCGATGACAAAAAGGGCAAACAGAAACATATTGAACGAAAGATAATATTGTCCGGGAATAAACAGCAACGACCCGATACCATATAGCAGTAATCCGAAGACTACTCCCCTGCGATATCCGAAACGGCTTATAAACAATCCCGCAGGAATAGCCATTACGAAATAACCCATATACATCATCGCTTGAATAAAAGCCGAATGTGCCTTTGTAATATCCAGCAACTCCTGAAAATGCTTATTCAGCACGTCCAGAATGGCATGTGCAAATCCCCACAGGAAAAAGAGAGAAGTTATCAATATAAAAGGAACAAGATATTGTTCTCCTACCAACGGTATTCGTTTCTGTTTCATAATATAATAATCTCAGACAATCTGTATCAATCAATAAATGCGGCTGCAAAGATAAGCAATAAAAAGAACTGCATAATAAATAATACCGTATCTTTGCGCTCAAAATCTTACAACATAAGTCTTCCCCAATAAATTTATCTCTCAAATTACTTTCCGACAAAAAAATATCCTACATTTGTAAGACACTGATTAGAGGTACCCGCATTAATACTTCCGACAACAACAAATATGCGCTTTAAATTTATATATTATGGATAAGAACTATTGGAAAGAAGCCTATAAAGAATACTGGGAAATATCCAGCAAGAAAGAGATATTCGTGAAAGAACTGATAGAAAGCAAAACAGGCTTTAAAACGCTGGAAGTAGGCCTCGGAGCCGGAAGCGAAGATTTTCTATCGGGGAGCGCATCAGACTATGGTTTAACAAAAGGAGACGCCGATTTATATGTAATCGTCCCCGATACGTATGTAGAAGTTACAGGTCCTAATATAAGCGTCAAGCCGGAAGACACACTATGGATCAGACCGGATAAAGTCAAAAACTCTTTCAACAAACAAAAAGCAGGCAAAGGCAAGTTGCACGTCATTGTTCATATTGCAAAAATCAAACCGAATGGAAATATAGCCATAAGAGTTATCATGTTAAACAAAACATTCTTTGAAGCCTGTCGTAAGAAAGAATTTCCACTGATTCAGCGAAACATACGAGGACTGCAAGAAACCTATTTAGAGTTACCCCCAAAACATGAAACCATCATATCATTCGAGGAGTTTATAGCACTGCTCAAACAGAATAAATAATTAGAGTTCGTGGTAACAACCGCTTTCAAAATACAAAAATAAGGTAGCTTCTCTGTTCAGTCGGGAGATAAATAACAGATTATACTACCTTATTTACTGGTGCTTTAGCGACCTACCTGACGTTGTTGCTCGGCATTATAACGGTCTCCGACAACGGGAATCGCCGCTACGGTATCTTCCAGTTCTTTCCATTCTCCGGAAGTCATGTTGAAATCGAGTGTACGCAGGTTCTCCTCCAGATGCGACAGTTTTGTCGTTCCCGGAATAGCCACAATCCACGGCGCTTTCTGAAGCAACCACCCAAGTGCCACTTGTGCCGAAGTCATGCCTCGCGTGCGACCGAAAGCTTGCAGCACATTCACGATGCGGATATTCGCACGCATGGCTTCGGGTTGGAAGCGCGGCAAGGTCTGGCGGTTATCATTGTTTACATCAAAAACCGTGTATTCGTTAATACATCCACCCAAAAAGCCACGATTCAGGGGGCTGTACGGAACAAAACCGATACCCAGCTCCCGACATACATCCAGCACTCCGTTATCTTCTACCAAGCGATGCATTAAATGATACTCGCTTTGGATGGCCGTCAGCGGACAAATAGCGTGAGCTTTACGGATAGTCTCGGCACTAACTTCACACATACCCCAGCGTTGTACTTTTCCCTCCTTGATCAGGTCGGCAATGGTAGCCGCTACTTCCTCGGCCGGAGTATTCGGGTCGGCACGATGCTGATAGAACATCGGCAGCGAATCAAGCCGCAAACGGCGGAGTGACTCCTCGCAATAGCGGCGGATAGTCTCCGGTCGGCTGTCCTGGCGTCCCGTAGCCTTGCCGTCAATGACTTCATGCCCGAATTTGGTCGTTACGTTAATCCGCCCTTTGAATTCGGATAAAGCTTCTCCGGCTAAATTCTCGTTGGTCAGCGGTCCGTAAACAATGGCTGTATCAAAGAGCGTTATCCCGCGCTCCACAGCTTCATGTAACAGCCGGATACATTGTTTTTTGTCCGGATGTTGGCTGCGGTTGTAGGTCATGCCCATTATGCCGAAACCAAGTGCGGAAACCTCCAATGCCGCCTTACCCGTACCCAATACACGATGTCCCTTGATACGTGCTACATCGGTATTAATATCGGATGTTTCCACTTGTTCAGTCTCTGAAGCAAAAACTTCACTGAACCCCGAAGGTACGGCCAATGCCGCACTCACTAACGCCGCTCTTTTCAGAAATCCGCGCCGGCTGATTCTTTTTTGATTTTTTTCTTTCATAGTGTTTTTATTTTTTATAGACAGCTTATTATCGAACTGCTTCAGGAAGCAGCTATCTGATTTTACCATGAGGGAGCAGCCTCATATGCTTCCTTATATATTTTAGAATACGTTCCAATCCGTCAGCAAGTAATATCCGGGGACAAGCGATATTCAGGCGTATGAATCCCTCTCCGCCGGGTCCGTACATCGTACCGGAATTAACCAGCAGTTTTTGTTCCTTTTGCAACCGCAGAGTTATGGCATCCGAACCGATACCGGATGCCCGGCAGTCTATCCAAACCAGATAAGTCCCTTCAAGCGGTAGCACAGAATATTGCGGCAAGTGCTCCTCGAAAAAGTGGCAGAGATATTCGTAATTCTCCCACAGGTATTTCCGCAAAGCATCGAGCCAATGACCACTATCGTTATAAGCCGCTATCGTAGCGATAATGCCGAACGGATTGACATCGCACACTTCGTTGATATTGATGGCGCGGTCGATACGACGGCGTACCTCCTTGTCAGCCGCAATGATATTGGCGATTTGCAGTCCGGCAAGATTGAACGCCTTACTCGGTGAAACACAGGTTACAGAGTTTTGCAGAAAGCACTCGGACAGGGAGGCAAAAGGCGTGTAATCATGTCCCTCATAGGTCAATTCGCAATGGATCTCATCCGCCACAACAAACACCCCGTTGCGCAAACAGATATCACCGATACGCCGCAGTTCTTCCGGCGTCCAGACCCGTCCGACCGGATTGTGGGGATTGCACAATAGCAGGATTTTCGCCTTCGGATCGGCCGCTTTCGCTTCAAGATCTTTGAAGTCCATTGCATAGCGACCATCTTGGTAAATGAGGTTATTGACCGACAATTCGCATCCGTTATTGCGAATCGACGAATAAAAACAGTTGTATGCCGGGGTCTGGACGATTACTTTGTCGCCCGGTACGGTCAGGGCTTTGATAACAGCCGACAGAGCCGGTACTACGCCGCTCGTATAGATTATCCATTGAGGATTAATCCGCCAGCGGTGACGGCTCTCGAACCATCTGACGACCGCATCATAATAGGTTTCGGGCACTTTGGCATAGCCGAAAATACCATGTTCCACCCGTTTTTGCAGTGCTTCAATAATAGCCGGTGCTGTACGGAAATCCATATCCGCCACCCACATAGGCAGCACATTCTCCTCTTCAGGAGTATCCCACTTATAAGAGCCTGTCCCACGACGTGGGACAATCATGTCGAAATCGTATGTCATAACTTATCTTTTTAAGTGATTTGCAAAAGTGTCAATCGGTAAAGCAGGTCTTCTCGTCCCAAAGTCTCAGCTTGCAGTCGGCGGGAGCCTTGATATGCTCGTCGAGAATAATCTCCCCATAGCTCTCGGCAGTGATACAACCCGTTCGCGGATTCTTCACTCCGCCTATTGCGCCTTTGATGGTCGCCTGCACCGAACTATACTCGAAAGCCCGGTCGCAGTCGGGACCGAAAGTACAGTTCTCCAACACAAGGTCGTGGGCATAGCAGAGCGGTTGCTCGCCGGTAATGTGGCAATTCACCAACCGAAGGTTATGCGAATGCCAACCCAAGTATTCACCATTGAGTTCGGAATCGTAAATCGTCACATTTTCCACCTCCCAGAAAGCGTCTTTCGTGGTGATTTTGGCATTACGCAACTCCACATTCTTCACATACTGGAAAACGTATTTGCTGTTACTTTCCAATCCGTCGATGCGGATATTACTGCTGAACATGAACGGATAAGTACCGCCATGTAATTTCAGATTTTTGATGTCCAGATTCTTGCAACGCCAGAACACTTCGTCGGCATCCGTCATCTCTACGTTCTCGATTTCAATGTCGTGCATTTCACGGAACATTTTTGGGGCGTCGATACGTGTGTTCGTCATTTTCAGATGATCGGAGTACCACAATGCCGAACGTCCGCCCACATCGAAAAAACAACGGTCGATAACGAAACCATGCACGTGCCAAAAAGGATAATTTCCCTCGAACCGGCAATCGACGGCCTCGATGTTACTACACTCCTTAATAGCCGACTCCCCGGCACGGATAACGACGTTCTCCAATCGGAGGTCATGCGATTCAAATAAAGGCCTTTCCCCACCAAATTCAGTATTCGATATTACTTTCATTATTTTTCTTAGTTTTCAATTTTATGATTAAGACTTACGCTTTTTTGCATATTCTTTGAATTTATCCGTTTTTGTCTCTTATCTCCTTTCTATTTTCACGGATATATCCCCGGCTACACTTAACACTTCAATACCATTTCCGTCGATACGACCAATCTTAATCAAATCACGACTATGTGACCAACTCTTACAGAAAATCGCTACATTGCCCCACGGTGCATAGATAGTTATATCACCGGGCGCAGGAGTACAGCCCCATGTGACACCTTCGGTCGTCAGAGCCGGATCGGGATAGAAAATCTTTTCCGTCGTATTGTTATAATCGTTCAGCGTTATCTCAAGGGGCAGGCGTGAGAGAAAATCCCGTGCAGCGGCATTGTCTTCCATTGTAGCAGTGATAGTGCGGTTACCGGTTGTAATGTTTACATTCAATGAAGATGTATCGGGAGTTTCGGGTTCTTCCCGTTCGGCTCCAATCCCATTGAGCCATTCTGTAATACGATTTTCCATTTGAGAGAGAGTTGAAGAGGTTAATAATAAAGTCCGGTCAATTATGGTTGCATCCGGACAAAGGCTGCGGGCTTCGCTAACCGAAGTCGAGATTCCGCTACTACCGCTAGTGGCAAACAAAGCAATCCGTTTGCCGGCGAGTTTCGCAGCGTGTTCGTGCAGGAATGTCTGCATCGGTGTCGCCATACTGCCGTACCAAATAGGATAACCAATGAAGACTATGTCGTAATTATCAAAGTTTTCCAACATTGTTTTAATAGTAGGATAATTACCTTGTCGGATAGCGGCCAACTCTTCCTGTGAACGTTCCAACATGGCGTTGTAGTCATCCTCGTAAGGTACTTGCGGCTCGACTGCCAATATATCGCAGTCAAGTGTCGTCTGAATCCGTCGTGCCACCCGTTCCGTATTGTTCGTACGTGAAGCATACAGTACCAAATAGTGGCCGTTACCACCGGATATCGGCGTATTGGGCGTATTCTCATTTCCTTCCGGTTGTTCGGAGGTTTCCGGTTGTTCGGGACTAAACGGTTCATGGTCGGAGCCGCCGCAGGCTGCCATTGACAGGGCAGTTAGCAGCAACAGTGAAATTAATAATAACTTTTTCATATTCATTTTATTGCATGAAATTATTGAGTTTGTTAGCTGGATTGAGTGGTGTCTGGTCGGACAAAACTAACGATTTGACCATATGTAGCGTTCCCTGCTTGTACTTCTGAAAATGTTTTGAAGCGATATGCTTCTCGTATGCCTCACGGCTCGCATAGGTTTCGAGGATCGTTATCTTACAGAGATTCTCCGTTTCACCGACTGCATACATCGTCAGTACGCCCGGTTCGGTACGTAAGGAGATTTCGCCTACCTCGGTCGCATATTTCATATATTCGTCGAGATACTGCGGATATACCTCAATTTTCGACAACCTTACGATACCATCGACATTCATCGGCTCTTTAGCGCACATTCCCGGTTGTTTATCCAGATTCAGACATTTGCCGATAATCTCTCCCGTAGCAAGATAGGAGTAAGTAGGAAATTCAAACAATACGGGTTTCAGCTTCGTATAGTCAAGCTTACCGTTACTGTCGAGCACATCGGAAGCAGCGTATGTATTGACTATCGCACAAATGAAATTGTCGAAACCTTCAGTTTCATAGATGTCTACCACCTCACACTCCATTGTGAGGGGTGACGTATCTATAACGGGGGTACCATGCGCACCGATATGGTAAGCAAACACCTCTGATTTATCTACCGTCACACCGCTTACGCTCCCGACATAGTCGGCCTCCGGCAACATCTCACGGCTCACAAGATTAACGGAGAATCTCTTGGACTTCTTTATGCCCTGATTCGTATAATGACTTTTACTCATGCTGACCAGTATCCGGTCATGACCGATGACTCCCGTGTGTCCTACCACGAGCCAGTTTACTTTCCCTTCGACCTCCGCCCCGACAACCGTCATCGGTTTGGGATAAAGTGCCAGCAGATTTCCGAGATTTTTTTTGTTTGTTTCCATTATATTAGGTTGTATAGTGTTCTCTTTCACGGTAGTACTGCACGATAACATGACAAGCAGTGACAGAACACCCAAAATTGTTTTTACCATGATGATTTCTTTATTTATCTATTTGACTTTCGGTGAACGGATCAGCACGATGCCCCATCAAGTCAATTTGGGCATACTCCTTATCGAACTCCTCCATTTCCCAAGCAGAGAGACGGACGGTTCCCGCACCGAGCAGGTCATTCAAGTGTACCGGATTGGTCGTACCGGGTATCGGAGCGATCCACGATTTGCGAGATAACATCCATATCAAAGCAAATTGTGCAGGTGTAACTCCCTTGCGCTCGGCCCATTTACGGACTAAAGCTACAAGCGGCATATTGTGCTTCAAAGCTTCGGGGGTGAATTGCGGCAGGTTCCAACGGCGGTCACCCTCATAGAAACGGCTGTTCTCGCCGATTACCCCCGTGAGGAACGCACGCCCCAGCGGACAATAAGGTACGAAGCCGATACCAAGCTCTTCCAATGTCGGAAAGATCTTGGTTTCAGGCTCCCGCCACCAGATGGCATACTCGCTCTGCACGGCCGAAAGCGGACAGACGGCATGCGCCCGACGAATGGAACGGGCACTCGCTTCCGACAGTCCCCAATGCAGAACTTTTCCCTCCCGCATCAAATCTTTGACCGTTCCGGCCACATCTTCCATCGGTACTTTCGGATCGACACGGTGCTGATACAAGAGGTCAATATGGTCGGTACGTAGGCGTTTCAAAGAACCTTCCACCGCCCGGCGGATATGGTCGGGACGACTGTTGATAGCGGTCGGTTGTTTCTCCTCGACACCGAAACCGAACTTCGTTCCGATTTTCACTTTATTGCGAAACGGGGCAAGTGCCTCGCCGACCCACTCTTCACTGGTATAAGGGCCATAAACCTCCGCCGTATCGAAAAAGGTGACACCTTTATCGTATGCCTGGCGAATCAGAGTAATCATATCCTTTTTATCGTACTTTCCGCCGTAATAACCCACCATCGGCAGGCAACCCAGACCGATAGCCGATACATCCAATCCTCCGAGCGTGCGATACTCCATCGCATTGTTCGTATTCGGTGTGTTTTCATCAGACGAATTTCTCGTCCAAGAAGATGAAGGTTCAGCAAACACACGGGAAACACCCGTTGTAGCTCCGGCTGCGAGTAGTGCAAAACTCGATGCTGTCCTTAAAAAAATTCTGCGATCCATAATCTTCTATGTTTTTCATTGTTCATTTTCTGATTGCAAATTTACCGCGATTGAATAAGCCGGCTTGTATACGATTTACGGATATTTATACCAGAATCCTTGATTCTGAGATAGGACCGTATATAATTCAAATCAAATGAATTACTTTTGCTCGGAAGAAGTTAAATGAGATAGTGGAATTAATATACAAGAAAAGTGGTTTCATCACCATTACTTATTATATGTGTGCTTTCCCCAAGCTATACAAAGATAACAATTGGGAATGGTTTGGGGTGTTTTTAATCCCTTTTTGAGAACCGTTTAAATGGTATTGGAAAATAAATAAAAAATCACAATTTGTTTTGTGTCAACAAGTACAAAACACTCACAAAGCGATTTGAAAAAGAATCACAAAACGTTTTGCGGTTTATAGATATGCAGTCCGCATCAGCGGCGGAGACGAACGGGAGAACTTAAATAAACAAAAACACCCAGTTTTACATTAGTGGGGTGTAAAACTGGGTGTTTTCTTTGTAAACTATTGATTTTCAATGTTTATTGCGGTGCGTACGGGACTCGAACCCGTGACCCCATGCGTGACAGGCATGTATTCTAACCAACTGAACTAACGCACCAGAATTTCATTTTATCATTGCTA
>NZ_MNQO01000015.1:0-202655 GCF_001915465.1 Bacteroides sp. 44_46 | reverse complement strand
TCCCATCTGCTAATACTACTGTTATATATGCAGCATCCTTAACCTGTTGTACTTCATCAATTTTTATATCTTCTGCCATACCTTGCATATTTTAGGGGCGTCATTTCTACTATGAAAATCAGCCCGGTTTAACAATTAATTATTATATCTTTTTTGTAAATTAAAAATCATATTTTTCCGTAGTATCTCGTGAATTCAAAAGGGCTCCTTACATCGAGATAACCGTCTATTTCTTCATTGGATTTTGCCTCCATTTCAAATGCAGAATTCCCATACGATATTTTATTCCCATCCGCTCCATGTACACCTTTGAAAGAATGATAAACACGAGAAACAGCATATTCCAGTCCATACTGCAGATAGAACCACAACGGACACAACAAATACATCCATACGTTGAATCCGGTAAGAAACATGACGAGCGTCAACAGAACCGCCGAAGCAATCATGCACTCCTCCCATTGTCTTACATGAATAGCTTCATGGTTAAGAACATGCGTTTTCATCTCCGCCTTTCTTTTCTTGGTAAAGACGAAACAACCCAAAGTAATAGTGCTGTAGCCCTGCCACAACATCCACCTTGCTAATTTGCTTTCATAAAATACTCTCATAGCATTTATTTATTAGGATAAGATTTAGTTATCACATTATTTTTTAAAAAGGATATTCCAGATGTATTTATTATGACATCATAAAAATCATTGCCATTATTTTCTGATACATTTATAAGTTGAGGTCTTATTAAAACAGTATATCTTGGATTTCCGGAAACATACTCGGTTAATTTTATACGGGGATATGTTCCACCGCCATTATCAATAAAATCCATAGTTCCCACCAACAAATTATCGGAACCATACATCCTAAGACTGTTCGTAGCTGAATCAATCACAATACGCTTCCCATTCATAGAGGTGGATACCTTGCCGGTTATTTCTATATCTCCGTTTTCTTTGATAACAAAGGAATTATTGGGCGACTTGATATTTTTAAAAGTACCGCCTGTCGCATTGACTTCTCCGGTTATTTCCGCATCTTCTGCATGTACTTTTCCGTTTTCAGTAACCCGGAAAGAGGCATTGTCCGGAGTAGAACTTCCTGCCCACATCCGTATCTTTTCACCGGATTGGGAACCGCTAAGGCCTGCAGTTACCGTCCCGTCATCTTTTTTAATGCGAAGTTCGTTCCCCTGCATGAAGTCTATCATCGCATTTTTAGCAACAATAAGCGACGTGAATATGGCTGTCGTATTCAGCCCGAACTCTTCCCAATATGTACTGTTACCCGGTGCATTTCCACCGTTACTTATATGCGTCACCCGGCACTTGTAGGCCCGCCAGCCGGTCTCCGTACCGTTATCCCTGACCAGTGCCACATCGACGTACCGTGTACCGCCGGCCAGTGATTCATCGTTATGCCACTCTACGCCGGATACCCATTCGGCCTTGCGGAGTATACATCCCTGCAGACCGTTCTCCCCGTTTTCCACCACCATGTCGTACTCTTCGGAGTTATACTCGCCGGTCAGTATATAACCATAGGTTTTTCCACCGTCCTGCGTCTGAAGTATACGTCTTCCATCCTTGGTGGTAACTGTCCACATGGGCGGATTTGACGTTCCGTTTCTAACCTTGCACAAAAACATCTTTCCACCCATTTTTACCAATCCGAGATAGGGTGTCTCAAGACCGGTATGCCATTTGCCATGATTACTGACTGAAATACCATCCTGTCCCGGTGCACCGTCCACGCCATCCCTGCCCGGCGCACCATCCTGGCCGTCCGTTCCCGGAGCGCCATCCTGACCGTTCTTGCCATCAGTTCCGTCAGTTCCCGGTTTCACCTGCAGCAACCAGTCCGCATTTCCTTCTTCCGGTTCAGATGTAGTGCCGCTCTCGCTTACACACAGCCAAATGCCGCCATTATGGGAAACCCGGTCATAAAAGGCATAATTTTCACCGGACACCCACTCTCCACGGTCATTGGCCGTATATACCGGCGTACCGTCAGGTTTCAGCTGCCGTACCGTACCGGTAAAATACACGCTATTCAGGTACATGGAGTATCCCGTCATATCCAGGCCGTGTACATTCAGGTTTGAGAGGTCGCCCGACTGCATTGCGATGTTGGCGGCCGATATTTCCCAGGTGTTCTGGTTACGGAGCATGCGGCTGTAGGTGCGTGTCTCATATACGGATGTCTGCCGGTCTGGGTTGGTGAAGTTGCCGTAACATGAGAAATGCATGTACTTCTGCGGATGCAGCGTTGTCCCCGGACGTAAGGAATAACGGAATATGCCGTTATCCTCACCCGATACTCCGGTAATACGGAAGTACGCCGTTCCGAAACCGGCAAAACTGAAATTTCCCTTACTATCGTCCGAATCCTTGGTGGCATTCATCGTCTCATCCTCAAAATGAATGATTCCCATGCTTATGTCGTCCGCCGCAACCGCTCCCATTTCCCCGGCTTCCAGCTTGAGATGCACGGTACCGGTGGAAAGCGGGTTTCCCTCACTGTCCGTATCCGCCACCACACTCTCAACAATGCCGACACCCGGCGTGCGCCATTTGATGCCGGCATACACTTCCACGCGGTTACGTCTGAGTTCCGGTACCTCAAGCCATTCCCAAAGCCGCAAGCCCCGCATTTCACCGTTGCCGTTCTCATCTATTTTGGCGCCGAATCCGGCCAATCCGGAAGCGAACCCTTCCTTACCGAATACCGCACCTGCCAGAAAGGAAACAAGAAAGGATGTCCCATCCGGACCGATCTTGCTGATGGCACGCCGGGTTATCTCCTTTATTGTGCGTAAAGCCGAAAAAACGTTGTATTCGCTGGCCTCACGGTTGTCCCATGATTTAAGCACCTCGATAACCGAGCGGTCCAGCAGTCCGCCGACAACGTACTGCAATCCGTTCAGGTTACTTTCCAGGCTGCGTTTCCAGCCCTTGCCGACGCGGTTCGTGCATTCAACGGTCGCCATGGAAAGGTTTTCCAGCTTGCGTGTAACCTTTGTCATGCGTGTATCCCGGTAACCGCTGCCGGGGAAATACTCTTCGCTGAGCAGCCTTACCGACTGTCCCAGCCGCAGGGGGACGGAATGTTTCTCAATATAGGTGTAATCGGTATCGCCGCCGTACTTGGTGATGTCTTCGCTGTATGACGAGAGGAAGTCATCAACGGCCGCCTTGTAATCCAGCTCGGCCTGTTTTTCGTAAGCTTCGGGCATACGGAAGTTCCAAGGGATATATTTGTCACCTGCATGCGGTATAAGGTTTCCACCGGGTAACTGCGTGTCCTCATCTGGATAGGTATTGATGATTTCCCATTCCTTGCTTTCCGAATGATAGTTTGCCTCGAAATCCCGCCCGTTCAGTTCACCGCTCTGGAAAGACAATTGTTTGACAAGTCCCGCAATCTCATAATCACATGGGTCAAACTCCATACCTTCGTCCTTGAAATAATAGACTGTAAAGGGTTTGCCGTCATTCCCGGTCTTCTCCTGTGAACGCACGGAGGATATAGTTCCCGTATAATGAGGAAAGATGCCCGAAAAGGCTTCTTCTTCCACATGTTCGTAAAGCCCGTAGCCTGTATTATGGTCCACGTACCTGGCACGGTCCGGCAGTTGCAGACGGGAGAAACCGTAGCGGCTTCGGTCTATGTTTCTGGTACTTCCCAGCGGAATAAGCCGGGTGAAGAATTTTACGTCATCGCTATTCTCCGTTGGCGTAAGCGAGGTAAGTCCCTGCATGTATCCCAGTTCCACACGTTCCCCGCGCTCGCAGCGGCACAGGTTGATATAGAAGCCGTCCGACCACCATTCGGTTGAAAAAGTCTCGGTCATGGATGCCAGCGCGTCCCAGCAGGTGGTATTGTTATACTCTATATTTCCGTTCGGTGCATCTATCACATCGCCGATACGCCAGCGCTCCTCACCGTAAATACGGTTCATGTTGTCCACCCATTTCTGCAGATGTTCCCGGGGGCTGCCGTCAAGGCTGAACTGCGGCTCATACTGGCCGTCAGTCAGGTGGAGGTATATCACTTGCTGGGCGTCATGTATGGGAGCATAGAATTTCACGGAATAGCTGTATTCCTGGCTGTTCTTTTTCTTGGGCTTGTACTCTTTCTTCACACTGAACCTCACACCCTCCAGTGTTATGTAATCATTCACCTGTAACGGCACACAGGTCGGAACCGTAAAGGAGAGCGAGAGCGCATTCTCGGTCATCAGCTCAAGGTTCCATGTGGAGGATGAAGTGACCGGGGCCGTCAGCTTCAGTCCGCCGGATTGATTATAGATTTTGAGTTCCATTTGAGCAGTCTTTAAACGTCATTTAAAAGAGAACCGGTTTCGGTTCCCTGAACTTTATTTTCCATCTGGCTACGGTACTTCCGTCAAAAGCGTCGGTCAGGATATCGGCCGATGTGGCGGATTTGTAGTAGAGTCTGTATTCCGTGGATATCCCTTTCACCTGAAGAATAACCCAGCCCTGCATGAGTATCTTCATCAGGGTAAGGCGCTTTGCCTCACATTCGGGTAGTGAAGAAGCACATACGGCCAGATACAGCGTCAGGTCACGGGCCTTGCAGCACGGAAGAGGAAGCTGTTCGGGTAATTCCTCACCGTTGCGTTCCCTGAAATCCACTGCCGTGTATTCCTTCATCTCGGGCGGCTTGAGCAGTTCGGACACGTTCGTGCTGTCTTCCGGCCTGTCCTCACAGAGGAAGGCCGAATATTCCGTCCAGGCATCCTTGCCGTTAATTACCATATATCCTGTCAGGTCGTACATCATGACACTTTTATTCCATTGTTTCTAAAATATTCCATAATCTCGTTGATGCCTTCCAGATACCGGCAGTAGGCTGTATTCTCAGCAATGCTGACGAGCAGGTCGTGGTCTTCCTTCCTTGATTTGGCGAGCTCTTCCAGAAGTTTGTGCATGCCGCTGGCATGATCCTGCAAGGAAGTAAACAGCCCTTCCAGAAGTGTGCCCTGTTCCTGCGTCATGGTGGTAAAGGCCCCGCTACGCCCGGATTGTGAGCCCGCCGAATCACCCTGCCAGCCGAATATCTCTTTCATTGCGTCACGCTGGGCCAGTGCATCGCTGACTATCGAATCCCAGGCTTCTTTCAGCATGTCATGTTCCGTCTCATTCAACACACCGGCAGCCTCGGTGACAACTTTGTACCTGCTACGTCCGCGTCTGCCCTGACCGGTCCGCCATTCCGTTTTTTCCTCCATGGCTTCGGCAAACGAATCGTACCATTCCTTGATACGTTCGTTATAGCTTTCCGAGAGCATGCTGTTCAGCATGGCCTTCTGCATATATTTCTCGAAGTTGTCGGCAAAATCCGCCGTGCTGCTGTCCATATCCATGAGCATGTCCAGAAAACTGCTGCGCACATTCTCGAAAGAAATGCCCGTCATGGCTTCCTTGCGTGTTTCCTGCACTTCCTGCCAGGCTTCCTCGCTCTCGATAATCTGTTCCAGATATTTGCGTGTGTCCTCATGTAATTCACTCCAGAAGCCGGTGGCTTCATCACGCAGTTCCACCAGTTTCTCATAGCTCAGGTCAAAGAGACCGGTCATACGGCCGTCGGCCACTTTGGAAAAATCGCTTCCCAACACCCGGCGCGCCTGTTCCCATGCGGTAGAGGATATGCCCTCCCTTTGCTTCGTTCCGTGGGAAGCCTTGGAACCGATACCGAGAAAACCCTTGCTCGCCCCGGCATTCAGATATGCCTTTCCCATCTCACGGGCGTATTCTTCCTGTTGCTGCAGGAGTTCTCCGGCTTTCTTGTAGGAATTATTGGCATTCGCCAGCGTATCGGTCTCCATGGATGCCACCAGTTCCTTTTGTTTGGCGATGACTTTGTCAAGCACCGCCATATAGCTTTCATAACGCTCCTTTGCCTGTTGGTAACGTCTTTCGGAACGCTGGCCGCCCCAATCCGTACCGAAAAGGCTGCCCAATGTCTTGACAAAACCACCGGCTGTATTCACCACTCCGCTTATCATGCCGCCGATGTCACCCGAAAGCATGGAGTTCGCAAATTGGCCGATACCTTCCGACATGGTATTGAAACCCTCTATCACCCGCTTGGCATTCTCGTCCACCGACACTCCGAACCCTTCCAGCATACTGACGACATCATCGGCAGCCTGTCCGTAGGATGACATTTCGCCCGCAACCCCCTGCAGGCTTTGTGCCATTGCCGTACGTTTCCTGCGGCGGTTCTCCTGGGCCTCAGACAGTTTCTTCTCCGCCTGCTCCTGGGTAAGCAGTTCGGTGACGAGTTTGCCCGTCTCATCCCTGTACAGACTGGTGATAACCTTTCCGCCCGCCATGACGGTGTTCAAATCTTCCTGTGCCTGCCGGGCAGTTTCCTGGGCATTGGCGTATTCATCCATAGACCGTTTCAGTTCCCGGAAGGGCTTGCGGTCGGCAAGCTTCAGGTCGATATTCGTCAGTGCGTCCTGCAGCTGCTTCAAATCCGACGGGCGTAGTTCTTTGGCCGCCCCGCTGATATATTCCTTCAGCTTGTCGCGAAGTGCGGAGAGCGCCTCCGTACTTTGAGTGTCCAGATTGCCGAACACATCAGCGAGGTTGACGGTCTTCTTGAACTCACCGAAATCCAGCTCTTTCAGTTCGTCCTCGCGCCGTCTTTTCAGCATGGCCTTTTCACCTTCGGTTTCGGCGGCGGCAATCTTCAGGGCATAATCCTGTGTGATTGCCAGCCGTTTCTCCTGGTAGCTGCCATACTCCCTGTTGTAGTCTATCCACGCCTGCCGGTCCTTTTCCCGGAACTGCTTCTCCTCTTCGTAGACTTCCTGCATATACTGCACACCGGCAATCACACGTTGTGAGGAAGCGTCCTGCCTTATCCGGCCGGCCTCCCCGGGGGCTACCGGGTTGCCGGCCTTTTTCGATTTCTCCAGCCTGGAGAGCAGCTCCCGTTCTTCCTTGTCGATGGCGGCAAGTGTCTGCTCGTATTCCTGACGGAGCAGTGCCTTGCGTTTGGCGCTGCCTTCTGCCATCAGGGCGATACGGGCATCCTCCAACTTGCGTTGTGCACGCAGGCGGGCGTCGGAAAGAGCATCCTGATAGTCGGAAGCATTCCTGCCACCGTCCTTGTTTTTCTTTCCCGTAATGGTTTCCAACTTTTTCTCCTCGGCTTCTATTACTTTCATGGCCGCCTCATAATCCTCCTTGTTTGTGAGTTTCTTCAGCGCCTTGCGTTTCTCCGCTATGCTGTTTTCCAATTCTTCCACCGAACCGGAAACCACGGTATTGATATTTGTTCCCTCCTTGATACGGGCGGCTTTATCCTGAAACTCTTCCGCACGTTTGAGGGCGTCCTCTTCCGCATCATAGATGTCCTTGAGCATTTTGTTGTAAGCCACTAAAGCAGGGTCGCTACCGAACTGGTCGGTGGAACCGCCGCCGAAGAACTTGTGGATTTTACCGCCGGCACCGAACCATGGGCGGTGGGATTCCACACCTTCCGCTTTCAGCTTGTCGGCCTTATCGCTCTCCTCTACAGCCTTGTCAAGCCATTTCCGGGCCTTCTGCTCCAATACGAGAATCTCGATATAGTCGGAACTCTTTTTCATAAGCGTATCGTACCATTCGCTCAATGTCTGGTAGTAGCCGAACGTTTCACCGTATGTACGGTTGAGTTCGGTTACCTTCTTGCGTTCCTCCTCCTTGCTTCCCTTGAACTCTCTTACGGACTTGATTACCCTGTCCATCTCAAACCGGCTTTTCACGAATGTGGCATTCGCCTCTTTTTCCACCTCATAGGTTTCCCGCATGGATTCACGCAGTTCATCCATGGCGTTTTTCCCACCAAAGAGCCCCTTTATCCATTCTCCTATTTCTTTACCGTATACCACCGTCAGCGTAATAAGCGCCGCCAGTGCCGTTTGCGGGGAGAACAGCGAAGCTGCCACCTGTTTCCATACCGGGGTCGCCTTCTTTCCTGCAGCCGTCATGAGCTCGTATTCCTTGCGGGCATTGCTCACGGCGTCCGTAAACATCGGGATGTTGTTGGATATGGCCAGAAAGAACATCTGCGGCCCCATGGCCAGGGAGGGAAGTTCCCGGGCGATCTGTGCCATGGTCATTTTGACCTGGTTCAGTTTCGGCGCCGGGTCGTGTGCCACAAGGGGTGTCTCGTTAGCCTGTCTCTTGGCAGCCTCGTACGCCTTTATCTCATCCTTCAGACTGCCGATGACACCTTTGAGCGCCTGTATGTCGGCGAGTTCCCTGTCACCGGCAAGGCCCTGCTTCTGCAGCTGCTTGTACTGTCTTTCCAGCTGTTTGAGCTCACCCTGCAGACGTTCGACCATCTGCCTGTTGAAGCTCTCCAGAGCGGCTATGTTGCCCTCAGCCGACTTCATGCCGGCAAGTGTCTTGTCATCCAGGAATATTTCAAGCTTGATAGGTTGCACTTCTTATAGCGGTTTATGTGTGTAAACGTTTTTTTATTCTTCCCCGTCCATGCTCATGAAGAACTCCAGGGGAGACATGTTTTTCGGGGGGCTGCCGCTGCGGGCAGACATCTCCCGGGAAAGCTCGGCGGGTGTCTTTCTGCGTGAAGGCACGTGCCTGGAACAGTCCTGCCACATCAGCATGAGCGACGGGTAATTTACCCCATGCAGGATATACCTCACGCTCCAGCCCGTATCGCGGGCTATCTGTCCGACCAGTCCGAACGGGCTATGGGGAGGCTCCATGTACCCCCTTAACTCCCGTTCTATCTTTTTTCGCGGCTCAGGACGGGCGACATCGGGTTGATTGTCTCCGCCAATCTGATAATATTTTCTAAAGGGACGGTATTGAACATGCGCACGATTATCACCCAGGCTTCCTCGAGGGCTACCGGGTGCATCCGGTGACGGAGCATCCATGCCACGGGACGGTTCAACAACCGGCCGAAGATACATCCCCGGACGATACCGTAAGCCACCATGCGGCTCACACTGACACCGTGACGGGTAATGAACTCCACTTTCTGCTCGAAGTCATACTCTTTCACCTCGTCATACCGGACTCCCAGTTTCAGGTACATCCTGCCGATATTCAGCAGGCTCGCGTAAGTAGGAATGCGCATCACCCAGCGGACATGCCTGCCACCGGGAAGACGCAGCGGGAGCGAGATGCCCCCGTCCTGCATAATCCTCTCCGAAAGGCTTTCTATCTCAAGGCGGTCCATACGTGTCACGCTTTAACGGCAGGCTGGCCGGTTTCGGGATCGATGCCGGGAGCGAAGATCTTCATCCGCTTGCCGTCCTCGTCTTTCATCACCTCGATGTTGAGCTGGATGGAGAGTACACCCTGGGAGTTCACCCCGCCACCGAAGTCATTGCCGGTGACTTTCGCATTGTACAGGCGGATGGTATGGCCGCTGTCACAGACAATATCCATAACGCCCGTCTTTTCCCATTTCTCGGGCGGTTCCCAGTTACCCTGTTCATCCTTGGTTCCTCCGATGACCTTCACAAGGTTCTCGGCGGACATGTCGATCAGATTGCCGGTAAATGCCTTTTTCCCGGGATTGCTTGTAATTGTCCCGACCGGGCCGTCCTTTACCTGGGCGGCATAGATATCCACCTGGGTCGCGGCGGTACCCGCAGGGGTGACACCCTGTTCGTCGAACCAGCCGATTTCAAGACCGCAGAATTTTACCTGGGACATCCCGAAAATTAATTTATCCATGTTTATTCTAAGTTTAAGGGTTAATAAATCGCCGTCTGAGTATTCCCAGCAGAAGGGCGGCGACGGCCGTACGCCCGATCCATATCTGGAACCACTGGAAGCCGGTAGGCTCATGCACCACTTCGGGCGGCGGTTTCTCTTTCTCCTTGAAGAGCTCATTACGGATGCGTATGTTCTCTTCGGTAAGGATGAGTACCTGACGGGTCAGGCTGTCACAGGTGGCGGTCACTTCAATGGAGTCTTCCGATACCCGATTTACATTGACCGTTGCCTGCCCGCTGCGCCGGCTAAAGCCTGTGCCCACCGGAATCAGGTCCAGCATATCCGTCGGAAATCTCGTTTTCGCCATGCTGGGCGGAACGGGCTGCTGCAGGAGAGCGAACCCGCTTCTGCCCGAGAGGCTGTCTTTTTGGCTGTGCTCGTTCCGCACCAATGGCTCCGGACTTCTGCAGCTCGCCACGGATAGGGCAGTCAGCATAATGCCGGCAAGTAGAAGCCCTCTGAATGGTACGGTTAAGTTCACGCACCGCCTTGTAAAGTTTGATGTTCTCATTCTGCAAGTCTATTAATGTTCCTGACAGGTTGTCGTACATTTCCTTATAGGCATCGTTCCGCTCCTTGGCGGCGAGTACCTTGTTGTTCTCCCGGTGTCTCAGCCATGCCCAAAGGGAACCGGCAATGCCGCTCGGCACAAGCCATTGGAGAATCTGCATTATCAGGTCTGAATTCATGGCTGAAAATCATTACGGGTTATTAATTGTCAGAGCAGTTCCCATCCCGCTGCCACGTCCGCCATTACTGCCGGCACTCCGTTTTCCACCTGTGAGATGGCGGCGGCAAAAGCGCACATGGTCGCTCTGTCATCCACATCGGGCACGTAAGTATTCGGTACCTGCATCTCCCGGCACACCCGGCTGATATAGCCGGAAGTGTTGTTTTCCACAGGTGGCGCCCAACGGTTGATAAAATCCGCTATCGTACGGCAGCCGTTGACGCGGCGGTAGTTCTGCAGCAGTTTAATCAGGGCACGATAGCCATAGGCCATCGTACGGAACTGGCAGAAAGACCTGTCCTGAGAGGGCCGGATTTCCCCCTGCCACAGCGTACGTGACAGGCGGATGTTACCCGGATTGTTGTTGCGTAGTCCCCGTGCAGCCATCATTCTTCGATTGTTGAGGTTCCGATACTGATGTAGGCATTTCCGTCATACATCAACGTAGTCACTTTGCTTGCCGCACAGGCAACCTTGCCGATGGTCTGGGCGTTGGCACTGGCGTTTCTGATGACGAGCAGCGAACCTGCCTGCACCCGGGTATCCAGTTCAAAAGTGGTTGCGGCGGTTTCGGCTGCAATATCCACTATTTGCGGATTGCAGTCATGTACCAGCGACTTACCTTCAGCTTTACGGGTTACAGCGACCGGAAACGGTATCTGTACGCAACGGTCCCCTTCTTCTGTATAGGGGGCGAAGAAGTCAAAACTTCTCCGCGATTTCATGTTAATATAGCTCATTGTTCTTTAATTTTTAGGGTTAGGATTTCTTGGTGGTAAACATGGCACCCAGATACTTGCCTGTTATAGGCAATGCGATGCCGCGCATATTGAAGCCCAGGACATCACCACGGTATTCCGGATCATTCAGGCGGTAGTACATGTCCTCCATGCTCTTGGCACGACAAACTGCATCACGGTACCATACAGTAGAGGCAATGGCGTCCGTATCGCGGACAGGAGCATCCCATTCCACTTTCTTACCTGTAGTGCCGTTGTATTTGGGCACCATGGAAGTGACGTGAATTTTGAAGCCGAACATGGAACCGGTGGAGAAAAACGTCTTGAACATCTCCAGGTCCTGAAGCTGAAGGTCGGTAGCGTGATAGGGATGCAACGCCAGGATACGTCCTTCCTTGGGTACCAGCATCATGTCGAGCTGCGTGGAGAGTGCCAGGATCTTCTCGTAGGTCATGGCCACGTAGCCGGTGCCCTGCTTGCTGGCATTGCCGTCGTTGATTTTCAAGACCGGAGTAGTCTCGCTATCCTGAGTGGGTGCCCAATTGTAGATGGCAAGTTGCGAGAACTGCATCTGCAAAGACTTCTGGTGGCCTGCCGCCACGCTCCTGCGCTTCTCTGCCGACTCTTCTATTTCGATGGCGTTGATGTGTACGGTGTTCTCCGTATCGAAACGCTTCATCGGAATCTTGTAAGGCTTGTCCTCGCGTGCCACTACCGGTATGGGATATACCTCGTTGTCGATGAACACGCGCGGGTCTATACCCGCTTCCTGCAGGTTCAGGTACTCGTTATCGGTCCACATGCTGAAATCACGCGAGTCGGAAACGAACGAGGTTTCCGGATAGAACTTCTCAATGATCTCGGGAATCCAGATTTCCTTATTCAGCCCGTCTGCCAGACAGCCGGTAAGTTGCAACGGAACCAGCGAAAGCCCCATCTGGATGCCGAACATCAGGTTGTGATCGATGCCGATGCTCTGTGCAAACAGGCCTGAGGTGGCAAAATTGAACAGCAATGCTGTGAGCAGTGAAAAGATGAATTTTGTCTTCATTGTCTTTTGTTTATAAAATGATTATTCCGGGTATTTACCGTAGGCTTCATGGAACTTCTCCCGGTAGAGGTTCCTGTCCTTTTTAAGTTCCTTGAGCATATCCTTCTCCAGTATTTCCTTGAAAGTCATGTCTGCCAGCTGTACGTTTCCTCCGGCCTTTCCACCGGTCTGTACCTGGGGACTGACGGGCTGCCGTACGGAAATGGAACCCAGGCGCACTTCGGCCTTTGCAAAATCTACGGCAAAGTCTTCCAGCCAGCTGTCACGTCCTTTGGCGTCAATGCGCCCGTCTTTCACAGCCGCGTCCACCAGTGCGACGGCTTTCTGCTTATTGGCTTCCTTCTCTTTCGTCTCAAAGGCCGTCACACGTTCCTGCAGTGTCCGTTTCTCAGTCTTGAGCGTAGCGTTCTCGGCCTGCAGGTCGTCACGCAGGGTAATCAGGCCTTGTACGGCTTCCTGAACGGCCTGGTCGGATGCGGAATCCGACAATTTCAACATCTGTGTCAAATAACTCATATTGTTCTCTTTTTTATGGTTAATACTGTTTTTTTTATCCATCAGCCTGACAAGCGCCTGTCCGTCAGACAAGTCTATACGTTTGTTTGTCGCGCGGTCATACATGGCAAGGGCGTTATGGTTGGAGCCTATGGGGCAGACAGACATCTCCCGCATGGTCCACTTTGTGGCTGTAGGCCCCGTCTGTCCCGGAAGTTTCAATGCGGGATCATCGCTGACCTCTTCAGGCGGCCAGGCGCCGATACTGGCCATGCGCAAGAAGCCGCGCTCCACCTTACCGGCTATCATACGGCCTTTTTCGTCTTCCTCGTCGAAAACGACATCCACCAGAATCCTGCCGCCTTCCACACGCACGTTTTCACCGCGCCCTATCGGAGCTTCCCAGTCATTATGATTATAGAGTACCACGGGATTCTTTCTGTATTCTTCCAGGTTGGCTCCCGAGGTCAGCATGCGGAAACCGTAAGTGTTTACGGATTCGTCATGTACGCAGAATGTATATGCTTTGCCCATTGCTTTGTCTCATTTTGTCTGCTGCAAAATTCAGGGATAAAAAGAAGGTGTGCAAATCGCCCTGTAACAGTTTCCTACCGGGTGGAAACAGTTTACCTGTAGACGGAAACTGTTGCAGACGGATTATTTTAATCGGTATGCGCTACCTAACTTTGTACTGTAATAATCAAGAGAATAAATATGTCCAAGACACTAACGAACCAACAGAAAAAGGACTGGGCGAAGATGCTCTACATGCAGGGAGAACTGCAAAGCAGGCAGATAGCCGAAAAGGTGGGTGTCAGTCCTGTCACCATGAGCAAGTGGAGCAAGGAGGGGAACTGGGAAATGCTGCGGGCGGCCGTCACCACCACGCGAGAGGAACAGATACGCAATCTCTACATGCAGATAGCAGAAATGAACAAGGCCATAGCCGAACGCGGCGACAAGTATGCCACTTCCGCCGAGGCCGACACCATCAACAAACTCTCCGCCGCCATCGCTAAAATGGAAGGGGACTACGGAATCGCCGATATCATCAGTGTGAGCAAACAGATCCTTTTCTGGCTGCGCAAGCGTGATCCGCAGAAGGCAATCGAACTGAGTTATTATTTTGACGAATTTGTAAAGGAGAAATTAAGGTAACGCCATGGCAAAAAAAAGACTGACAGGAAACAACAGGACACTCTCCGACGACTGGGAAGAAACCCTGAGGCAGATACGTACACAGACCGCCGTAGACTTCACCATGACCGGAGAAGAAAAGGCAAGGAAATTGCGCGAGCTGGAAGCTGACCCTGTAGCATGGGCGAAGTTCATGTTTTACAGATATGCCAAATACGAGTTTGCAGGATTCCAGAAGAAAGCCATCAGGCGCATCATCGGGCATTCCGACGGGAACTGGTACGAAGTGCTGAGCTGGGCGCGTGAGCTGGCAAAGTCCACCATCGTGATGTTCATCGTGCTGTACCTGGTCATCGTGAAGAAAAACAAGCGGTGCGTCATCATGACCTCGGCGACCAACGACGGCGCAAGGAAGCTGCTGAACCAGTACCGGGCACAGTTCGAGGCGAACGAGCGGCTGAAATATTTCTACGGCAACCTCATCGGTGACAAATGGACGGAGGACTATTTCACCCTCAGTACCCGCGTGTCGTTCATGGCAATGGGCTGGGGACAGTCACCGCGCGGAGTCAAGATGGACGAGGTACGCCCGGACGTATTGCTCATGGATGACTACGATACCGACGAGGAATGCCGCAATCCGGAGATAGTAAACAACAAATGGAACTGGTTCGAGCAGGCGCTGTTCTTCACCCGCTCCATCAGCGAGGCGCTGCTTACCATCTGGACGGGGAACGTCATTGCGAAGGACTGTTGTGTCTCACGTGCCGGTAATAAGGCAAGGGAACTGGCCGCAAGGGAGAAACCTATCGGAAACTGGGACATCATCAATATACGCATGGTGGATATAGGCAATCCCGATCCGCAAGCGGATTACCAGTTCGGAACGTCCGTATGGCCGGAAAAGAACACTGAGGAAACGATAGACGAGGTGCTGGCACAGGTGAGCCTCGCCAGCGGACAGAAGGAGTGTTTCAATAATCCGGTGGTGGAGGGTTCCTACTTCAAGGAGATACGCTGGGGAGAATGCCCGCCCATAGGCAAGCTCAAATATATTGTCAGTTACGGGGACCCGACACCGAGCAACACCACCGGCAAGAAGGCGAAGAAGAACTCCTTCAAAGCGAATTTCCTCATGGGGCTATACGAGGGAACGCTGTACATATATACGGGATATCTGCGGCATGTCACCAACGACGAGTTCGTGAACTGGTATTACTATCAACGGGACTACGTAAGGGAAAGGACGCAGCAGAGGAACTACATAGAGAATAACAAACTGCAGGATCCGTTCTACCAGCAGGTATTCGTTCCTCTTTTCCTTGCAAAAGGGAGGGAAAAAGGACATTACATCAATATCTCGCCCGACGGGCGTGACAAACCCGACAAATTCGTGCGTATAGAAGGGAACCTGGAACCGCTGAACAGGGCGGGAAGACTCGTTTTCAACATACGGGAAAAGGACAACCCGGACATGCAGCGACTGGAGGAACAGTTCAGGCTGTTCGATGACGGGCTACCGGCACCGGCAGACGGACCGGACGCTATCGAGGGGGGATATTACATGTGCCAGCAACTGAACGCCCACATGGAAGCCGGAAGCTACTGGATAGGGAGACGCCCCCATAACAAAAAAAGAATGTGACAAACCATTAAACATGAAAATATATGGCTTATTTGGAAATCGAGGAAATGACAACCCACATCTATGAGGAGGATATGGATGTCATCAGTCATGGCGATGACGCGGCTATGATGTCGGCCATAGACGCCGCCATAGAGGAAGTGCAGGGATATCTCACCAAGTACGACACGGGAAAGATATTCGCCGCCAGGGGAAAAGAACGCAATCCCATATTGTTGCTTTTTGTAAAGGACATAGCCGCCTGGCACTTCTGCAATATCTGCAACGCCGGAGTGGATATCGAAATGCGCGAAAAACGTTACGACCGTGCCATTGAATGGCTCAGGAACAATCAGAACAGGCAGAACCCGAACCTGCCGGCAGCGCCGGAGCGGCCGGGACAGCAAGAGTGCAGGCACTGCGGGGAAATAGCGTTCGGAAGCAATAGAAAACGTGACAACCATTTTTAAACGGAAACCTTATGACAAACAGGAAGAGAAAAAAACAGCAGGCAGGCGCTGTGCCCAAAAAGATTGCGACGCCGGTATATAATCAGATACTGGTGCAGCCCGTGCACAGGGGAATAAATGATATAGGCACATGGAAAAGCGCACTCAGGGCGGCTGACATGGGGCTGCGCAGCAAACTATACGACCTGTATGAGGATATCCTCATGGACGGGACTGTAACGGACGCCATCGGCAAACGCATAGAGGCGATAACCGACTGCGACATTAATTTTACGGTAAACAAGAAGGAAGTACCACGGATGACGGAACTCATAGACACTGTGGAGTTCGAGAACCAGCTGAAAGAGATCATGTGGACCCTTTTTTGGGGAATATCCGTAGACGAATATTCTTTCGTGAACGGGTTCGACTTCAACAGCATCCCGCGCAAGCACATACGTCCCAAAGAGAAGCTGATACTACGGCGCCAGTACGATACGGACGGAATCAGTTACAGCGATGACGGGATGATCATACAGTGGGGAGAGGATGATGATCTGGGACTCTTGCTGAAAGTGGCTCCCTATGTGATATACAAGCGCGGGGGATTCGGGGACTGGGCACAGTTCGTGGAACTCTTCGGAATGCCGCAGCGCATAGGAAAGTACAACAGCATGGACGAACAGAGCAGGAGGCTTCTCATACAGGCGTTCGAGGAAGCCGGTTCGGCGCCATACATTGTCATCCCGAAAGAGAGTGACGTGGAACAGACGACCCTCAGCGGAAGCAGCAACGGGGCGCTCTACAACGATTTCCGCAATGCATGCAACGAGGAGATACTCATAACCGTACTGGGACAGACCATGACCACCAAGGACGGTGCGTCGCTCTCGCAAAGCAAGGTGCATATGGAAGTGCAGGAGAAGAAGCACCGCAGTGACCGGCGTTTTGTCATACGCATGCTGAACAAATACTTTGTACCCCTGCTTGAAAGCAGAGGCTATCCGGTGCATGGTGGAAAGTTCTCATTCGTGGATAAGAAGGACGAGCTTACCGTAAGTGACCTGAAAACACTCTCTACGATGATTCCTATCCCCCGCAGTTACGGCTATGAGAAATACGGCATACCTGAGCCGAAGGACGGTGAGGAAGTGTTCATGGGTGCAACGGCCGATACGGGAAATGATGGTCGGCCGGCCAGACCGGTAAAACCACCGGTCAGAACCGGCACACCGCTGGGAGCGGTGGAGAATGCCGATGAACGTACGCTCTGGGAACGGATAAAGTCTTTTTTCGTGGCGGCCCCGCATCCGGGCGGGGCTGGCATAATCCGCATGAGTGATACGTCCCCTTTGGATGAAAGGCTCATCGCTGCCGTATGGAACGGTGAACTGGCCGGTTTCAGTCCGGAGCTTTTCCGGTTCTTTGCCGAAGACTTTTTAAAGGCTGTTCGAACGGCATTTGAAGAAGGACCGAGAAATGCCGATGTGGACGTGGGCTACAAGTTGTCGGATGACCTGTTCCGTATGGCGGCGGAGCAGAACCTGTTCCATTTCTCCGCTGCCAAGACGCTGGCGGAAATACAGGAACTGAACAGGCTCTTCCGGGAAAGCGGGAGCTTTAGTGAGTTTCACCGCAGGGCAAAGGAAACCACCGAAGTGTTTAACAAAACCTGGCAGAGGACGGAATACGAAACGGCGGTGCTCACGGCTGAGGGTATGTCTACCTACCGGAAATTACGGACCAAGAAAAAGGTATATCCTTTCTGGGAGTACCTGACGGTGAATGACGGCAGGGTACGTGAGGAACACATGAAACTTCATGGGGTCATCCTGCCCGAAAATGACCCGAGATGGAACAAAATATACCCGCCGAACGGTTGGGCCTGCAGGTGTCTCGTGACCGGACGGATGAAGCACCAGGTAAAGGGCGATCTTGAAGAGATGCGCCGGCGCGTGGACGACTTCCTGAAAACTGCCGAATGGAAAAAGGGCGAGGCACAAGGCTGGGGAGTGAACCGCTGTGACTCGGCACAGATATTCACCGCCGACCAGATGTACATCCGCAAGTTCCCGCAGCAGGCTTCGTCCTATCTGAAGGACATGACAGCCGAACGCTGGAACCTGCCCGGGGTACAGGCCATGAAGAGGGACGCTTCCGGGAATATCCCTGCCAGTGAGCGGAGTGAACAGGAGGTATGGGAAACATACGCTGAAGACGGAAGAATCGTACTGACAGATTATGATGGCCGGAAGGTGGTTGTCGAGAAGAAACAGTTCGACAGCCATACTGCAGGCAAGGGACGGGATAACCGCATAAAATACTGGGATGCCATGCTGGAAACCCTTCACGCTCCGGACGAGGTGTGGCTCAACGATGAGATAAAGCATGACCTGCTTGATACCTATTGCCTGTTGAAATACTACAGGGATGAGGTACTGGCCGTAAACTACCGGATAGAGGGGGAAAAACTGGTGCTGAAGACCTGGTATGTCATGCAGACACATACACCGGAAAACCGGAAAGTAAACCTTAAAAAGGAGATATGGGACAAACGCCGCAGGGGGTTGCTGATAAAAAAGCGTCGGAGTGCATCCTCGCGTCCGTCCGAACCGTAAAGGTGAAACGATTCCGTCGTTTCTCCGCCCGTCCGGATTGGATAGCCGGTGTCGCACTCCTTCTTGGGGCTGATCCTGCCTGGCGCTGTCGATTCTCAGACCTTGCAAATCCCCCTTGCACCCCCGGGGTGTTGGATACGTGTTGTCTCCCCGTCAGGACAGGACTTCGATGCAAATATAACCATTTTAAAGCGTAAGACAATGGATTTCAGCAAGGAATTGGAACAAAAGGTGAAAGAAGCCATAGAGGCAGTGCCTGAAGCGGTGGCTTCCACGGCAAAACGGTATTTTCTGGAACGTTTCGCGGAAAAGGCGTTTGACGGGGAACCATGGCAGACATGGAGTAAAAGATACAGACCCGGAAGGGGGACGCTACTCGTACAAAGCGGGGCATTACGCAAGAGCATCGATATTGACGAGATCAGCGCCCGCAGGGTAGTCATTACCGCCGGAGGCGACAGGGTACCTTATGCACGTGCCCATAACGAGGGATTCTCCGGCAGCGTAGTGGTAAGAAGCCATGAGCGCGTGTCCCGGAAAGGAAAGCCGTATGTGGTGAAACAGCACGCCCGGAAAATGCTGATACCTCGCCGCCGGTTCATGGGAGAAAGCCGTGAATTGGAAACGCTCATAAAAAAAGATGTGGAACAACTGTTTAAAAATGCAATGGAACGATGAAAAAGGAAATCTTGAAAACTGTAATGGAACGTATTCGTGAAAAAGTGCCGGAACTGCGCTGGGTGGATGCCGACGAGGGGCAGCTGGATTTTCAGGACAGCCGGCCGCCTGTGGCATTCCCGTGCTGCCTGGTGGAACTCAGCTATCCGGGAGCGGAAAACATGTCGGCGGCACATCCCGGAATGCAGCGTGTACAGGTTTCCCTGGAGCTGAAAATCGGCTTTAACGACTGTGCTTCGTTCAATGTGAACAAGCCCCTGCAGGTGCAGGAGACGGCTTTCGCAAGGCTCGATATGGTAGAAGCGCTGCATAGGGCGGTACAGGGATTCAAAATGGAGAACTGCGCCAAGTCATTCAGAAGAGCGCGGTGTAGGCCACAGAAGAGACCGGACGGGCTCAAAGTCTATGAGGTTGTATATATAGCCGATTTTATAGATAATATATAGACTACCATTTCCAACTGGGAAACATACGGCGGAGCTGGCGGACAGTGGCATGGGTGCTGCAGAGCCATTCGAAGAAATCGGCGCATTCAAGCCAGGCGTTGTTGATGGTACGCTCGTCGACGAAGAACTCGTTTTCCGCGAGGATGATCATTACGTCGTCAAGACGGCGGCGCATAATCTCGCGCCAGTAGTACAAACGGGCTGTCATCACACGGTTACGCAGGCGGATACGCTCGCCGCGACTGGCAGCGCTGCGACGCAACGGAGTGCTTGAAAGCTTGCCGCACCGTTCGTTGAAACCGAGCTTGCCGCATGGAAAAAGTTCTAACTGACTGCCCATATCCTGAAAAAATGAATTGTAACCCCTGAATACTCTGAAAACCTGATACAAAGATACGTAGTATGACACATATATGCAACAAAGAGCGCCATATCAAATATTACGGCACTTTCTAAGGCGGGAAAATAAAGCAGCCGTTACAAGAGTACTTGTAGCGGCTGCTCTTCTTTACGGGGCTTAAACGGTACTGTTTCACTCTGCCTGTTGATAATAACTGCAATACCCGTCCTCATTTACATTCAGGTCTATAAAAGGAATCAGGCGGCATTTGGATATATTGCCCCCATCCATGGAACGATAATAATATTTGCAGTTACCGCATTTCCTCGTTTCTTCACGGTATTCCATACGTTTAAGTAGCTCGGTTTGGAGCTCAGGACCTGTCAGTTTGAAATCTTTTTCTCTGTCCATAATTTTTATTTTTTCTGTTATCTGTAGAATATAAATTTATGTTCTACGTAAATACATCTATTCTCCCTGCAGTATTTCTCGACAGCCTTACGCGTCTTGAATCTCTTCTCTTTGCCGTCCTTGCCCTTGACGAACGCCATACCAAGTTCCTCACTGATTTTCAGAGGAACGAAAAATGTTTCTGTCTTAAATCGTTTCATTGCCTTTTGTTTTTATCGTTCATCTTATTTGCAGCATAACACCCCAGAACCTTCTTATAGGATATGATACAGACAATACTGTCGCTGTCATGTTCCACAAGGATGGTCCATTGACCGGTTCTGCCATCACTGAACACGTTCAGCCGGACCGGACGGCTACGGGGATACTTTTCATTCATCATCATTATCCTGTGCTCAATATCGCATTTCAGTGCCAGGAGCGAACTCTCGTCCTCTATCAGGTGGCGGTCAAACTGTTCTGCATACAGTTGTAGCTCACGGCCTTTCCTGTTAACATTTGCATAAGTCTTGACATAGTCTATAAAGTAACTCATAATCGTGTTTTTATATTAATTCTTTTATTTATCACAATCGCCATTGTGTTGTCTGTTATTGTCCATATTCGTTGCCGTTTTCCATTCCGTTCACGAATTTCCGGTATTCCAGTTCCGTTTTGGCAAGGTTTATCAGCGTGTTCACACCCTGGAATACCTGCTTCGCCTGACTGACATGCTCCGGAGAGGATTGGACATTCTCAATCTGTTGGAGTACCGTATCACGGAGTTTTTGGATGATACCGGGGTTCACCGTTGATACTGCATCCAACCGTTTGTTGGCAAGCACGATGACTTGTGTCGTAACGGGTTTGAACTGTTCCAGTTTGGCCGGAAGATTGATGTAATTGAAGACAAGCGTCTTGCCGTTGTTCAGGTAGATTTCCACCTCATCGCCGTCATCACCGGTTCCATCGCAGTAGCCCAGTACGACGACCTCTTCATTTCTGTACAGATATGGTTTGTTCACCATCCCCTGCAAACGTTCGAGTGTATTCATAATCGATTGTCGTTTATTGGTTGGTTATTGATTGTTTGATTCATTGATAGCCCTCGAAAGGCGTCCCTTCAGATATACAAGTTCCTTTACCTCTTCGGGCAGGTTGTGCAGGCTGTTACGCTGCATTAGCTCGGCATTGCTGATACATTCCAGGTTCTCAAGTGTGCAGTTCAGCGTATTGCCGTCGCGGAAAACGATATTGTAGCCTTTCGGAACCTGGCCATGCGCCTGTTGCCATAACAGCACATGTTTCGGTACCCATTTCCCCAAAGAGATACGCACATAAACGTACCGGTGTCCGTTTTTATCTTTACGGATAGTCTCGGCACCGTCATAAAGCGTATTGTCCGGCATGTGCCCTTTCTTAAACATGGTGGCCGAAACCTTGGCATATACCCCGGCGTTCATTTTCCTGCCTTTGTTGGCCGGCACGTGACCCTTTGGAAAACGGTGTGCCGTTCCACTGTCGGCAAGCTGCCTTGACATCTCATTTCGCAGGACTTTCAGATACTCCGGAGACTTCTTGAGCCCCAGACGGTTGGCAATATTATAAACAGAGGTAACCGGCATTCCAAGAAACCGGGCTACCTCTTTTGTCGGGTGGTGAGGGTACAGCCGGGTAATTTCGGCTTTCTCGTCCTCTGTGTAGATATGTTTTTTCATGATTGCTATGGTTTTGAAAGTTATTTTACCGTATACAGCCTGCAGCCCGTTTTCTCCTTCGCCCTTAAAAGGAAGCTGGCGGCTTCGTCACTGTCGACCACCAGCCTGACGGCGGTAAGGCCCTCCGTCTTGGGCTTCTGCAGAAGAAGTGAGCAGGGCTGGCCGTAGTAGTTCCAGTAGAAGATGAATTCGCCCAGATGGAAGTTGTCTATCTGGACGATATAGTTTTTCGGGATGCGCGGTGTCATATTTCCTGCTTTTTACCGAAACAGGTTTTCACTTCCCCGTCCGGAACCCACTCCACTGTAACGATACCTTTTACCCGTCCGGTTCCACCGCATTTTGGGCAGGGTATCTTTACCCGTTCATGGATAATTTCAGGATTCCAGAACCAGCCGTTACCGTGACAGTAACCACAGGCATACCCCGTATAGTAGCCTATGGTTTCTTTACCGGTACCGAAGTTCGGGGAACTGAGTACCAATATGTCTTTCTTCTCACTCATGCTTCGATATAATAGGTTTGGACAATTATGTGGTTGCGGAAGATATGTATCACCGTCCTGCCTTCATCCTGCCGGAGTTCGGTTTCCACAAAGCTGCGGCGGATGTCACCTTTTTCCATTAACGAACGGATTTCAGCGTCGATGAATGATTTCAGGTTACGGAAATCCTGCTCATTTCCTTTCAGTCCGGTGGCATCCAGCTGGCTGACCGCCAGCTGAAGCTTGAGAAGCCAGAGCGGCTTGTCATTGGGGATGCTTGATTTATAAGTTATCTTTGCCATTATTTTGTTCCGTTTTGCTCCTAATTAAACTACATCATTAATACAAATCTCTCCTTTCAGGACTCGCTCTACCTGTCGATCAATTATTTCCTGAAACTCTATTTGGCAAATAAGCGAGCAATCTGGTATAATTTCTTCGACTGGATCACCTCTCCATGTTGGTAGCTCATCGAGGAAGATGCGCCCGTACTTGTCTTTAAGACACGTAGCATTAATATCACGTTCTATCTGAGCAACCTCATTAAATACGTCTGGAAAGTCCTTTCGTATTTTATTCCAGTAACCCATGCCACCTTTCACACAACCGATACAGTTATTGTTATTGTACCCCATTGAGTACATTACAGGCCGTTTAATACCAGCTTTCCAAAGTATACCCATTGCATCTGGTTTTGTTATCTGCCTTTCAATAAGAGGAAATAAAGGCTTTGTACCAGGGTATTGTTGCTTTAGTCGGATAGCCCGATTTATCTCTTTCGGGTCGAAGTCGAAACCCCAAACTTGCCCGTCCCAGTGATGCAATTTTTTCTCCAGTTTATACCGGACTTGCTTCTTTAATTCAAATGTGCAAGCTGCGCCGGTTGGTCCGTTAATATACCGTCTTTTTAGCAGTACATCTTCTACGTTGAGATACTTATCGCTACGAATGATATGTATCGGCAGCCCATACCACTTTTCACAATCTACAAGGAACCTGGCGTTATCGGGATGTCCAGAGCCGGTTTCAATATAGTAGATATGTACATCATCATACAGACTTAATGCTATTTTACAAGCTACTGCGGAAGTTATTCCGCAAGAAAACCATGCTATTATCATATATTTTACTATTTTTGCCTCGTCCAAAAAAGGCTACGGGGACGTTAAATATTTAGTCTGAATTAAAACTTTTTTATATGGATAAGTTTAAAATTAGTGCTTAGCAACGTTCTCGCCTACAGAGCGTTGCTCAAAAGGCACTTAAATTCTTTTTGAAGTAGGTCGTTGCAGAACTGATTAAACAACTTATTCAGAATCAGTTTTAAGATAAAAAGCAAGTGATTATGGCACAAGGGTTCCACCTCTTCCCATCCCGAACAGAGAAGTTAAGCCTTGTTACGCCAATGGTACTGCTTAATAGTGGGAGAGTAGGTCGTTGCTTGCTTTTTATTAGTCCTGTTATCTTTATTGATAACAGGACTATTTTTTTATATTTGATTTTGCTCATTTTTTCTTTGTTTTGAGTTACTGTTTAAACTCCGGTAAAACACCGAGGTATAAGTACTTATTATCATTGGTTCTGTACACTGTTATGTAAAATAATACATCACCTTCACTTTTAATTGCATCACATCCTTGAACAAAGTCCCTTGAACAATATGCAGGACAAGTGATTTCCGCTATGTAGTTACATAACCGTTCGTCAATATAGTCACCCGGAGATAAAAACTCATCCAAGTCTTTATCCTGCTTAGCCCATTGTTTAAATGTCTTTTTCATTTCAGATCTGTTTTCCAGCCATTCAACCGATAGACCTCACGCCGGGCTTCCTCTTTCGTAAGGAATTCCCCGATCTTGGTCCCGGTGGAACCGGTGGCGTCACGTCGGATACGGTACACCACCCAGTTCCTGCCATGCGGCCGGTATTCGTAATATTCCTCAGGTAGATTGCTGCGCATCATTCTCTTTCTTGGGTTCCACATAGAACGTCTCTTCCTGTACAACCTGTACGCCGATCTTCGGGAAAAACTCGGCTACTTCCGGATTGTCCCGGTCAGCCAGCAGCTTGTCTTTTGCCAGTTCGTCCGTTGTACGGATATACTGGGGGAGAAGTTCCTTGCAGATGTTTGTTACCGCTGCCCATGTAAAACCTTTCAGGTTCTTCAGCTTCGGTGTGCCGGTACGGAAGCCGAATATGCCGTGGGCACTCTCAAGGCTTTTCCGCTTGGAAAATAGTTCTTCCTTGTTTTCTACGGCGTATGCCTGCATGATGTCAAAGTTCTTTTCCTTCATGGCAGACAGTTCTGCCAGCTGGTCCGCATATTTCTCGCGGATACGCGTCATCTCAATATCCATTTTTGAGGTGAGGTTCTGTACTTTGGCGTCGGCTGCCGCAAAATCCGCAAATGCCTGTTCCGCCTGTTCGCGGGTGATACCGCTGACTACTGTTTTCTTTGTTCTTGCCATAATAAATGTTTTATAGGGTTAATAATGTAGTTTCTTTCTTCTGTCCCGGTTTTGCTTGCGCCAGCGTTCCTTGGCGGCTGCCGTCTTGACCGGGGTGCTGTTTCCGTCCTGATCCTGTTCCAGATGAACGAGGCGTACCTGCTCGGCCCTGTACTCGTCAAGCAGCCGGTCGAATTCGGCCACCGAAAGGGAAACGGGACTTTCAAGCAGTTTTTCTTCCAGGATATTGATGCGTCCGCGGCATTCGGAAAGCCGGTTCTCCAATTCCCGATAACGTTCGGTGGTGTTGTAGGCAGCGGGCATGGCTATAAAGTATTACGAAGTTTTCTGATTTTCTTATCCAGCTCCCGGCGGCTGTAATAAGTGAACTTTCCTTTCTTGTAGCTGTGCACCAGTCCGCGGGAAGCGTATCCCTTGATTGTATTCTTGCTGCACGAAAGATAACGGCAGGCCTCGTTCTGTTTCATCAGGTCATCCATATCGGCATCCTCGGGCAATGGAAGAGGCGTACAGTCACCGGGAGCTGCCTTACGGCGTAGTCCCGTCCACTGTTCCAGGCGTTCGATGCGGGCCAGTAAACGGTTGAACTCTTTGCGTGAGAGCGTTATGGTGTCGCTCTCTTCGTCAACTACACCCAATGCCCCGGCTGCGGAAAAGTCCGCCGCAGTCATGCTCTGTACATCCGGTACCAGTTCTTCCAGACCGATATGCCCGGCAGAAAACCGGGCGGCATCGCGGGCGGCGAAGAACACCTCTTCGTCACGGTGTTCTTCCGTCACTTCCATGACGTATTTCTGAAATACCTGCTGTTCGGTCATGCCACCCTGCAATACCTCGGCTTGTACGAGACTGAGCCGGTCGGCTTTATGGATCAATATCGCCACTGCCTGTTTGATTTCATTTTTCGTTCTCATATCGTTTCATTTTTTCGTTTCTTTTCCTCACGTCGCATCCATGCCTCCAGCTGCTTCTTGGTATCCTGTAACTCCCACAGTTTCATGGCGGTAACATCCTTGCGTGCCTTGCTGTATTTCCGTGCCCACATGTTGAGCTTCGCCACGTTCATACGATATTCGTCTTCATTGTCACTGGTGAAACCCTGATTGAGCTGCGGTATCATGAAAGAAAGGCGGTAGATGTCGCGGAACACGCTTTTCGCTTCCGCCAGTTGCATCGCCCTTGTTTTTTCATCCGGCGGGTTCAGCCTTTCCAACAGCTGCCGCGCCTCGTGCATCGTCAGTTCCCGGCTGCTTGCCGTACGTCCGGAAGTGAACTCATAGATACATCCGTGTCTGGCATCGTCATCCATACCGATGCGGTGGAAAGTGGCGTGCAGGGCTTTGAGCTGCTGGACACTGACCGGTTTTTCTTTATTCGTTCTCATCATTCAAAATCGGTTTTCCTCCGAAATAAATCTCCGCTTCTTCCGGCCAGATATCATAGTATCCTTTCGGGCCTATGAAACGGCCATGGGAAAAAGCACGTTTACCCTCTACGTAAATTTTCAGTGAAGCGTTGTACAAAACCTTCTTGGCTGTACGCCCGTCCGGATTCTGACCGCTGGCATGGCTGATGAAGATTAGCAGCTTGTTTCTGTGCTGCTCTTTGAATTTAAGGAACTGGGGGAAACTCATGTACGTATATTGGAAACTGTCTATTACCACAAAGTCCGGTGATTTCTGGCGTTTCAGGCGCAGACTGAGCTCGTCCATCGATTCACAGACCAATAAAAAACGGCGGTTTGTCTCCAGCATGTTGCTACGTCGTACGGTATTCTGCATGGTCAGGCTGATACCTTCCTCCAAACTGTTGTAAACTACACGACCATATTTGCACAATTCCTTGCAAAGCTTCATTACAAAAGAGGTTTTCCCGCTGCCTGACTTTCCCCAGACTATCCATACCCCGCGGCTTTCAGGAGTACCGAAAGCGTCGTACCATTCACCTTCGAATGGGAGCGTGTCAAATTTCATGGACAGCAGTTCACGTACCCCTTTGGCATTACGGGCAAAGGTCCTGGCATCATTCACCGCCTCACTCATTGTTCCGTACCTCCTTTCATCCGTCTGGCTTCCAATATGCGTTTGCAGGCATGTACGACCCGTTTCACCCGACGGAGATCATATTCCCCCTGTTGTGCCTCACGCAGTACGCGCTTTATTTCAGCCGGTTCTGTCAGCCCGTTGGCCCGGCAGATGGCATACACATCCTGTTCCGTTGCGACGCTGACATCAAAGAACTTGCGGCCGATACGGCTGTTTATCTCCTTGTAACCTTTCTTGTTATAGCGCAGGCCATTTTCCACCCGGCGCTTGATGTAGTCGGTGGAAAGAAAGACGATCCCCGCTTTATTCTCCAGGCGGTTGTATATGCTGATGAAGTAGGAAAATACACTGTCCGTCAGTTTGTCGCCTTCGTCAAAAATAATAAGCGGGTTCTGGAGAAAGGCTATCATGGAAATGGCATATTCCAGAATGTCACGCAGGTTGGTCCCGTCCACCGGAGCGCCGACCTGTTTGGCGATTTCCCGAACAAAATCGCTCTTTTTCATATCTTCAGAGCAAAGGATATAGAACACATTGCGGTGTGTACGGCGGTACTCGATGGCGGCGGTCGTCTTGCCGCAGCCTGCATCACCCACTACCCAGGTGGTATTCTTGTAGGCCTGTGCGTCTGACATCGCGAAAGTGATCCGCTGGAAGGCATTGCTTTCAGTCAATGTCCAACGGTCCATGCTGAAACCGATCTGTGCGGCTATACGGCTGAACATGTCATCACTGATACTGGTGTACTTCTGATTGCAGATTTGTGATACGGTTGCGGCACTGACACCGTTCAGGCTTTCGCTGGCACGGTTCTGGCTGGGATAGTTGCCGCAATATTCCAACAGTGCGTCACGTATGGCGTCCTTGTCTTGTTTACTGAGTTCTTTCATTTTTGAATGGTATTTAATTGATTATTGAATACTGGTTAATTGTCATTGAGGAACGACAGGTACATTTCAGCTTCAGTCATGCCGGAAACCAGCTTGGTGTATTCACCCGGGGAGGCAATGCCTGAGGAGAACTCCTCCGGTTCGGGTTCGTAGGTTCCCGGTCCGACACCTTCGGGATAGGCAACCGGAGCTTTCAGCTCCTCGTTGGCGTACTGTTTGCGTTGCCGTTCCATGTTCTTCTGTGATTCACCCACAGGGAGAGGCATCACAAGCTTGGTATAGGCTTCACCTATGCTTTCCTCAAGCAGCAGTTCCTCGCTGGCGATATAGTGCCCGGCAAGAGCACGCTTTTGGGCGCGTATCTGGGCATAGAGTCGTTCGCTCTCCTCCGTACTGCGTTCTGCAGTAGCACGATGGAAGACGACTTTCGGAGTGGCGGTAGCGGCATACTTCAGCCTGTCGCCCGCACAGACTTCCCACAGTTCTACGGAGGTCATGTCCATGGGATCGTACTTGTAGCGGAAACTGACGCCCACATTCTGCATGTGGAAGCCCATATCCACCTGTCCGGATTCGTCGTAGACCATGTAACGGTACTCCTTGTTGTTACGGCTGAATACGAATCCCTGTTTGCCGTACTTCACGCTGTCCTTGCTGAGGAGCTTGAAGAGTTCCCGCACCTCGTATTCGTCCAGCTGTTCGGCTTTCGGGCTGTTGAGGGTCGTGTACATTTCCATGCGGGTCATCCCCGTCTCACTGGTGGGATGCGGCATACTGTTCCATTCACGACGGCATTCCAGGTATTGCTCTTTCATCTCTTCCAAAGTAGGGAGCTGCGAGATGTTTTTCATTATCAGGTCGATATTGACATGACTGCTCTCTTTGGTGGCGGTCACGTTTTGGCCGGTATAGTTGTAGAGTTTGTGCATCACCTGCTGCTGGAAACGTCCGAAAGCGCTTTCGATGGTTTTACTCTGACCGTTGTGAGGCATGGTGGTTTTGTGCAGGTGGCATATCTTCTTGAAAAAGGCCTGTGCTTCCGGCTTTTTGTGCCCGCCCTGGTTATCGGTAACTATCTCATAAGGTTTAACTTTCCACGTTTCCAGCGCCATACGGTAGGCCTCATATTGTGTGAGGAAATTCTCCGCACCAAAGGAGTAGCCCAGGAACATTTCCGAACAGGCGTCCATCACCTCGTACACATCGATGGTACGTGCCACCATACGTTTGTTCTTTTTGTCGTAGTCCTTGTAATAGAGATTCAATTTCGTACCGTCACCGTACCATAAAGTATTGGGCATCTGCGGAAGTTTTGTGTCAAATTGCGGCATGAACTCGTTCTTGAAGGCGATTTCACCATGTACAACGCCATACCACCACAGTTTGATGCTGGTCTTGTAGAGGTAGTTGATGACTGTCTGGGGGGATTCTACCGGTTTCAGCCTGTCTTCTTCACAGGTGACACGCGCATTGCGTTCCGCCACAATACGGTTGAACTCGTCGAATATCTGCATGTCGGTATATACCGGAAACTTGCTCCGTTTCAGCCGCAGCAGGATACGCCCCTCACGGGGGCCTATCTTGCGGGCGCTCTGATTGCCGGTAGTACCGTTTACCAACGCCACGTAACCCCGCTTCTTGTAGTCCCTGAACTTTTCCAGCAGGCGGGATTTGCTTTTTGGAAGTGTATGGTTGAAAGATTTGCGGAGCTCTTCACATAAGGATATGACGGTATTGCGTACCAGGCTTTTGTGGGTATAGCCGTATTCGCTGTGCTTGTTCTGTAGTCCGGTTTCCTGTACTATCATGGCATTCATGACTTTGGCGTTGAGCACATATTCCTTCTGACGATCTATGGAAATCTTGGGAGTATAGGTCTTGTAGAATTCCACAGCCTTGTCATCACTTTTCAGACGGATATTCATAGGGTTGGTTTGTTCTTTTTTGAGTTGTTTTTTTATATCAGGCAGTTTTTTTTCTACAACAGAGCGAAGTGCATCCGAAAGGGTCTCATAAGCCACAAGCACCTTACGTCCGTTACCACCTTTCTGTAAAACCTGAAACTTGCGTTCACGAACATGTTTATCAAAATTAGATTTGCTCATAATACCACTACGAACAAGTTCATCAAACGTTATACATAATGTCTTTCCAAACATTTCCATAATCAGAAACTTTTCTCTTTTATTTGTGCAAGCCCCGGCATCGAACCGGAGCGAAAGCCACCCGTTACAGGCTCTTTTCCTGCTCTTTATTGGGGATATTCATCGAAATGCCAATCACTGCAGCCAATGCTACCATGATAAAGGCACTTGTATTGTCTCTCTCTGTGGCATCCACATTGCAACCCAGCCAGAAACCGTAAATCAAACCTACGGCAATAGCGACCTTTTGGATTTTTCTTAATGTTTTCATATCCTATACCACTTATAGGGTTATTACTTTTTCATACGGATTATCTATCAATGTAACTTCATACATTTTACATCCATGATTCAATGCATAAGCGCGAAGAGTTTTCGCAAATGGTGAGTTCGTTTCAAAATTCAATGCCGAACGCACTGTACGTGTAGTGGTAAAAAACTGTTTGGCAATGGCTTCTTGTTGTGAAGCGTCTGCCTTGATGAATCTTTCCTTTTCTGCCATTGTATTTCTGTTTATAAAGTTAATTCTGTATATTTGGAGCGTTTTCCATTTGGATGACGATGCAAAGCTATACATTTTGTAGATATACACCAAATGTTTTTGCAGAAAATATATACAATATGTAGATTTTAATACATTGATATGGATAAAAAAGGTATGTTAGATGCTATGGTTACTCACTATACAAGTGGTAACAAGGCTAAATTTGCCCAACTATTAGGGGTTTCAGCACAAACCATTAGCGCTTGGGGAGCTCGTAATACGTTTGATTCCGAATTAATATATACAAAATGTATAGGTTTGTCTCCAGATTGGCTCCTTACAGGTGAAGGTTCCATGCTTCGTGTTGATGATGTAACAACCCCAGAACCAATTCCCTGTATTAATCAAGAATACAAAGGTGCTCCTTATTATAATGTAGATTTCATAGGTGGTTTTGAGTTTGTTTCCAATGACCAGACGCAACTACCGGACTATTATATAAACTATCCGCCATACAACAAACCGGGAGTAATGTGGTGTAACCTTACCGGACATTCCATGGAACCAGAGATAAGCAATGGAGACGTAATAGCACTGAAAGAGGTTAAATCTCCCATAGAATACCTTCCTGCTGGCGAAATATATGGTATCATAACAGATGATTACCGTACAGTAAAACGTATTCGTCCTGGTGAACAAAAAGGTTTTGTGCGTCTCATTCCAGCAAACAAGTCCCCTGAGTTCTGCGAACAAGAAATTCCAGTCGAAATGATTCGGCGGGTATTTGCTGTTTTAGGGAGTATCCGTAAATTCTTTTAAACAATGCTCCCGGTACAATTACCGGGAGCGTTTCCATTAACAATCAATTACCTTAAATCTCCGTACGTTTAATTCCCTCAGACGGAGTGCTGAATAGTGGGAACGTTCGTCTCTACCCTCAAAAACCATTGTGGTTGCGTGCTATCAATGTAAAGTAAAGAAAGAGCATTCAAACAGTAATTAACAACCATTTATAACAATAAGTTATGGAACTACAAGAATTTGTAAAAGAAACATTATTGCAAATCACTATTGGAGTAAAAGAAGCACAAGAAGCAGTAAAAGAATATGGTGCAGTTGTAAATCCCAAGCAGTATAAAAGTACGTCAGATGCAACCAATGCAAGGGTGAAAAATGAATACTATCCAGTTCAAAATATTAATTTTGAAGTTGCATTAACATCATCTACTGGAGAAGAAAATAAAAGTGGAATAGGTGTATTGCTTGGCAGTTTTAATATTGGTGCCAATAAGAATGACGAAAGCAAGTCTGTGGCAGTTACGAGCATAAAGTTCAATATCCCTTTAGTCCTTCCTGCTGAAGATGACGGAAATACACAAACAAGCCATCAACCTATTATCGCATACGGAAGAAACACCCGAAATAATAACTGGTAATCATTTAATGGGAAATCCATAATCTTCTTTTTCCACGATAAATTTACATATTCGATTTGCCAACTTTGTAGTCTCTATAATATCAGGGCAATGGTTTTGGTTAGACAACAATAATGATATAATTCTCCTCTTTAGACGATACCGGAATCTATTTTTTAGAAATCTAATCATAATCGAAACTTTTAAATGCTCCCGGCACAATTACCGGGAGCGTTTCCAACAACAATCAATCAATTACCTTAAAATCTCCGTACGTTTAATTCCCTCAGACGGAGCACTGAATAGCGGGAACGTTCGTCTCTACCTTCAAAAACCATTGTGGCAGCAACAAGACTCGAACTTGTGACAAAAGAGCTGCGCACATGTATTATCACGTATGCATATCTGTGCTCTACCAACTGAGCTATACTGCCAATTATTTGTGACGCGCACGCGTTTATGACGCTAAAATAGCATTTATTTTATAAATATCTATTATAAATCAAGCACTTATAAAAGAGGCACAACCGTATCACTTACCAAAATAACTATACTATCCCCCTATAAATGTCTATTTAAACGCCTAAAAACATAATTTAAAAGGAAACATCATATAAAAAACATACCTCAAAAACATAGTAAAAAGTATGCCCAACTTTTTCACAGGTAAATAATTTACACATAAAAGTATGTCCAACTTAGTATGCCCAACAGTATGCCCAACTCACTATTTAACATTTCGACACTCTATTATTTCCTCTTATTATTATTACTGCTTACCTTAATTTTATTGAATAGATACTCGCTTTTTCTAAACACTTTAAACAGTATATTTTTCGACTAAAATAGTTCTATATAATAATTATTTAGAATATATTTGTATAAAGAAACATCTAAATAATGAATTTATGACTAAGGTAATTCACGTACATCTCATTTTCGAGAAGAAGGACTACTATTTCGGCAGTATCAGCGCCATCTACACCGTTCTAAATGACGCTCAAATAGGTATCAAAAAGAACTCTTTACTTCATGCTGGTCTCACTGATGGTGGCGTTAAAATAACCCGTAGAGCCATTATCAAGCAGTCTCACCTTATTCGTAGTACCCAAGAGTAACCTCACACCAAACCGCACAGAAAAGGGCTGAATTGTGCCTCAAAAAGCATCAATTCAACCCTTCGTGTTACTCTAATATCATTTTTGCTGTTTAGAACTTCATAGAAACTCTATTAAATTAGCCCATAATATAAGCAAATATAACGGAACGTTTTGAGTATATAAAATCTGTATTTTTGCGTCAATTCCTTTATTTATAGGCATTTCAACGACATTCAGCCTATCTCCATTTACGCACAAAGTGATTTATCCCCCGTATGATATGATATTAACTTCTTAGGATGTAATAAGTTAACATCCTTTCCGCATGATTATTAACTTACTGTAACCGATCGGTCATGACGGGGTGTTACGGGAAAAAAGCCTGCATTTATAAACTCCGCAAAAAATAGTGATTACACAATAAACACTTTTCGCACAGAAATTTGTACTTTTGCACTCCGTTTAATGAATCCGAATAGAAAACTTTAAAAACAAAATAGAATGGCAGTAGAATTGAAAGACCTGACCAAACGTAGCGAGAATTATTCTCAGTGGTACAACGAGTTGGTGGTAAAGGCCGATTTGGCAGAGCAGTCGGCTGTGCGCGGATGTATGGTAATCAAGCCTTACGGATACGCAATTTGGGAGAAGATGCAGCGTCAGCTGGACGATATGTTCAAGGAAACAGGACACGTAAACGCTTATTTCCCCTTACTTATCCCGAAATCATTCCTCAGCCGCGAAGCGGAACACGTGGAAGGCTTTGCCAAAGAGTGTGCCGTAGTAACGCACTATCGTCTGAAGAACGACCCGAATGGCGGCGGCGTAGTGGTAGACCCCGCTGCAAAGTTGGAAGAGGAGCTCATCATCCGTCCCACTTCGGAAACTATCATTTGGAACACCTATAAGAACTGGATTAATTCGTACCGCGACCTGCCTATCCTGTGCAACCAGTGGGCAAACGTATTCCGTTGGGAAATGCGTACCCGTCTGTTCCTTCGTACTGCCGAGTTCTTGTGGCAGGAAGGCCACACGGCGCACGCCACTCGCGAGGAAGCCGAGGAAGAAGCGGTACGTATGCTGAACGTCTACGGTGAGTTTGCCGAGAAATACATGGCAGTGCCCGTCGTTAAGGGTGTGAAATCTGCCAACGAACGTTTTGCAGGTGCTCTCAATACCTATACTATCGAGGCGATGATGCAGGACGGTAAGGCTTTGCAGAGCGGTACTTCCCACTTCCTGGGACAGAATTTCGCCAAAGCTTTCGATGTACAGTTCGTCAACAAAGAGAATAAGCTGGAATATGTATGGGCTACTTCCTGGGGCGTATCTACCCGTTTGATGGGTGCGCTTATCATGACACATTCCGATGATAACGGTCTGGTGCTTCCGCCACACCTGGCCCCGATACAGGTAGTTATCGTGCCTATCTATAAGAATGCCGAAATGCTTGCCAAGATTGACGAGAAGATTGCCGGTATCGTAGCCAAACTGAAATCAATGGGTATCTCGGTGAAGTACGACAATGCCGACAACAAGCGTCCGGGCTTCAAGTTTGCCGATTACGAGGTGAAGGGTGTACCTGTTCGTCTGGTTATGGGCGGTCGTGACCTGGAGAACAATACAATGGAAGTGATGCGCCGTGATACATTGGAAAAAGAAACCCGTTCTTGCGACGGTATCGAAGAATACGTAAAAGACCTGCTCGAAGAAATTCAGGCAAATATCTATAAGAAAGCGTTGGATTATCGCAACAGCCGCATTACTGTGGTAGACAGCTACGACGAGTTCAAGGAAAAGATTGAAGAGGGCGGCTTTATCCTGGCTCACTGGGACGGTACAACCGAGACCGAAGAGAAGATAAAGGAAGAAACCAAAGCTACCATCCGCTGTATTCCGTTTGAATCTTTCGTACCGGGCGATAAGGAGCCGGGCAAGTGTATGGTTACCGGTAAGCCGTCTGCCTGCCGCGTGATATTCGCACGTTCTTATTAATCGGATATTTTCATCCTGCGGAACGGATTTTTCCGTCCCGCGGTACCAATCAACTCATCCCGTGAGACGAATCCGTTCATCTTACGGGATGATTTTTTTTATCCCGTGAGATAAAATTGTAACCTTTCCCACATACATCTGAAACAGCTTTCGGACATCTTTGTATCGTCAAAAAGAAAAGAGATATGAACATGAAACCGAATGGAAACGATTACACCGTAGAGGCGGCTGCCGGCGGTGACTTTTACCGAAAACGTGTAAAGTAAACAACATACAAACTGTACAAAGATGAAAGTTCTTTTTATTGTTCAAGGAGAGGGGCGGGGACATCTCACCCAAGCCATTGCCATGGAAAGGCTTCTGCGCCGCAACGGACATGAAGTCGTGGAAGTGCTGGTGGGTAAAAGCAATTCCCGTCATCTGCCCGGATTCTTCAATCGCAGTATTCAGGCTCCGGTGAAGCGCTTTCTCAGTCCGAATTTCCAGCCGACACCTGCCAATAAGCGGGTGAGCCTGTCGCGCAGTGTGGCGTACAACCTTGTCAAAGTACCGGCCTATCTGCAAAGTATGCGCTACATTCATCGGCGCATCAAGGAAACCGGCGCGGAACTGGTCATTAACTTTTATGAACTGCTGGCCGGACTTACTTATCTGGCGTTTCGTCCGTCCGTGCCTCAAATCAGTATCGGTCACCAGTACCTCTTTCTGCATCGCGATTTCGGATTTCCCGCCAAGAGCCGGTGCGGTTTGTGGCTTCTGCGTTTCTTCACCCGGCTCACCTGCATAGGAGCATCCCAAAAGCTTGCGCTCTCCTTTCGTGAAATGGAAGACGATGAACGTGCCCGTATTCGTGTCGTACCTCCGCTGCTTCGCCGTGAAGTGCTTTCCTGCGAGAGCGTAGAGGGTGATTATCTGCACGGATATATGGTGAATGCCGGTTTCGGCGAAAACATAAAGGCGTGGCATAGGGAACATCCGGAAGTGCCGCTCCATTTCTTTTGGGACAAGCAGGATGAAGCGGAAGTGTGTAAGGTGGATGATACGCTGAGCTTTCATCAGATTGACGATATGAAGTTTCTTCACTATATGGCGGGGTGCAGGGCGTATGCCACAACCGCAGGGTTTGAATCGGTTTGCGAAGCGATGTATCTGGGCAAGCCTTTACTGATGGTTCCCGCACATATCGAGCAGGATTGTAACGCATACGATGCCGCCCGTACAGGAGCGGGCGTTGTTTCTGACGAATTCGATTTGCGGCGGTTGCTGAACTTCTCCGAGAATTATAGGCCGGACGCGCATTTCCGCTATTGGGTGCAAAGCTGCGACCGACGGATAATGCATCATATAGAGGCGGCTATGTGCTTGTCACACTATCCCTCTCCGGCCTTTCCTTATCCGTGTTGCAGTCTGTCCGATGTGGCGCTGTGATACTTGTTGCATACGGTATGGGTAGTGAAGTGATGCCATACCGCATGCGTGATAAATATCAGTCCTTACGCTTCTCCTTCAATCTCTTTAGCTTCCACTTGTTCCAGAAGAGCAACTCATTCCATTTATTGAAGTCTTTCTTGAAGACGATACCTATGCCCTGAGTGGTGAGGTTGGTCTTGGTGTAGTAGCGGTCGTTGGTTTCGTTATACGCTTTCAGGCGTATGTCACCGGAACGGTTTACGAGCCATTCGGCCTGAAAGTCACCTACGAAGTTCGTGTTTGCCATCGGGTTGTCGCGATAGCCGAAGTTACCGTTGATAAGCAGGCGGTTGTTCAGCAGTTGCCCGGAGAGCATTGTCTCGAATTCCATGTCGGTCCAGCCTTTTTCTCCGGTACTGAAGTTCGTGCCGAAGTTCCAGTTGTTGCTGTCTATAATCTGTGAAAGCGCATTGTTCAACTGTCCGGACAGGGTGGAAGACAGTACGCTCGACATCATGTTGGAGTTGCCGGTGGCATCCACATTCTCCGGGGTATAGAACTTGCCGATACCCAGCAGGTAGAGTATCTGCATATTCATCTGCTCGTCCGTAGGGATATAGTTACGCACCAATGCCTGCACTTCATCGCGCTCGTTGGGCAGTTCCAGGCTCATTTTGATGTCCGGCGAGGTGAGTTGTCCGGTCAGAGCCATAAGGCAGTTTACCTTGATGCTGGTTTGATTGACGTAGTTGCCGGCGTCGGGTACAAGGTCGTTCAGCGAAGCGGAGTTCACGAGGTAGCCGGCCTGGATGTCGAGGGTGGCATCGAGCGGCGGTCCGTTGAAGGTGATGGTACTTCCGTCTTTGATGATGAAGTCCTTGCGGATTACTTCCTGCAAACTGAATTTATACACTCCCTGACTGATGCGATAACTGCCGAACATCTTCACATCTCCCTTATTGTAGAATTCGGTACGGATGTTCCCCGTACCTTTTCCGCTGATGTAGTCGCCTGCAATGGGGTCCATGATAATTTTCATGGTAGCGTCCGGGGTGGCGTCTATCAAGAGATTCAGACGGATATCGGTATCGCTTTCCTTTTCCCGGACTTCTTTCTGGGCTTGCTCGAACTCGGATATAAGTACGATGGAATCTTGGAGTACGCGGCGGGGCGTCTTGTCTACGAAGCGTATAAACTGGTTGCTGACTGCCGAGGCGACACCCTCTTTCATATAGGTGAAGTTGGTGTTGCGGTTGGTGGTCATTGCCACGTCGATGTTTACTCCCTCGGCTGCATTACCGGCAATGGTGGCGTTACCCGTACCATATACCGTGCCGTAGAAAGGAAAATCGGGAGACTCTTTGGTGTTCATTACCAGCATATTGTTGACATCGAATTGGAAACGGTATTCCAGATTCTTGAAATGTCGGTAATGCAGGTAGCCGTTGGCTCTTCCCTGATGTCCTTGCGTGTCAAAGATGCGGTTGTTGCGGAAAGTAAGCCCGCCCGGTTCGATAAGTATGCTGTCTTTCAGCGAGAAAGTGGTGTTGAGCACATCTACCTTTAGGGAAGCATCGCCAAACACACGCCCTTCCATTGTCAGCGCTTTGAATTTGCCGTAGAAATGTACGTGGCCGCTGGCGCGTCCGTTGAATTCGGGCGTGATGCTTTGCATATAGTGGTGGATGAACTTCAGGTTGGTACTGTCGGCCTCGATTTGCAAATCGAGCGAGCTGGTGGGCTTTATGGGGTAAATGTAGCCGTACACATGGCTCTTGGCGATGTCTTTCTCGCGTATGCGGGCATCCAGATAGATGCCTTTTACGTCGTGATGCCATTCTCCGTGTATGTTGGCATCACCTAAAAGTCCTTCGTTCAAGCCGAGGTTGCGGATGAACAGGTCGGTGCTCATTACGGGGGTTTTAAGTACGCCGCTGGCGTATGCAGGGCCGGTGGCTTCACCTTTGAAGTTGACGCCCAGGTCGGCTATGTCGAATACATAGCCTATGTTTATCTCTTTCAGGTTCAGGCGTACGGTGTCCTGCGGCTGTTCGGATACGGTTCCGTTGATACGTAAATGACGCTCTTTATGACTGAAATAGAAATTGTTGACATGTATCTTGCCCGAGTCCACAACGATTTGTGACGGGTGTATCTTCCAGATAGTGTCGTTGAGGATTACATTCGTCTCCTGCACATTGACAATCGTCTTCAGGGCGGGAATGTCTTTCTTGCCTTTGCGGACGGGCTTATGCTGTTTATCGTTATCCGTTTCTTGCGATGATTGTCGGATGAATTGCGTTACGGCTGCCAATTTGCCGCTGTATGTTACGGCGCTGCTGTTTCCCCAGTTGAAGATGGCTTGTATCTGGTCGTCTTTGGCCTTGGCTTCCAAAGCGACATTCATCGCGCCGGTTGCTTTCCGGTTAGTAAAGCGGACTTTTGCCTGGAACTGTTCGCCCGGATTTTCGCAGAGAATCACTCCCGATTCAAAGAACTTTTCTCCGTAGCTCAGTCGCGGGAAGTAACCTTCCATGCGCAGGCGTTGCGCTTTGTCGTTGAAGTAGCCTTTCAGCGTGGAGTGGGTATATACTTTCAGCGGTATCTGGAATACGGTGGACAGTATCTCCGTATTGTAGATGTGCAGGTCGAAATAGAAGTTGTTTTCGGTTTCCCGGGGTTTCTTGTCCGGCAATATCAAGGCGGGGATGTAACGCCGCATGATGTTGAGTACGCTGGTAGGCAGGGTCTGATAGGAGTAGTCCCCTTCGATAGTGCCTCGCAGGAAGTTGGAATTGATAGTCAGCCGTTTCTGACGCTCGTCATTCTGAGTGGCGGCAATCCGCAGGTTGTCCATGAAGAAGCTCTGGTCGGGAGCGGTGTATTGCAGGCTGTCAATGTTGATTTCACCGTTCATGTCGTTAATGGAACTTCCGGTGAAGTCGGCTTTTATCTTTACGGATATTTCCGTGTCCTTGTATTTGGGAGTAAGATGAAGGGTGTTCGGACGGAAATGGTCGACATCGGCGCGGAAGTTGAATGTCGGGATTTTGCCGGCTGTGTTGATGGAGCCGTTCAGTTGTATGGCGCCGTTCTCGTCGTCGAATGACACGTTTCCGTTGAAGCCGCCTTGTTTGTATTCACCGTCCAAAGTGATGTTTTCGTAGGTGTAGTCACTGTAATCTATGGACGCAACAAGCCCTTTCATCGTAACGGACGGGTATCTCTTGGCGTAATGGCTGCCTTTGACATCCATGTTGAAAGTAACTTTCCCGAATTTGTCGTTAGCCAACAGTTTGCCCAGCTCGAATTCCGCGGTCTTTACCGCGCCGGAATAGGAGAAATATCCCTTTTCCTTATCGGAACTGAACTTGACGTCTGTCTTTACAGTACCTATGTCCGTACGCACTTCACCGTAGGTAACCAAATCCGTGAAGTACCCGGATATTTCTCCCCGGAAGGATATCGTACCCAAATGCTGTAAGGCCGGCGGAACTCCTTTATAGTCTTTGCTCAGGTTGCGGACAAAGAATGCGATGCCGTCCGGATCGGCGTATAAATTGGACAGATTGCCGAATATATAAGCGTCTTGAGGATGTGAGAGGTCTTGCAAAGACACATCGCCTTTCAGCAGGAAATGGTTGTCGGCGGAGATTAGCAGCTTTGGGCAATTAAGCTGGTTGACCGTTCCGTCGGCTTCCGTTTCCAGTCGTAGTTTTTCTTTGAAAGGTTTGAAAGCGGGTACAAAAGCCGACAAGTCCTGCAACACGACTTCCGAAGGCAGCATACGGAATGAGAAGCGGACGTCATCGGCGAAATTGCCGAGAGAACCCAGACTGTCATACTCCATACGGATAGTATCCATTGCCAGGGAAGTGTTGGGTAAATCAATGGCAAAGTTCTCTATCCGCATGTTTTGGTTGTTGGCTACTATCTTAAGGCTCAGCTTCTTCAATTCAAAGCCGGAGTGTTCCTCTTCAACACTCATCCGCTTGATGGCGGCATTGATTGAGTCGCTTTGAAGCGCTTTCAGTGAGATGTTGGCAAGGATATTGGACAGACGGATGTGCTGCGGATTAAACTTTCCCGGAGTTTTTCCGGCAGAGAGGACATCATAGGATATTCTTCCGCGACGTATCAGCAGTGAGTTGATGCGAAGGTCCAGATTGCTCTTTTTCTTAACGGTGTCTTTGGAAGCGAAAGCGTCGAGTATAAACTGAAAATTGGTTTCAGCCTGTGGCGTAGGTCTTTCCAGATTGGCATTGAAACTGAACAGTTGCACGTTTCCGATGGATATTTTTCCGTTGAACAAGGGGAGTATCTCGAACTTGGCCGACAGACGGCCTATTTTCAGCAACTCTTTCCCCGATTGGTCGTTCAGTATTAAGTCATCAATGATGATTCGGTTCAGCAGGCCTATGTTTATCTGCCCTACAGTAAGCCGGCTGCCCAGTACGGAACTCAGTTCCTGGGCTACGAGTACGGACATCCGGTGCTGGACATAAGGAATGTTCAGCAATAAAATTATCCCGATATAGAGTCCCAATACTATACCGATTACCCAGCGTACTGTCGTTTTCAGCGTTCTGATAGGCGATTAATTTTTTGTTCAGCCAACAAAAATATGAAATAATACGTTATGGATACTACTTTTATCACTACTTTTGCAGCGTTTAAACGTAAATAAACACTATGAGTACAATAATCTTAGGAATAGAATCTTCATGCGATGACACTTCTGCAGCAGTCATCAAGGACGGCTACCTGCTATCGAATGTCGTGGCCAGCCAGGCAGTTCATGAGGCTTATGGCGGGGTAGTGCCCGAATTGGCTTCACGTGCGCATCAACAGAATATAGTGCCGGTGGTGCACGAGGCGTTGAAGCGTGCCGGAGTTACCAAAGAGGAACTGAGCGCTGTGGCGTTTACGCGCGGTCCGGGATTGATGGGTTCTTTGTTGGTAGGCGTGTCGTTTGCCAAAGGGTTCGCCCGTTCTTTGGGTATTCCCATGGTGGATGTTAATCATTTGACAGGACATGTGTTAGCTCATTTCATTAAAGCGGAAGGTGAAGATAATGTGCAGCCTGAGTTTCCTTTCCTTTGCTTGCTGGTCTCCGGTGGAAATTCCCAGATTATTTTGGTGAAAGCTTACAATGACATGGAAATCTTGGGGCAGACAATCGATGATGCCGCAGGTGAAGCCATTGATAAATGTTCCAAGGTAATGGGTTTGGGTTATCCCGGCGGACCGATTATCGACAAGCTTGCACGCCAGGGCAATCCTAAAGCGTTTACTTTCAGCAAACCTCATATTCCGGGGCTGGATTACAGCTTCAGCGGACTGAAAACCTCATTCCTGTATTCGTTGCGGGACTGGATGAAAGATGATCCCGATTTCATCGAACATCACAAGACGGACCTGGCCGCTTCGCTGGAAGCTACTGTCGTCGATATATTAATGGATAAATTGCGTAAAGCCGCAAAGCAATACAACATAAAGGAAGTGGCCGTTGCAGGCGGTGTATCGGCCAATAACGGCTTGCGCAACTCTTTCCGCGAGCATGCCGAAAAGTATGGTTGGAATATATTCATTCCTAAATTCAGCTATACAACGGATAATGCCGCAATGATTGCCATTACCGGATATTTTAAGTATTTGGATAAGGATTTCTGCCCGATAGAGGCTCCGGCTTATTCACGTGTCACTTTGTAAGGTTCTATATATAATAAGGTATGAAACCGGAAGAGGAGATAGGAGAATTGTTGAAAGCGAAGAATTTGTCCCTTTCCACCGCTGAAAGTTGTACCGGCGGCGGAATAGCAGCCTTGATAACTTCGGTTCCGGGGAGCTCGGAGTATTTTAATGGCGGCATTGTAGCGTATTCTAATGAAATAAAGAAGGATTTGCTTCATGTTTCCGCCGAAACTCTGGCTGAATATGGCGCGGTGAGCCGGGAAACCGTTATCGAAATGGTGAAAGGTGCGATGAAAACGCTGAAAACGGATTGTGCGGTTGCCACCTCTGGTATTGCAGGTCCCGGTGGCGGTACACCGGAAAAACCGGTAGGTACGGTGTGGATAGCCGCTGCATATAAAAATGACATCGTAACCATGAAGCAGGAAGGAGACCGCGGAAGAGCGGGAAATGTACAGTCGGCTATTCAAAATGCCCTGTCGATGCTCTGTGACAAGCTAAAATGAGGAAAAAATGTTCTCGCACAATGAATTATTTTAGGAAAAACTTGTTTTGTAACGATAAAAGTGCTTACTTTGCGCTCTGTTTGAAATAAGTATAGATAAAAACTATAAAATAAAGATAGAAATGTCGAAGATTTGTCAAATTACCGGAAAGAAAGCCATGATTGGCAACAATGTTTCACACTCAAAGAGAAGAACAAAAAGAACCTTTGATTTGAACTTGTTTAACAAGAAGTTCTATTATGTAGAACAGGACTGCTGGATCAGTCTGAGCATTTGCGCTAACGGCCTGCGCATTATTAATAAAAAAGGTTTGGATGCTGCTTTGAAGGATGCAGTAGCTAAAGGTTATTGTGATTGGAAAAGCATTAAAGTAATTGGCTAAAAGTAGAGGAGAATACTGATTATGGCAAAGAAAGCAAAAGGTAACAGAGTACAGGTGATTCTGGAATGCACGGAACACAAGGATAGCGGTATGCCGGGAACTTCTCGTTATATTACGACGAAGAACAGAAAGAATACTACCGAGAGATTGGAATTGAAGAAATACAATCCGATTCTGAAGAGAGTAACAGTACACAAAGAAATCAAATAATAATAGTATAACCCCATGGCAAAGAAAACAGTAGCAAGTTTGCACGATGGTTCTAAAGAAGGTCGTGCTTATACGAAAGTTATCAAGATGGTTAAGTCTCCGAAGACCGGCGCTTACATCTTCGATGAGCAAATGGTTCCTAACGAAAAAGTACAAGACTTTTTCAAAAAATAAGATAAATGCAGTTGCTGTGAAGCACTGATTACTTATAAAGCTCCTCTCACCGAATCTATCGGTGGGGGGATTTTTTTGTTATTAAATCGCTTCAACTTTTATTATTTGTTAGTTTTGTTATATCTTTGTAGCATAATGTATTGTACAAAAAGGTAGACTATGGGATTTTTTAGTTTTTTCTCAAAAGAAAAGAAGGAAACGTTAGATAAAGGATTATCTAAAACAAAGGAAAGTGTATTCGGCAAGATAGCTCGTGCTGTGGCTGGAAAGTCGAAAGTGGACGATGAAGTGCTGGATAATCTGGAAGAGGTGTTGATTACTTCGGATGTGGGTGTGGAAACTACGTTGAAGATAATTGAACGTATCGAGAAGCGTGCCGCAGATGAAAAATATATGAACGCGCAGGAATTGAATATGATTTTGCGCGATGAAATCGCTGCTTTGTTGACTGAGAATAACTCGGACGATGTAGATGATTTTGAAACTCCGATTACGAAGAAACCTTATGTTATTATGGTGGTCGGAGTGAATGGCGTAGGAAAGACTACAACCATCGGTAAATTGGCTTATCAATTTAAGAAAGCCGGTAAATCTGTTTATTTGGGTGCGGCCGATACTTTCCGTGCGGCAGCGGTAGAACAGTTGGTGATATGGGGCGAGCGTGTAGGTGTTCCTGTTATAAAGCAAAAAATGGGTGCCGACCCTGCTTCCGTGGCATTTGATACTTTAAGCTCTGCGGTAGCCAATAATGCCGATGTGGTGATTATTGATACGGCCGGACGTCTGCATAACAAAGTAGGCTTGATGAATGAGCTGACTAAGATTAAGAATGTAATGAAAAAAGTCGTACCTGATGCTCCCAATGAGGTATTGCTTGTTTTGGACGGTTCCACCGGACAAAATGCATTCGAGCAGGCCAAGCAGTTTACTTTGGCTACGGAAGTTACGGCAATGGCTGTAACCAAGTTGGATGGAACGGCTAAAGGCGGTGTTGTGATAGGTATTTCCGATCAGTTCAAAATTCCGGTAAAATATATCGGTCTGGGAGAAGGTATGGAAGATTTGCAGGTGTTCCGTAAAAAAGAGTTTGTCGATTCGTTGTTTGGGGGAAATGCATGAAACGGAAAACCATTGATATTATAACATTAGGTTGTTCTAAAAATTTGGTGGATTCGGAGCATTTGATGCGTCAATTGGAAGAAGCGGGTTTTCATGTGACGCATGATGCCGAACGTCCGAAAGGACAGATTGCGGTAATTAATACTTGCGGTTTCATCGGTGATGCAAAGGAAGAGTCCATTAATATGATTCTTGAATTTGCGCAGGCCAAGGAAGAAGGGAGTTTGGAGAAACTCTATGTCATGGGCTGCCTGTCGGAACGTTATCTGAAAGAACTGGCCATTGAAATTCCTCAGGTTGACAAGTTTTACGGCAAGTTCAACTGGAAAGAACTGTTGCGGGATTTGGGCAAGGCATATCATGATGAACTGCACATAGAGCGTACATTGACCACTCCCCGGCATTATGCATATCTGAAAATATCGGAAGGATGCGACCGCAAATGTTCGTATTGCGCTATTCCTATTATTACGGGGCGGCATATATCGCGTCCGATGGAAGAAATTCTGGATGAGGTGAAATATCTCGTAGCTCGTGGAGTGAAAGAGTTTCAGGTTATTGCGCAAGAGTTGACCTACTATGGCGTGGATTTGTATAAAAAGCAGATGTTGCCCGAATTAATCGAAAGAATCTCCGAAATACCGGGTGTGGAATGGATACGCTTGCACTATGCCTATCCGGCTCACTTTCCTATGGATTTGTTCCGGGTAATGCGCGAACGTCCTAATGTCTGTAAATATATGGATATCGCTTTGCAGCATATCAGTGATAATATGCTGGATAAAATGCGCCGCCATGTAACTAAGGAAGAAACTTATCGGCTGATAGAAAAATTCCGTGAAGAAGTTCCCGGTATTCATTTGCGTACTACCCTGATGGTAGGGCATCCCGGAGAAACGGAAGCGGACTTTGAGGAATTGAAAGAATTTGTCCGCAAGGTGCGTTTCGATAGAATGGGTGCGTTTGCGTATTCCGAAGAAGAGGGAACGTATGCTGCGGCCCATTATGAAGATGTCATTCCCCAAGAAGTGAAACAAGCTCGTTTGGATGAGTTGATGTCTATTCAGCAAGGTATTTCAGCAGAACTGAGCGCGGCAAAAGTAGGTAAGCGGATGGATGTGATAATCGACCGTCTGGAAGGTGATTATTATATCGGACGCACAGAATTTGACTCTCCCGAGGTGGATCCGGAAGTATTGATTGAGTGCGGAGATAAGGTTTTGGAGATTGGTAACTTTTACCGGGTGGAGATAATAAACTCCGATGATTTCGACCTTTTTGGCCGAATTCTTTAAAGATTTTTTCTGAACTTCTTGTATATATGGGGAAGATTTGCTAATATAGCACCGTAGTTCACAATTTTAAAGCTTGGATTTTGAATAACAAAGAATTTACTTCTGAATTGTCACGACGATTGGGGTATACTTTAAAGGATACCTCGGAATTGGTTACATCTTTGTTGTCGGATATGACGCGGCAGTTGGAGGACGGGAATACGATTTCCGTACAAGGCTTTGGAACATTCGAAGTTAAAAAGAAAGCGGAACGTATATCTGTCAATCCTACAACGAAGCAACGTATGTTGGTTCCGCCGAAACTGGTGTTGACCTATAAGCCCAGTACGTTGTTAAAAGATAAGTTTAAGTAGTCTTTCTTTTAAAATCTCCCATATTATGAATGAAAAACTAAACATACAGGACTTGATTGACTTGCTGGCTGAAAAGCATGGCATGAGCAAGAAGAATGCTGATAGTTTTGTGAAGGAATTTTTCCAGTTGATAGAAGAAGCGCTGGAAAAAGACAAATATGTGAAGATAAAGGGATTGGGGGCTTTTAAGCTGATTGATGTGGAAAGCCGTGAAAGTGTCAATGTCAATACCGGAGAACGTTTTGAGATACAAGGACATACTAAAGTTTCGTTTACTCCGGAACCTGCTCTGAAAGATATTATCAATAAGCCGTTTTCGCATTTTGAAACGGTTGTGCTCAATGACGGCACTGTTTTGGAAGATACCCCTATAGATAGCGGCAATGAGGATGAGGAAGAAGCAGAGCAAAAGACAGAAGGGGGGGTGTCGGGAGAAGCTGAAGGTTCTCAAGGTGTGAAAGACGCCGTAAACGTGCCCCCGGTAGAAGTTGTACGGGAAGCAATTGCGGATATTCCTGAAGAAATAGAAACTCCGAAAGAAACTGAAAGTTTGGTGGAAACGAGTTCTTCGGAAGAAACGAAAAGTTGCTCGGAGGAAATTACTGTAAGTCCGGAAGAAAAAGCTGTGGAAACCCTTTCTGCCACTTCGGAAGAGGAGGTCGGTGTTGAAGAAACGAAAGCTGCGAAGACTGATGGACCGACGGAATCTTCTACAATGAAATACTTTATCGGCATTGTTGTTCTTGTTGTACTGTTGTGCGCGGGAACTGTCGTCTATTTGTATTATCCGGATCTGTTTGATAAATTATCAACCAAACCACCGGTAGAAGAAATTGTTGATGCCGAAGTCGATAAACAGACGGATGATGCCGCTTTAACAGATAGTATTGCCGATAAAGATACTGTAATTGTTGCAAAAGCGGATACGGTTTCGATGAAGCCTGCGGTGGAACCCGTAACCAAAAAGCCGGATGTATCGGCTGTTGTCAAAGAATCTGCCGCAGTTGCCGCACCTGTATCACAACCTAAAAAACAACCCGGAATCGCGTATGTTCCCGATTCCACCAATTATACTATCGTGGGAACGGAAACTACGTATACAATTAAGCCCGGAGAGACATTGACCAGAGTTGCCCTTCGTTTTTACGGTACTAAGGCGCTTTATCCATATATAGTAAAGCATAATCCGGGTGTTATTAAAAAACCGGATAATGTACCTGCGGGTACCACTATAAAGATACCGAAATTAGCGAAGAAGCAGTAAAAATATTACTGCTTCTTTTTTTGTTAAATACTAAACTCTATGAAAGTAGTTTAATCTAAAGGTTTCACATAGTTTTTTAATAAAAATTAGTTGCTATGGTTAATTTATTCCCGTACTTTTGGAAGCAAAATATAATTACCGGCGTTCAGTCGGGGTAAAATGAAAATTAAACATTAAAAATACATTGATTTATGGCTGAAACAATTGATATCCGCGAATTGAACGAGCGGATTGAAAGACAAAGTGCTTTCGTTACCAATCTTACTACGGGCATGGACCAGGTTATTGTAGGACAAAAGCACCTGGTAGAGTCGTTGTTAATCGGTTTATTGTCTGACGGACATGTATTGCTGGAAGGTGTGCCCGGTTTGGCAAAAACATTAGCAATCAAGACACTGGCTTCATTAATCGATGCGCAATATAGCCGCATTCAGTTTACGCCGGACTTGTTGCCGGCAGACGTTATCGGTACAATGGTTTACAGTCAGAAAGACGAGACTTTCCAAGTAAAGAAAGGTCCTGTGTTTGCTAATTTTGTCTTGGCAGATGAAATTAACCGTGCTCCGGCCAAAGTGCAGAGTGCTTTGCTGGAAGCCATGCAGGAGCGTCAGGTCACCATAGGTAAGGAAACTTTCAAGCTGCCCGAACCTTTCTTGGTACTTGCAACCCAGAATCCTATTGAACAAGAAGGTACATATCCATTGCCGGAAGCCCAGGTAGACCGTTTCATGCTGAAAGTTGTGATCGACTATCCTAAATTGGAAGAAGAAAAACTGATTATACGTCAGAATATAAACGGGGATAAGCTGAGTGTGAAGCCTATCTTGAAAGCTGACGAGATTATCGAGGCGCGTAAAGTGGTGCGTCAGGTATATCTGGATGAAAAGATTGAGAAATACATTGTCGATATTGTATTCGCAACCCGTTATCCGGAGAAGTACGATTTGAAGGAACTGAAGGATATGATCGGATTCGGCGGCTCACCCCGTGCGTCCATAAACCTGGCACTGGCTGCCCGCAGTTATGCTTTCATCAAACGTCGCGGTTATGTTATTCCGGAAGATGTGCGTGCTGTGGCACATGATGTACTGCGTCACCGTATCGGCTTGACTTATGAGGCTGAAGCAAGTAATATGACTTCGGACGAAATCGTCAGCAAGATATTGAATAAGGTTGAAGTGCCCTAACACGTGGCAAATGCATCCGAAACTCCGGGAATCAGCCGGCATAACCCCTGAGGTTTACACTCGTAATCCCCGGTTTTTTGCCAGCAAACCTTAGGCTTATAGGACGTAAACTTAAGGGTATTCCTGTCGGGAGCAAATGCTAAGGTCTTTTGTTAATGGGATTATTTTAAATAAATCAATGGAAACAACAGAACTCTTAAAAAAAGTCCGTCAAATTGAAATAAAGACACGCGGATTATCCAATAATATCTTTGCAGGCCAGTATCATTCGGCTTTCAAAGGTAGAGGTATGGCTTTCTCCGAAGTGCGTGAATATCAGTTTGGCGACGATATACGCGACATAGACTGGAATGTAACGGCCCGTTTTCATAAACCTTTTGTGAAGGTGTTTGAAGAAGAACGTGAACTGACTGTAATGTTGCTGGTAGATGTTTCCGGTAGTTTGGAATTCGGTACGGTAAAGCAGATGAAGAAAGATATGGTGACGGAAATTGCTGCTACGTTGGCTTTTTCTGCCATTCAGAACAACGATAAGATTGGCGTTATCTTCTTTTCAGACCGGATAGAAAAGTTCATTCCACCCAAGAAAGGGCGTAAACATATACTATATATCATTCGTGAGTTGCTCGATTTCCATCCGGAAAGTCGCCGAACCAATATCCGTCTCGGTTTGGAGTATCTAACGAATGTCATGAAGCGTCGTTGTACTGCTTTTGTTTTATCAGACTTTATCGATCAGGAGAGTTTTAAAAATGCCATGACTATCGCCAATCGTAAGCATGATGTCGTGGCTATCCAAGTATACGACCGTCGTGTGGAAGAATTGCCGGCCGTAGGTCTGATGAAAATAAAAGATGCGGAAACAGGACATGAGCAGTGGATTGACACTTCTTCGCGTGCTGTACGGCGTGCTCACCATGATTGGTGGGTAAACAAACAGGTGGAACTGAACGATACGTTTACCAAAAGCAATGTAGACAATGTGTCGGTACGTACGGATCAGGACTATGTTAAGGCATTGATGAATTTATTTGCGAAAAGAAATTAATCGGAAAATGAAAAGATATTTATTTCTGATAACATTATTGGCAGTATTGACGGGTAGGACAGTAGCCCAGTCGGTGACGGTGGATGCTACAATTGATTCCTTGCAAATCCTTATTGGAGAGCAGGCTAAAATTAAGCTCCAAGTATCATTGGACACCGATAAGCGTGCTATTTTTCCCGTTTATACCGATACTTTGGTGCGTGGAGTGGAGATTATCGATATAGCCAAGCCGGATACGCAAATGCTGAATGACGGCAGGCGCTCGCTGATTACCCAGGAGTATACTGTTACTTCCTTTGACTCGGCACTCTATTATTTGCCGCCAATGGAAGTGCTTGTCGATAATAAGGCATACCGTTCCAAGGCTTTGGCGTTAAAGGTGTATTCCATGCCGGTGGATACATTGCATCCCGATCAGTTCTTCGGCCCGAAACCGGTAATGAAAGCGCCTTTTGCGTGGGAAGACTGGTATATGGCTATCGCTTGTGCCGTACTGTTCACTCCGTTTCTGCTATTGCTTATCTACCTCGTGAAACGTATCCGTGATAACAAACCGATTATACGTAAGGTGAAAGTCGAGCCTAAATTACCGCCACATCAATTGGCAATGCAGGAGATAGAACGCATCAAGAGTGAGAAGGTATGGCAGAAGGGGCAGTCGAAGGAATATTATACGGAATTGACAGATGCTATTCGTACTTATATAAAAGATCGTTTCGGCTTCAATGCATTGGAGATGACTTCTTCTGAAATCATTGATAAGCTATTGGAAATGAATGATAAGGATGCGATATCCGATTTGCGTACTCTATTCCAGACCGCGGATTTAGTGAAGTTTGCCAAGCATAACCCGCTGATGAATGAGAATGACGCTAATTTGATTAATGCGATTGACTTCATCAACGATACGAAAGAGAAAGAAGATGAAAATGCTAAACCGCAACCTACTGAGATTACTGTTATTGAAAAACGTTCTTTGCGTACCAAGATATTGCTTGTCGCAGGAATTGTTGCTTTAGCGGCGGCTCTTGTCGGTTCTCTGGTATATATAGGTTTGGAGTTGTACAACTATTTTGCCTGATGCAAAAGTGGAAGTGCGCTTTAATCATAAATCGTAATTTGTAAAATTGTAAATATCATGGTTTTTGCCAATATTGAATATTTATTTTTGCTACTGCTGCTTATACCTTATATAGTATGGTATATCATGAAGAGGAAGAATAGTGAGGCTACGCTTCAGATTTCGGACGCTCGTGTTTATGCACATACCCCTAAGAGCTATAAGAACTATTTGCTGCATGCGCCGTTTGCATTGCGGATAATTGCTTTAGCGCTGATTATTATTGTTTTATCCCGTCCGCAAACTACCGATAGCTGGCAGAATAGCGAAATAGAGGGTATTGATATAATGCTTGCTATCGATGTTTCTACCAGTATGTTGGCCGAGGATTTGAAACCTAACCGCTTGGAAGCGGCCAAGGATGTGGCGGCCGAGTTCATTAATGGCCGTCCGAATGATAATGTCGGTATCACGCTGTTTGCCGGAGAGAGTTTTACGCAGTGTCCGCTGACGGTAGACCATGCCGTTCTGCTGAATTTGATAAAAGACGTAAAGTGTGGTCTTATCGAGGATGGTACGGCAGTGGGAATGGGTATTGCCAATGCGGTTACCCGACTGAAAGACAGTAAAGCCAAATCTAAAGTAATCATTCTATTGACAGACGGTACGAATAACAGAGGAGAGATATCTCCGTTGACGGCCGCCGAGATAGCAAAAAGTTTTGGTATCCGTGTTTATACTATCGGTGTAGGAACCAACGGTATGGCTCCATATCCTTATCCGGTAGGCGGAACCGTGCAATATGTCAATATGCCGGTTGAGATTGATGAAAAGACTCTGACACAAATTGCCGGAACAACGGATGGCAATTATTTTCGTGCTACGAGCAATTCGAAGCTGAAAGAGGTATATGAGGAAATAGACAAGCTGGAGAAAACGAAACTGAATGTAAAAGAATATAGTAAACGTCAGGAAGAATATCGTTGGTTTGCGCTGGCGGCTTTCTTGTGTGTGCTGTTGGAAGTTTTGTTGCGTAACTCTATATTGAAGAAGATACCGTAATAATTGCAGACTTTTCCTCTGATATATTTTGTATCGTACGCAAATTTAGTAAATAGTAAATTAGTAAATAAGAAGATGTTTCGATTTGAAGAACCTGCATATTTGTACTTGTTGCTGTTGTTGCCCTTGTTGGCAGCCTTCTACTTATATTCCAATTATCGGCGGCGAAAGAATATCCGTAAATTCGGTGACCCGGTACTGATGGCACAGCTGATGCCGGATGTATCCAAATACCGTCCGGATGTGAAATTTTGGATGGTGTTTGCTGCTATCGGACTGTTTGCCGTACTGTTGGCTCGTCCCCAGTTCGGTTCTAAACTGGAAACAGTGAAGCGTCAGGGAGTGGAAGTGATGATTGCATTGGATATTTCCAATTCGATGTTAGCGCAAGATGTGCAGCCCAGCCGATTGCAGAAGGCGAAGAGACTGGTGGCACAGTTGGTGGATAAAATGGAAAATGATAAGGTAGGTATGATTGTATTTGCAGGTGATGCATTTACGCAACTTCCTATCACAAGTGATTATATATCAGCCAAGATGTTTTTGGAATCCATTGATCCGTCATTGATTTCTAAACAAGGTACGGCAATTGGGGCAGCCATTAATTTAGCCTCCCGCAGTTTTACGCCTCAAGAAGGTGTAGGGCGTGCGGTGATTGTCATAACTGATGGTGAAAACCATGAAGGTGGTGCGGTAGAAGCTGCCAAAGCTGCTGCCGAGAAAGGTATTCAGGTGAATGTACTTGGTGTGGGTATGCCCGAAGGAGCACCTATTCCGGCGGAAGGAACCAATGATTATCGTCGTGACCGTGACGGGAATGTGATTGTAACCCGCCTGAACGAACAGATGTGTCAGGAGATAGCGAAGGCCGGTAATGGTATTTATGTGCGTGTAGACAACACAAACGGCGCTCAAAAGGCGATTAGTCAGGAAGTCAATAAAATGGCGAAGGCTGATGTGGAAACACAGGTATATACAGAATTCAATGAGCAATTCCAGGCTGTGGCATGGATTATTTTATTGTTATTATTGGCTGAAATGCTGATATTGGAACGTAAGAACCCTTTGTTCCGTAATATTCATTTATTTTCCAATAAGAAATGATGCGTATGTTACAGAAGAGATATATAGGATTGGTTTTACTGCTGTTGATGGCAGTTACGGCTTCGGCTCAAAAAGCCGAACGTGATTTTATTCGTAAAGGAAACCGCTTTTTCAAAGACAGCGTGTATGTCAATGCTGAGGTGAATTACCGTAAGGCATTGGAAGTGAACCCTCAGTCTACAGTTTCTATGTTTAATCTTGGAAATACACTGGCGCAGCAGAATAAGTTGCAAGAGGCTATGGAACAATATGTTGCTGCCACGAAAATGGAAAAGAACAAGGATGGATTGGCTCAGATTTATCATAATATGGGAGTGATTTTTCAGTCGCAAAAGGATTATGCAAAGGCGGTAGAAGCATACAAACAGTCATTGCGTAATAATCCGAAGGATGATGAAACACGTTATAATTTGGCTTTGGCTCAGAAGATGTTGAAAGACCAGCAGCAGAACCAGCAAAATCAAGATCAAAATCAACAGCAGCAGAAGCAAGATCAACAAGAGGATAAGCAAGAGCAGAATAAAGACCAGCAACAGAATAAAGATCAGCAACAACCACCTCAGCCGCAGAAAAAGGACAATGAGATGTCTAAAGAAAATGCCGAACAACTTTTGAATTCTGTGATGCAGGATGAAAAAGACGTACAGGATAAGGTTAAAAAACAGCAAGTTATCCAAGGTGGTCGTTTAGAAAAGGATTGGTAATAAATATAATAAGAAATATATATGAGAAAAATAGTTTTCTTATGGATGGCACTGATGATAGTCAGTATACATGCTTTTGCCGATGGTAAGGTATCGTTTACTGCGTCTGCCCCTGATGCTGTGGCGGTAGGTGATCAGTTCAGGCTATCATATACAGTGACTACACAGAAAGTGAGGGACTTCCGGACTCCTTCCATAAAAGGATTTGATGTGCTTATGGGGCCGAGTCGTTCCCAACAAAAAAGTGTACAGATTATTAATGGGGAAACAACCTCTACCAGCAGTATTACATTTACATACATTTTAATGGCTACTGCAGAGGGGAGTTTTACTATTCCAGGGGCCACTATAACGGCTGAAGGTAATCAGATGGTTTCCAATTCTGTACACATAAATGTACTTCCTGCCGACCAAGCGGGCGGGGGAGCTTCCGGAAATGGTGGAAGACAAAGCGGTTCGACAAGCCGTGCTTCATCAGGAACGTCAGTTTCAAATAGTGATTTGTTTATTACTGCTACGGCCAGTAAGACAAATTTATATGAGCAAGAGGCGTTCTTGTTGACGTATAAGATATATACTTTAGTGGATTTGCGTGGTTTTGATAATGTGAAACTTCCTGATTTTAAGGGGTTTCATTCGCAAGAAGTAGAACTGCCTAATGACCGCAAGTGGAGCCTTGAACATTATAAAGGAAGAAACTATCAAACAACTGTATATCGCCAATTTGTACTATTTCCGCAACAATCGGGAAAGATAACCATCGATGCGGCGCGCTTTGACGCATCGATAGCTAAAGCTACTCATGTAGACGATCCTTTTGAGGCATTTTTCAATGGTGGTAATAATTATGTGGAAGTAAAGAAAACGTTAGTGACTCCTCAATTGACAGTTGACGTGAAAGCTTTACCGGAAGGTAAGCCCGCAGGGTTCTCTGGCGGAGTGGGAGAGTTCAGTATTTCTTCTTCTATAAATAGCACGAATGTTAAAACAAATGATGCTGTTACAGTGAAGCTTGTTATTTCCGGTACAGGTAATTTGAAATTAATTTCTACTCCGGAAGTAAAATTCCCTGAAGACTTTGAAGTATATGATCCGAAAGTTGATAATAAGTTTCGTTTGACAAATGCCGGGCTTTCAGGTAGCCAGGTAATTGAGTATCTTGCTATTCCCCGTAATGCGGGAACGTATAAGATTCCGGCTGTGAAGTTCAGTTATTTTGATATTAAATCTCGGGAATATAAGACTTTAACAACCGAGGAATATGAGCTTCATGTTGAAAAAGGTAGCGGTAATGCCGCTCAAACTATTGCCAACTTCACTAATAAGGAAGATTTAAAGGTTCTGAATGAGGATATACGTTATATTAAGCAGAATAACGTAACGCTTTCTCAGAAGGGTGACTTTTTCTTTGGCTCTTTGCTTTGCTGGTTATTCTATATTGTGCCTGGTATTGCATTTATCCTATTCTTTGTTATTTATCGTAAACAAATTGCTGCCAATGCCAATGTTGCTAAAATGCGTACGAAGAAAGCAAATAAAGTAGCTGTAAAACGTATGAAGCTGGCTGGTAAATTATTGGTTGATAATAAGAAAGATGCCTTTTATGATGAGGTTTTGAAGGCATTGTGGGGGTATATTAGTGATAAGTTGAGTATTCCGGTTTCACGTTTGTCTAAAGATAATATTGAAGGGGAACTTCGCAAATATGGTGTGGATGAAGTATTGATAAAAGATTTCCTTGATGCATTGAATAATTGTGAGTTTGCCCGTTTCGCTCCCGGAGATGATAATCAGGCCATGGATAAGGTTTATTCGGACTCTTTGGAAGTTATCAGCAAAATGGAAAACTCTATAAAACATTAATTGGGAGGACACAATAATGAAGAAAATAATATCCTTAACCTTGAGTTTTTTAATGGTGTTAGTTGTCTGGGGACAAGATGTAGCCACAGAAGATACTTTGGCTGTTGCTAAAGATTCTGTTTCCATAGGCTCACATACAGAATTCGCTGCGACTAAACTGTCAGATGATAATGTAACAAAAGCACAAGGTGATAGTGCATATATGCGAAATGATTATGCTTCTGCTATTCAAATTTACGAGAGTCTGTTGACAAAAGGGGAAGCGGCCGAAATCTATTATAATTTAGGTAATAGCTATTATAAAACTGATGATATAGCCAAAGCTATTTTGAATTATGAACGCGCTTTGTTGTTGCAACCGGGAAATGCTGATGTGCGTGCGAATTTGGAGATTGCACGTTCTAAAACGATAGATAAGGTCGTTTCAGTACCTGATATCTTTTTTGTTACTTGGACTAAATCTTTGATAAATTGCTTAAGTGTAGATGCTTGGGCTAAATTAGGCGTCGCATTTTTTATTCTTCTGCTTGTATCCTTTTCTCTTTTCTTCTTTTCCAAACAGATCGTATGGAAGAAAAGTGGATTTATTGCGGGAATTGTATTCTTAATATTTGTTGTATTAAGTAATGTTTTCGCTTCAGAACAAAAAACAGAGTTGATGAATAGAAATAATGCCATAATCTTGTCTCCAAGTGTCACAGTACGTAGTACTCCTAGTGAGAGTGGTACTAGTTTGTTTGTTCTGCATGAGGGACATAAAATTGAAATTAAGGATAATTCTATGCGTGAGTGGAAAGAAATTCGTTTAGAAGATGGTAAAGTGGGATGGGTTCCTGCTTCTGCAATAGAAGTGATTTAGGATAAGCTTATAGCTGAATATAAAGCCCGTATGATATGTAAAAGAAAACAGGTTTCTTTTACTTCATGCGGGTTCTTTTTGTATTTATGGAAATGTTAAACATATAATGGAAAAATACAAGTAAATAGTTTGTTTTATCTTTTTTTTTCCTTAAGTTTATAGCGTGATAAAGAAATATCCAAAGTATTAACCATTAAATTTATGAATATGAGAACAATAACATTTAATGAACTCCGTAAGATCAAAGACTCATTACCTAGCGGTAGTATGCATAGAATAGCCGATGAACTCGGACTTAACGTTGACACTGTAAGAAATTTTTTTGGTGGTCATAACTTTAAGGAAGGTAAAAGCGTTGGGATTCATTTGGAACCCGGTCCGGATGGCGGTTTAGTAATGATTGATGATACTACCGTTCTTGACCGGGCTTTAAAAATTTTAGACGAAATGACAGGTGAAACTGCTGAACCCGTTCAGGCTTAAGAAGAGAGAGTAAAAAGGATCCCAATTGCTGAGAAACAATTGGGATTTCTTGTGTGTTTTATAAACGATATAATAAGATGACTTATGGAAGATAAATTAGTAACATTAGCGATTCTGACGTATGCCAAGGCACAGATACTGAAGAATGTCCTTGAGAATGAGGGTATTGAGACTTACATCCATAATGTGAATCAGATACAGCCGGTTGTATCTTCCGGGGTACGTGTCCGTATAAAAGAAAGTGACTTACCGCATGCTCTGAAAATCACTGAAAGCTCAGCATGGCTGTCTGAAGAAGTAGTAGGAGAGAAGGCCCCTAAAATAGAGAAAGGAAGTAACAAGGTTGTGATTCCTGTCGATTTTTCAAACTATTCGTTGAAAGCCTGCGAATTCGGCTTTAATTTTGCAAAAAATATAGATGCTGAAGTTATTTTACTTCATGTTTACTTTACACCTATCTATGCGACATCATTACCATACGGTGATGTGTTTAATTATCAACTGAGTGATGAAGAAAATGTAAGAAACATATTGCAAAAGGTGCATTCGGATTTAAACGCTTTGTCCGATAAGGTAAAAGCTAAAGTCGCTTCCGGAGAATTTCCTGATGTAAAGTATACTTGTGTTTTAAGGGAAGGTATTCCGGAAGAAGAAATATTGCGCTATTCTAAAGAAAACCGTCCAAGGATTATTATCATGGGTACACGTGGTAAAAATCAAAAGGATATTGATTTGATTGGTAGTGTAACGGCCGAAATTATTGAACGTAGCCGTGTACCAGTTTTAGCTATTCCTGAGAATACACCCTTTAAGCAGTTTAGCGAAGTCAAGCGTATCGCATTTATTACAAATTTTGATCAACGTGATTTAATTGCTTTTGACTCATTGATTAATAGTTTGAAACCATTTCATTTTTCCGTATCTTTAATACATCTCGCTGATGTAAAGGATACTTGGAATGAGATAAAGTTAGGTGGTATTAAGGAGTATTTTCAAAAACAATATCCGCAATTGGATATTTACTATGATGTGGTGAAAAATGATGATTTTCTTAATAGCTTAGATAACTATATTAAAACCAACCAGATAGATATTATTACATTGACATCATATAAACGAAATATATTTTCTCGTTTATTCAATCCAGGAATTGCCAGAAAGATGATTTTTCATTCTGATACGCCATTATTGGTTATCTATGGACAGCCTTAATTTATCTAACATTAATAAGTACTTATACAGAATAAGGTCTTTATTTTAGATCGAATCTTTTTATTTATAATCACGATTATGTTTAATATATCAAGGAGATTACTAAAAAAAGAAATAACTACTCCTCTCATAGAATATCACTATAAATAAAATATGTAAAAGAGAGATAGCGCAAAATGTGAGCTATCTCTCTTTTTATTATTATTGCATCATCTTATCAATTTCATCGAATTCCGGACCCATTTGCAAGTTATAGTATACTCTGTACAGTCCATTCAACCATAAATCTTTCTGATCAGGTTTCAGTTCTCTTGCTTTTTCATAATTAGGTCTAGCCTTTTCATAGAAAACTTTCAGTGTAGCTTGATCTTCTTTGTATTTCGGATCATTGACATCAGTAGTAGCCTTCTCTGAGAAATCCTGTGCTTGCAAGCAATAGATTAAACCTAAATTAGAATATGCTTCTGCGTAGTTAGGATCTACTTCAATAGTCTTTTTGTAGAACTCAATAGCTTTATCATAATCTTTCATGTTATGATAAAGATATCCTTTTACATACAAATAAAATGTATTATTAGGATCCTTAGCCAGCATATCATCTGCAAACTGCATTGCTTCGTCAAACTTATTGTTATTGCTATAATAATCAATCAGATGGCCGAAGAAGAATGAATGTTCAGGATACTTTTGAATACCATCTTTCAAGGAAGCAATCCATTTGATAGTATCGCCTTGAGCTTTCAATGCTGTAGAAATAAATTCCATGGCATATTTACCCACTTCTTTATCTTCTTTTGCATAAGGAGCATATTTCAGCACACTTGGATAATCTTCCATTTTGGCTGCAGCTAAGCTTGCATAATAAGCAATTTGAGGCAATACGGTATCTGTTTGAAGCAGATTTTCTTTTTCAAACATCGGATTAATGGCAACATCTACATAAGTTGCAAAGAAATCGAGTGCTTCTTTGTTCTTATCCAGATTAAAGAATTGGATACCGCCATTAATCAAATTAGGACGTGCGGCTAATATAGCAGCACTATTAGATTTTCTGTATTTGTTTTTGATTTTACCTTTTTCATTAGGAATTTGTGCAAGCTCATCACATTTAAAGTAGTATTTGCACATGTTCAATGCGCTGTTGTACACTTTAAGAGTATCATAAGGTTTTCTCAAATATGCATTCTCCATTTCCTTCTCATTGATTCTCTTTTGGATAAATCCTGCTACATCCCATGTCTCAGCGTTGTCCTTAGTCTCGGCATTCGTCAAGGCTCCATTGATAAGTTTCTCTGCTTGGGCAAAGTTTGGTTTTACTTCGTTGGCAATGCTTTTAGCTTCTTTTACGTTCTTCTCCTGAGCAAAAGTGAAGCCGGCAGCAAGCAGTAAAACCATTGAAAATAGTACTCTTTTCATGATTGTAGAAAATTTTAAATTAATATTATGTCTATTCTTCATTTTCATTATTTATTTCGTTTTGAGGGGCTTCTGATGCGGTGTCATCTTCTTCTGCGATAATATCCTCTTCATTTTCGGAGGTAACCTTACATACGGAACCGATCTCGTCATTACGCTTTTCAAGATTTATCAGTCGTACTCCCTGGGTGGCACGTCCCATGATGCGGACATCAGCTACTTTCAGACGGATGGTGATACCTGATTTATTGATAATCATTAAATCATTCTCATCTGTTACAGACTTGATTGTTACCAGCTTACCGGTCTTATCGGTAATATTCATGGTTTTTACGCCTTTACCGCCACGGTTTGTCTTACGATAATCCTCAATATCAGAACGTTTACCATATCCTTGCTCTGACACAACCATGATAGTTTCGGCTTCAGGGTCTTTGATGCAAATCATTCCAACAACTTCGTCTTGTCCGTCTTCATCAAGTGTCATACCACGTACGCCGGTAGCTGTACGTCCCATTACGCGTACTGCGTTTTCGTGGAAACGAATAGCGCGTCCGTTACGATTGGCAATGATAATTTCATTGTTACCGTTAGTCATGCGTACCTCGATTACGCGGTCGTCTTCACGAATAGTAATGGCATTGACACCGTTTTGGCGAGGACGGGAATATTGTTCGAGCAATGTTTTTTTAATAACACCATTCTTTGTGCAGAACAGTACATAATGGCTGTTGATGAAATCCTGGTCGTTCAGGTTCTTCACGCGCAGATATGCATTTACGGCGTCATCAGAGTCTATGTTCAACAGGTTCTGAATGGCACGTCCCTTGGAGTTCTTCGTTCCTTCGGGTATTTCATAAACCTTCAGCCAATAACACTTACCTTTTTGAGTGAAGAACATCATGGTATTGTGCATTGTTGCAGGATAAATATGCTCTACAAAGTCCTCATCGCGTGTTTCTGTTCCCTTAGAACCTACCCCACCGCGGTTTTGCGCGCGGAATTCGCTTAACGGCGTACGCTTGATATATCCCATGTGAGAAATGGTGATAATCATTTCGTCATCCGCATAGAAATCTTCCGGATTGAATTCTTCCGATGAATAAACGATTTCAGAACGGCGTTCATCACCGTATTTATTTTGAATCTCGATTAATTCATCTTTGATAACCTTGCGGCAAAGCTCATCGTTAACGAGGATTTCTTCCAAATAAGCAATCTGCTTTTGGATTTCCTCATACTCGGCATGAAGTTGATCCTGCATAAGTCCGGTTAGCTGACGCAGACGCATTTCTACAATGGCACGTGATTGAATTTCAGTCAATTCAAAGCGTTCCATCAGCCCGCTGATTGCGTCATTCGGAGTTTTGGCGGCACGGATGATTTTGATTACCTCGTCAATATTGTCCGATGCGATAATCAACCCCTCTAAAATATGAGCGCGTTCTTTAGCTTTACGTAAATCATATTGTGTGCGGCGGATAACTACGTCGTGACGATGCTCTACGAAATACTTGATAAGGTCTTTCAGGTTTAATAAACGGGGACGTCCATGTACCAATGCCACATTGTTTACACCGAAAGATGTCTGCAACAATGTCATCTTGTAGAGCTTGTTCAGTACTACGCTGGCGTTGGCGTCACGCTTCACGTCGATGACGATACGCATGCCTTCACGGTCAGACTCATCATTGGCGTTGGAAATGCCCTCTATTCTCTTTTCGTTGGCCAAATCGGCAATAGATTTGATTAATTCGGCCTTATTCACTCCGTAAGGAATCTCGGTGACGATAATCTTGTCGTGAGTGGAAGTTGTCTCAATCTCCGCTTTGGCACGCATTACGACACGTCCGCGACCTGTCAGATAGGCTTCGCGCACACCGCTCATGCCATAGATATAACCGCCTGTCGGGAAATCGGGAGCTTTGACATAAGTCATTAAATCCTCGATGTCAATATCGTTATTGTCAATGTATGCGATGCAGGCGTCTATCACTTCGGATAGATTATGAGTCGGCATATTTGTGGCCATACCTACAGCGATACCGGAAGCACCGTTTACGAGTAGATTTGGAATGCGGGTAGGCATTACGGTCGGCTCCAGTAACGAGTCGTCGAAGTTGGTTTGCATATCAACAGTCTCTTTATCAAGATCCTGCATCATTTCTTCTCCAATCTTCTGCAAGCGACATTCCGTATAACGCATGGCGGCTGCGCTGTCACCGTCTACAGAACCATAGTTACCTTGTCCGTCTACAAGCATGTAGCGCATAGCCCAAGGCTGTGCCATACGGACGAGAGCTCCGTACACGGAAGAGTCACCGTGCGGGTGATATTTACCTAATACCTCACCGACAACTCTCGCAGATTTCTTATAGGGTTTATCCGACGTATTTCCCAGTCCCATCATACCGAAAAGAATTCTTCGGTGAACAGGTTTAAAACCATCTCTAACATCCGGAAGGGCACGTGAAACAATGACCGACATAGAGTAGTCAATGTACGAAGACTTCATTTCCTCCTCGATGTTAATCTTTATAATTCTGTCTTGTTCAAGCATTTAAAAAGATTATTAATTATACATTTGCGGGTTTGTGAAAAACCACGCTAAAGTACTGCTTTTTTACGATATACAAAAGTTTTCCCTCATAAACTTTGTTGCAGAATTCCAGGCTTACGGCCTTGTTAGGGTATCCTCTTCCCTACTGAATATATAACCGGTTAAGAATAAGATAGATACGGGTACCAAACAAATACCACCCTTTGGAACACGGTGTACCTTACTAAGGTACGAGCCGTACCAAGCTCAGGTACATGAAGTTTCTTAGGTTGGTACATCGAATACCAACCGTTGGTACGGGCGGTATCATCGTGCATTATAATATAAGGTGTAGAAGGGAAAATCGGTAGATTATGATTTATGGCACGGGATTTGTATATTATTAAATCAGTTTATGGTACGCGATATAAAGAAATGCGTATCTTTGTAAATTCAAAACCTTTAATTAAGGAGATAAAAAATATATGAACAATCAATTTTCACAAAGAGTTTCTGATATTATAACTTATAGCAAGGAAGAAGCTAACAGACTGAGAAATAGATATATCGGTCCGGAGCATCTTCTACTCGGCATGTTACGTGACGGCGGTGGAAAAGCTATCGAGATATTGATGAGACTCGATATAGATTTGAAGCAAGTAAAAAAACGCATTGAAAGCTTCTTGAAGGATGCCGAAGATGACACCCTGTTACCCGATGCGGATGTACCATTGTCGCCAATGGCCGCTAAAATATTGAAGATGTGTATGCTGGAAGCGCGTATTTTAAAGAGTGCGACCGCTGATACCGAACATGTGCTATTGGCCATATTGAAAGATGGAGATAACCTGGCCGCTACTGTTTTGGAAGAAAACCAAGTAAGTTATCAATCTGTATTCGAACAGCTTACCATGCAGTCTACTAATCCGAATGCAGGTATGGGATTTCCGGAAGAAGAGGAAGATGATGATGAAGACATGAATATGTCCCATTCTTCTCGCAATGCAGGACAGGGAGCGGCTTCTTCCGCGCAGACTGCATCGAAGAAGCCTTCCAACGATACTCCGGTCTTGGATAACTTCGGTACGGACATGACCCGTGCCGCAGAAGAAGGCAAACTTGACCCTGTTGTAGGACGTGAACGTGAGATAGAACGTTTGGCGCAGATATTGAGCCGCCGTAAGAAAAACAATCCTGTATTGATTGGTGAGCCGGGTGTCGGTAAATCGGCCATCGTAGAGGGGCTGGCATTGCGCATCGTCCAAAAGAAAGTATCCCGCATCTTGTTTGACAAGCGAGTGGTAATGCTCGATATGGCCTCTGTTGTGGCCGGAACCAAATACCGCGGACAGTTTGAAGAGCGTATTCGTTCCATTATCAATGAGTTGCAGAAGAATCCGAACGTAATCTTGTTTATCGATGAGATTCACACCATTGTAGGCGCCGGTGCTGCTGCAGGTTCTATGGATGCGGCTAATATGTTGAAACCCGCTTTGGCTCGCGGTGAAATACAGTGTATCGGCGCTACCACTCTTGATGAATACAGGAAGAATATCGAGAAAGACGGTGCTTTGGAGCGTCGTTTCCAAAAGGTTATAGTGGAACCCACTACATCGGAAGAGACTCTTCAGATACTGAAGAATATAAAAGAGAAGTACGAGGACCATCATAATGTGAGCTATACAGACGAAGCGTTAGAAGCATGTGTCAAGTTGTCAGAGCGTTATATAACTGACCGTAACTTTCCGGATAAGGCCATCGATGCTTTGGACGAAGCGGGTTCGCGTGTGCATCTGACGAATATCAATGTTCCCAAAGAGATTGAAGAACAGGAAAAGCTGATAGAGGACGCACGTGTGTTGAAGGCCGAAGCCGTAAAGTCACAGAACTTTGAATTGGCTGCCAGCTATCGGGATAGAGAGAAAGAACTTTCCGCTCGTTTGGATGAAATGAAAGCGGAATGGGAAGCTCGTCTCAAAGACGACCGCCAGACTGTCGGTGAGGAAGAAATTGCCAATGTCATATCCATGATGTCCGGCGTTCCGGTACAACGTATGGCTCAGGCGGAAGGCCTTAAGCTTGCGGGCATGAAAGAAGACTTACAGGCAAAGGTTGTAGCTCAAGATGCTGCAATAGAGAAACTTACCAAAGCGATTCTACGTAGTCGTGTAGGCCTGAAAGACCCTAATCGTCCTATCGGAACGTTTATGTTCCTCGGCCCTACCGGTGTGGGCAAAACGCATTTGGCCAAACAATTGGCTAAATACATGTTCGGCTCCAGCGATGCGCTGATACGTATTGATATGAGTGAGTATATGGAAAAGTATACGGTATCGCGTATGATTGGAGCGGCTCCGGGCTATATCGGTTATGAGGAAGGCGGACAGTTAACGGAGAAAGTACGTCGGAAGCCTTATTCCATAGTACTGTTGGATGAAATCGAGAAAGCTCATCCGGATGTGTTCAATATCTTGTTGCAGGTATTGGATGAAGGACGTCTTACTGACAATTATGGCAGAACAATTGACTTTAAAAATACAGTCATCATCATGACTTCAAATATCGGTACCCGCCAATTAAAGGAGTTCGGCCGTGGCGTAGGTTTTGCGGCACAGGCACGTACGGATGATAACGAGCACTCACGCAGCGTGATTCAGAAAGCATTGAACAAAACCTTTGCTCCTGAGTTTCTGAACCGTCTGGATGAAATCATAACGTTTGACCAACTCTCATTGGATGCCATCACGAAGATTGTAGATATAGAGTTGCAGGGCTTATATGAGCGTGTTGAAAACATTGGTTATAAGATGGTTGTGGATGATGAAGCCAAGAGATTCCTTGCTGCCAAAGGTTATGATGTACAGTTCGGCGCCCGTCCGTTGAAGCGTGCCATTCAGAATTATCTGGAAGACGGACTTTCGGAGCTGATTATATCTGCCGGATTACAGCCCGGTGATACGATTTGTGTCTCTACCGATAAGGAAAAAGACGAGTTGAGTATAACCAAAGCGTAACAAGCTTTTATAATAAAACAGTCAAAATGTCAGTTCTTCGGGACTGGCATTTTTTTTGTGTTCAGTTTGCCAAAACAATAAAAATATAAATCTGAAAATATAAACTTAGTATGCAAAAAGGAAATATTGGGGTAACTACAGAGAATATCTTCCCCGTTATCAAAAAGTTTTTGTACAGTGATCATGAAATCTTCCTTCGTGAGTTAGTTTCTAATGCCGTCGATGCTACGCAGAAGCTTAAAACACTGGCTTCTATCGGTGAGTTTAAGGGTGAAGCCGGTGATTTGACAGTGCACGTGTCTTTGGGTAAGGATACGATTACCGTATCCGATCATGGTATCGGCTTGACAGCAGAAGAAATAGACAAATACATCAATCAGATTGCGTTTTCGGGAGCCAACGACTTCCTGGAGAAATATAAGAATGACGCCAATGCCATCATCGGTCATTTCGGACTTGGCTTTTACTCGGCTTTCATGGTTGCCAAGAAGGTTGAAATCATCACCAAATCCTATCAGGATGGCGCTAAAGCCGTAAAATGGACTTGTGACGGTAGTCCGGAATTTACAATCGAAGATACGGACAAGGCAGAACGCGGTACGGATATCGTTCTTTATATAGACGACGATTGCAAGGAATTCCTTGAAGAAGCGCGCATCTCTTCTCTTTTGAAGAAGTATTGCAGCTTCCTGCCTATTCCCGTTGCATTCGGCAAGAAGAAAGAATGGAAAGACGGTAAGCAGGTTGAAACAGCCGAAGATAATATCATTAACGACGCTAATCCGTTGTGGACGCTGAAACCCAGCGAATTGAAAGACGAGGATTACAAGAAGTTCTATCGCGACCTGTATCCGATGTCCGATGAACCTTTGTTCTGGATACACTTGAATGTGGATTATCCGTTCCATCTTACAGGTATCTTGTACTTCCCGAAGGTAAAGAGCAATATAGAGCTGAACAAGAACAAAATCCAACTTTATTGCAATCAGGTATATGTAACGGATTCCGTAGAGGGCATCGTACCGGACTTTTTGACATTGCTGCACGGCGTACTCGATTCACCGGATATTCCGTTGAACGTATCCCGCTCTTATCTGCAGAGTGACTCTAACGTTAAGAAGATCTCTACATATATTACGAAGAAAGTATCCGACCGTCTGCAATCCATATTCAAGAACGACCGCAAACAGTTTGAAGAGAAGTGGAACGATTTGAAAATCTTCATCAACTATGGAATGCTCACGCAAGAGGATTTCTATGATAGAGCAAAGGATTTCGCCCTTCTCTCCGATACAGACGGCAAGCATTATACTTTTGAAGAGTATAAGACCTTGATAAAGGATAATCAGACGGACAAGGACGGTAACCTGATTTATTTGTACGCCAACAACAAAGACGAGCAATACAGCTATATCGAGGCTGCCAAGAACAAGGGCTATAATGTACTGTTGATGGACGGCCAACTTGATGTTGCCATGGTAAGCATGCTGGAACAGAAGTTTGAGAAAGTACGTTTCACCCGTGTAGACAGTGATGTTGTTGACAACCTGATAGTGAAGGAAGACAAGAAAAGCGATGTTTTGGAAGCCGGTAAGCAGGAAGCTCTCTCTGTTATCTTCAAGAGCCAGCTGCCACAGATGGAAAAGACAGAGTTCAACGTGATGGCTCAGGCTTTGGGTGAAAACGCTTCACCGGTCATGATTACTCAAAGCGAGTACATGCGCCGTATGAAAGAAATGGCTAATATCCAAGCCGGAATGAGTTTCTATGGTGAAATGCCGGATATGTTCAATCTGGTATTGAATGCCGACCATAAGTTGGTAAAAGAGATTTTGGCTGATGAAGACAAGGAATGTGCGTCTGCCGTTGCTCCGATTCAAAAAGAAATGGACGATGTAAACAATCGTCGCAATGACCTGAAAAAGAAGCAGGAAGGCAAGAAAAATGAAGACATTCCTACGGCAGAAAAGGATGAAGTGAACGACTTGGACAAGAAATGGGAAGAATTGAAATCTCAGAAAGAAGGTCTGTTTGCCAACTATGCCGCCCAAAATAAAGTTGTCCGCCAGCTTATTGATTTGGCGTTGCTCCAAAACGGCATGCTGAAGGGTGAAGCTCTGAACAACTTTGTCAAGAGAAGTATCGACTTGATTAAATAAGCCCCTTTAGATTTCTATTATATAGGGCATTGCAACTCGCATGAGTTGTAATGCCCTTTTTTTGTTTGTTTTTTCGTAATGAATATGTTTTTTTCCGTTGGATACGAGGTTTTTGGAAACTATTGTTTATATTTGAACATTGAATAAATTAGTATATTTCACTCGAAACTGCATTCATGAAAAGATTTCTTTTGTTTTTATCAGTCTGTTTATTGCTTCTGCCGCTTGCGCAAGCCCAGAAAGTAGGACTTGTTTTGAGTGGCGGCGGTGCAAAGGGAATGACGCATATCGGTATCATCCGCGCTTTGGAGGAAAATAATATCCCTATCGACTACATTACCGGTACTTCTATGGGAGCTATCATCGGTTCGCTATATGCTATGGGATATTCCCCTGACGATATGGAGGCTTTGTTGCGTTCCGAAGACTTCAAACGCTGGTATTCGGGTCAGGTAGAGCCTAAATACGGATACTATTTTAAGCAGAACCGGCCGACTCCGGAGTTTTTCAATATCCGTTTCTCTTTTAAGGATTCGTTGCACATCAAGCCTCAGATACTTCCTACAAGCATGGTAAATCCCATCCAGATGAATCTGGTCTTTGTGGAACTGTTCGCACGCGCTACGGCAGCGTGCAACGGTGATTTCAATCGGTTGTTCGTGCCTTTCCGCTGTATCGCTTCCGATGTATATAATAAAAGGCCGCTGATTATGCGTAAAGGAGACTTGGGAGATGCGGTGCGTGCCTCCATGAGTTTTCCGTTTGTTTTCAAGCCGATAGAGATTGATAGCGTTTTGGCTTATGACGGTGGTATTTATAATAATTTCCCGACAGACATTATGCGTGAGGACTTCCGGCCGGGAGTCATTATAGGCAGTGTGGTAGCCGCTAATCCCAGTAAACCGAAAGAGAATGATTTGATGAGCCAGCTTGAAAACATGATTATGCAGAAGACGGATTATACCCTTCCGGATTCTTTAGGTATTATTATGACGTTCAAGTACGATGATGTGAGTCTTCTGGATTTTGACCGTCTGCAGGAGTTGCACGATATCGGCTACAACCGGACTATAAGTTTGATGGACTCCATAAAAGGCCGTATTCATCGGAGGGTCAATGCTGAGAATGTGCGTTTAAGGCGTCTGGTGTATCGAAGTAATTTGCCTCAATTCCGCTTCAGGGACATCTATATAGAAGGAGCGAATCCGCAGCAGCAGGCGTATATCAAGAAAGAATTTCATGATGAAGACCACGAAGTGTTTACATACGAGGATTTAAAGCGTGGTTATTTCCGTTTACTATCCGATAATATGATTTCGGAGATTATCCCGCATGCGGTTTATGATACTGAAAGTGACCTGTATTCACTGCATCTGAAAGTGAAGATGGAAGATAATTTCTCTGTACGGATGGGGGGAAGTGTTTCGACCACCAGTTCCAACCAGATTTATTTAGGGTTAGGCTATCAGAACTTGAATTATTATTCCAAAGAAATCACTCTCGACGGGCAGATTGGCAAGGTGTATAATAATGCGCAACTTATGGCTAAAATAGACCTTCCTACCCGTATTCCGACTTCCTATCGCCTTATCGCTTCTTTAAGTACATTCGATTATTATAAGAAAGACAAACTTTTCTCTAAAAACGATAAGCCCTCGTTCAATTCTAAAGACGAGCGTTTTGTAAAGTTGATGGTAGCCTTGCCTTTTTTAGCCAATAAACGGGCGGAAATAAGTATCGGATACGGAAAGTTGCAAGATAATTACTTTCAATCCAGCGTAATCAATTTCGATAAGGACCGTTCGGATAAGAGCACTTATAATCTTTTAGGAGGAGCTATCGGATTTTATGGGAGTACGTTGAATGCGCGACAGTATGCTACGAAAGGGTATTTTGAAAAGCTGGTGGCACAAGTATTTAGCGGGAAAGAAAGATTCATACCGGGAAATCCGACAGAGACGAGCGTTACAACTAAAGACCGGCAGTCTTGGTTGCAAATCTCTTATATGAAGTATGCCTATCATACTATGAGCCCCAAGTTTACTTTGGGGTGGATGGCGGAAATGCTGTATTCATCGAAGAATTTTTCGGAGAATTATACGGCAACAATGTTGCAGGCGGCGGATTTTTCTCCTACTCCTCATAGTAAGTTGATGTATAATGAGGCATTCCGGGCTAATCAATTTTTGGCGGCGGGAGTTAAACCTATATTTGTTCTCAATGATATGTTCCAGTTCCGTTCCGAATTTTATGGTTTCATGCCGATATTTCCTATCAAAAAGAATGCTTTGAACAAGGCTTATTATGGAAAAGCGTTCTCACGCTTTGAATATATGGGAGAAATTTCTGTGATATGCCAATTGCCTTTCGGAGCAATCTCTGCATATGTAAATCATTATAGCTCACCGAAAAAGGAGTGGAATGTGGGATTGACACTCGGTTGGCAGCTGTTTAATTACCGGTTTATCGAGTAATTTTCTTCAAAAAAAGTTTGCGTATCGCTTGCTAATTCGGAAAAAGTACGTATCTGCACCCGTTAAACAAAAAGGCCGCGTAGCTCAACTGAATAGAGTAGCTGACTACGGATCAGCCGGTTACAGGTTTGAATCCTGTCGCGGTCACACTTTTGTTAATAATAAAGGGTCGCGTAGCTCAACTGAATAGAGTAGCTGACTACGGATCAGCCGGTTACAGGTTTGAATCCTGTCGCGATCACAAGAAGCCTCTGCAATATAGTTGTAGAGGTTTTTTGTTTGTATTTATAGACGTTGTATATTTTCCGACATACGAGCACTGAATTTTTAATCTACATAGAAAGAATTTTATCATCGTATGAAAAATAAATATGATGTATATCAAACCGTATTTTGATATATATATCATATCAGTCCACAATAATATAGCGAATATGACCTGTTCTTGCAATAAAAAAGCCCCGTATTTCTATACGAGGCTTCTTATAGTTTAATAAGGCTTGTTTCAGCATTTGATATTCAATTCGTTTAATATCTTGCGCATAGCTTCAAAAGTCGTGATTCTGGTAGGTACTAGCGGCAAGCGAAGCTTATTCTCAATCATTCCCATTGCATTCAGCATGGCTTTTACTCCGGCAGGATTACCGTCAACAAAGAGCAATTTGAATAATTCCGCAAATTTGTGGTGTATGGTCAGCGCATTTTGATAATCTCCTTGCAATGCCAGACGTACCATACGGCTAAATTCGCGCGGAAAGGCATTTCCAATGACCGAAATGATACCAACTGCTCCTAAGGTAATCAAAGGGAAGGTGATGCCGTCATCGCCCGAAATAACGTCAAAATTAGCAGGTTTGTTTTTTATGATGTCATCCATCTGGCTGATATCGCCTGATGCTTCTTTAATTGCGATTACGTTCTTAAAATCGCGTGCGATACGCAGGGTGGTTTCGGCTTTCATATTTACGCCCGTACGCCCCGGTACATTATAAAGCACAATCGGAAGGTCGGTAGCCTCGGAAATTGCTTTATAGTGCTGGTAAATTCCCTCTTGAGAAGGTTTATTATAATATGGAACGACAGAAAGAATGGCATCTACTCCTGTAAAATCGTCATTCTTCAGAGTTTCTACTATAGCGCGAGTATTATTTCCGCCTACTCCAAGCAGAATAGGTATTTTCCCATTCACACGCTCGATAACCATCTTCTTGATTTTCTTTTTTTCCTCTTCAGTCAGTGTCGGAGTTTCTGCCGTAGTGCCAAGCACGCATAAAAAATCAGTGTTGTTTTGAAGCTGATAGTCTACTAAACGCATCAATGCATCGTAATCAACGCTTTCATCCTCTTTAAATGGAGTAATCAGCGCTACCCCCATTCCTTTCAATCTAGTCTGTATCATGAGTATTATAAAGTAATCTCTAATTAAATGACTCGCAAAAGTACGATTTTTTTCGATTTACCATACAAATATAAGCTATAAAAAAGCTTTTTGTGGAAATTTGTTAGGATATGAGCGCTAAAAACTCATCTTCGCTCATAATCCTTATGCCCAGTTTGTGAGCTTTTTCCAATTTGGCTGGACCCATATTCTCCCCTGCCAGGATAAAACTGGTTTTGGCAGAGATACTACCGACATTCTTTCCGCCATTTTTTTCTATCAACTCTTTGTATTCGTCTCTTGAATGGTGCGCGAACACACCGCTTATAACAATGGATTGTCCCGCCAATTTATCCGTATATCCGCTTAAATCCTCTTCTCTGCGATAGAGCTGCAATCCGGTGGATTTCAAACGTTCTACCAACTCCCGGTTCAATGGATTTGCGAAGTATGCCAGAATGCTTTGCGCTATTTTTTCCCCGATTTCATCGATGTTTATCAGTTTTTCGAGGTTCGCATTTTCCAGTTCGTCTATATCATTAAAGGACTTGGCTATTTTCTTGGCCACAGTTTCTCCTACAAAGCGGATACCCAAGGCAAAGAGTACTCTTTCAAATGGAACCTCTTTGCTTGCTTCGATTCCTTTAATGATATTCTCCGCCGATTTCTCACCCATACGGTCCAAGTTCTTAATATCGTCTGTCGTGAGCTGATATAAATCTGCCGTATTCTTAATTAATCCCAAACGATAGAACATATCTACGGTTTCCGGGCCTAGTCCGTCGATATTCATTGCCTTACGGCTGATAAAATGCTCTATCTTACCTTTAATCTGAGGTGGGCAGGATGTCTCGTTAGGACAATAATGGGCAGCTTCTCCTTCGTAGCGTATCAACTTGCTGCCACATTCGGGACAGTGAGTGATGAATTTCACTTTTTCGCCGATAAGCATACCGCGTGCATCTTTGTCTACTCCCGTAATTTTAGGAATGATTTCTCCACCTTTCTCTACGTAAACCATGTCTCCGATATGTAAATCCAGCCCTTCGATAATATCGGCATTGTGTAGAGAAGCTCTCTTTACGATAGTTCCGGATAGTTGTACCGGGTCTAAATTGGCAACGGGAGTTACAGCTCCGGTGCGTCCTACTTGATAAGTGACTTTATTTAAGCGAGTCAAAGCCCGTTCTGCCTGAAACTTATACGCGATTGCCCATCGGGGAGATTTCGCGGTAAAACCGAGATTTTTCTGTTGACGCATACTGTTGACTTTTAGAACAATACCGTCTGTCGCTACCGGTAAATTCTTGCGTTCGGTATCCCAATATCTGATGTATTCAAATACTTCCTCAAGGCTGTGCGCCTTTTTTGTGTGTTCCGAGATTTTAAATCCCCAGCCGGCTGCTGCTTGCAGATTTTCATAATGACCGTCACAAGGCAATTCTTCTCCCAGCAGATAATACAAATAGGCATCAAGTTTCCGAGAGGCTACAATGGCGGAATTTTGCAGCTTTAAAGTTCCGGAGGCTGCATTGCGTGGATTAGCGAAAAGCGGTTCTTCGCGCGCTTCCTTTTCCCGGTTCAACTCTTCAAACACTTCCCAAGGCATCAAGATTTCTCCTCTGATTTCAAATAATGCAGGGTAATTGCCATGGAGTATTAATGGTATGGTACGGATTGTTTTTACATTATCCGTTACATCATCGCCTTTTTCACCGTCTCCACGAGTTACGGCACGTACCAGTTTGCCATTTTCGTAAGTCAGTGAAATGGATGTACCGTCGTATTTTAACTCACAACATATCTCAAAATCTTCATTCAAGGCTTTCTTTACTCGGTCGTAAAAGTCTGTCACTTCATTTTCAGAATAGGTATTTCCCAATGAAAGCATAGGATATTTGTGAGCTACCTGAGTGAAATTCTTATTCAAGTCACTCCCCACACGCATGGTAGGTGAGTTTTCATCTTGATATTCCGGATGTTCTTTTTCAAGTTCCTGTAATTCACGCATCCTGTCATCGAACTCTTTATCAGATATTTCGGGAGTATTCAATACGTAATAATTATAGTTGTGCCGATGTAAATCGGCGCGCAGCTGGTCTATCTTTTCTTTTATGGTCATAATGATTCTGGTGTTTGAACGCAAAAATACGGGTTTCTCCCGAATATTTTTTGCTTTTACTCTTAACTTACACTATTTTTGCGGAAAAATTAAATATATGCGTATTGATATCATTACTGTTTTGCCGGAAATGATTGAAGGGTTCTTCAATTGCTCCATCATGAAACGTGCTCAAAACAAGGGGCTTGCAGAAATCCATATTCATAATCTTCGTGATTATACCGAAGATAAATATCGCCGGGTAGATGATTATCCTTTTGGCGGGTTTGCCGGAATGGTTATGAAGATAGAACCCATAGAACGTTGTATCAATGCTTTGAAGGCGGAACGGGAGTATGACGAGGTGATTTTTACGACTCCGGACGGTGAACAGTTTAATCAGCCTATGGCCAATACGCTATCTCTCGCAAAAAATCTCATTATCCTTTGCGGACATTTCAAGGGGATTGACTATCGTATTCGCGAACACCTCATAACGAAGGAAATCAGTATCGGAGACTATGTACTGACGGGTGGCGAATTAGCTGCTGCTGTTATGGCCGATGCGATTGTACGTATCATACCGGGGGTTATCTCTGACGAGCAATCAGCTCTTTCCGATTCTTTTCAAGATAATCTTTTAGCCGCTCCTGTATATACACGCCCGGCTGATTATAAAGGTTGGAAAGTTCCGGATATTTTACTATCCGGCCATGAGGCTAAAATTAAGGAATGGGAGTTGCAACAGTCTCTTGAAAGAACTCGGAAGTTGCGCCCTGATTTATTAGGCGAGTAATCTGTAAGATGTAAATAAAAAGAAAAAGGACATTCAAGTTGAATGTCCTTTTTTATGAAAATAACTTGCGAATGGCTATACTTTGTAATTTGTCATACCTCAAGTGCGCCAATTATTTCCTTAACCGACTTATATCCATGTCTGTTTAGGTAGTCATCAATACCTTCTGCAACCTTCACAGTAATTGCCGGATCAATAAAGTTTGCTGTACCAATCTGGATAGCGGAGGCTCCTGCAAGCATAAATTCCACAGCATCTTTCCAATTCATGATACCCCCTAAGCCTATGACCGGTATTTTTACTGCCTTAGCAACTTGCCATACCATGCGGAGCGCAATAGGTTTCACTGCCGCTCCGGACATGCCGCCTGTCACCGTAGAAAGGATGGGACGTCTGCGTTCCGCGTCTACAGCCATTCCTAACAGGGTATTGATAAGAGATACACTGTCTGCACCTCCATTTTCGGCTGCACGTGCTATCTCTGTGATGTCTGTAACATTAGGTGACAGTTTTACGATAAGTGTCTTTTTGTAAACTGAGCGCACAGCTTTTACCACTTCTTCAGCTCCTTTGGCTGTGACACCAAATGCCATTCCACCTTGCTTTACATTAGGACAGGATATATTTAATTCTATAGCAGGAATATTTACAAGTTCATTAATGATTGCAGCAGTTTCCATATAATCTTCGATAGCAGAACCTGAAACATTTACAATCATATTAGTTTTTATATTCTTAATGCGCGGATAGATATGTTCAACAAAGTGATGGACACCCTTATTTTGCAGTCCTACAGCGTTTAACATGCCGGAAGGAGTCTCTGCCATACGTGGATATGGATTTCCTTCACGTTTGTGAAGAGTAGTGCCCTTTACAATTATACCACCTATTCGCGATATATCGATGAAATCGGCGAATTCTTCACCGTATCCAAAAGTTCCGGATGCCGTCATTACCGGATTCTTCATATGCAATTCGCCAATGTTTACATTTAAATCTGCCATAATAGTTTGTTTATATTAAAAACCGGACCTTCTTTACATACACATAAATGACCTTCTGTAGTATTTTCCACACAACATAAACAAGCGCCTATGCCACATGCCATCATGTTTTCTAAAGATACTTCACAACTGATATCTTTACTTTTGGCATATTTAGCTACAGCCATCATCATCGGCTTGGGACCACAGGTATATATTTGCTCGAAGTCCACCTTGCTCAATATAGAATGTTGGGTAACATATCCTTTTTCGCCATGACTACCGTCTTCTGTTGTAGTATATACTTCCCCGTAGGCAGCAAATTCTTCCAATTGCAGCAAATCCTTGTCGCTTCTGGCACCTAATAAAAAGGTTGGTTTGCTTCCGTTTTTCGCCAATTGCCCGCCTAAATATAACATTGGTGCCGTACCTACACCACCGCCTACTAATAAGAGCTTATCTGAGGGCTTTTCAGGCATTGTGAAGCTATTTCCTAATGGAAGCACTACATTGATTACATCTCCTGGTTTTGCTTCACCTAAGCGTCTGGTTCCATCTCCTACAAGTTGAATTAGAAACCATACCTCGTTCCGTTGTTTATCTACATAATTAATAGAGATAGGACGTCGCAAGAAAGTACTGGGTGAACCATCTACGCGAATCTCTGCAAATTGTCCCGGAAGCATTTCCGGGAGCAGGGACGAGGAAGTCAATTTCAACAGCGCATAGTTGGTATGCAGCCGGACGTTCTCAGTCACTGTCAGATCTAAAATATATTTTTTCATATTATCTATATAGAAGAATTATCTTTTGGCTGCAAAGATACGGGAATTTGTGCAAATAGCCGTAGTTACCTCTTAATTTTCCGATTTGAATGTCTCATAAGTATTATCATCAAAGAAAATTCTTATTTCAGTTATTTTTCTGGGTGGTCTTTCTTTATAGATAATCTCTTGTTTTACAACCTCTTTAGGTGATTTTTGTACTGTTTCTAATGCGATTTCCTTGCGATTTTCCGATGCACTCGTCTCATTGGACAGGTTTTCCGGATTGTCAGCGAATAAAGGATAGTCAAATCCGCCATCTTCAGTAGATGGGGAGTTATTGCTCATATTTCCTTTCCCTGTCAGCAGCCATTCAAGATTGATGTCATTATATCGCTTGTGCAGTTTTAAAATGACTTCCGTACTTGGATTATTGCGGGAACTTAAAATATGGGAGATAGTGGCTTGAGCTACATCTATGCTTTCTGCAAATGCTCCCGCAGTTAATTGTTCCCGGTCCATTATCATCTTGAATCTGTCCTTTATACTCATAGCGTAGATATTATTACAATTGTATCTCTTTTTAATCTGATTACAAAAGTAAAAAATAGAAATCACAAAAGCAAATTAAAAATGTAATATTAACAAAATCACAAGAGTACTGCATTTGTTTACTTATGTCATTTGTATTTTTGTAAACACTTGAAATATATAAAAAATAGTTATGATATTAGCTTTAATATAATCATATATTAAGCTGGTATACAACGGTATATTCCTATATTATACCCACTAAGATGTGTATGTTACAAATGTTTTTAATTATATCCCCGATCTTTATAATCTATTGGTATAATAAAATATTATATACATCTGATTTACAATGCTATATCCTTTAATTTTAATACGGTTAACCATTTATACAATAAAAATGTAATAATGTATATCGTGTTTGTAAACAAGTGCTTTTACAAATATATTTCTATTGTTGTGTTTCTATTTGTAATATAATATAGTTATAGTGTATATATTTGTATATTCCAATTTTTACATAAGTAATATACCATGGTTGTATCATACAACTATTCTCTCATTAAGTTTACTAAACTTAATGAGGGGCATACTCTTTCTTAAATGAAAATGGGTAACAAAATAGAAATGAACTAATCTTTTATTACTTTGTAATGTAGCAACAATAAAATCTTTGCTTTCTTTCAATATAAAAGTCCGAATGGTTGGAAAAAAAAGATTCTCAGAGGCTTATTTTTAGCGTATTTTATTGTATTACAATTTATTATCTCTTTTTCTACACCGTTGAGGAATCATGATAATAGAAAAAAAGGGGGAAATCCCCCCTAAATGTGACAATATGATATAGAAATGAGTTATTTTTATATTTCCTTCTTTTATATAAAGAGAAGCAAATGTGGAAATCAATGTAAGATTTTAAAGACCAACTCCCGCAAGAGAGCTCCGTCGTTTAATGAAGAGTTTCCTACTCCTTTAGATTTGGCATCTGCATATCGTATTTCTCCAATGATTTGCATGGTCTTTACCCCATTATATCTCCGCATGGCATTGAGATATTCACGAGACTGCCATGGACTCTTTAAACCTAAGAATGCGGCAATGCCCTGCTCAGACTTTTCAGGAGCATAATAAGCTAACATTAAGTTGGAAAAGAAGCCAAAAAGTAAAGATAAAGTCATTTGAATTGGATTGGTTTTCGGATTTTCTTCAAAATATTTTATTATTCTATTAGCTTTTAAAACATCCTTTTCTACAATGGCGCTACGAAGTTCAAAGTTATTATAATCCTTACTGATTCCTATGTTATGCTCTATCTGTTCGGGGGTGATGCGTGTCTGACCTTTTGGAAGTGTAATAATCAGTTTCTCCAGCTCACCGGTAAGGCGGCTGAGGTCGGTTCCCACAAAATCGGCAAGCATGGAAGTTGCTTTGGGTTCAAGATCTACTCCCTTACGCTTCATATAAGATGTGATGAATGCCGGTAGTTGGGCATCTTTTACTTTTTTGGACTCAAACAGTATACCGGACTTCTCTATTTCGGCAGCAAGCTTTTTCCTTCTGTCCAATACACCATGTTTGTGGCATATTACCAATATGGTGGATAGCAAGGGCTTTTGAAGATAGTAGGAAAGTTCCTCCATATTGCGTATGTTTTGTGCTTCCTTCACTACTACTACCTGGTGTTCGGACATCATTGGATAGCGTTTGGCAGCATTGATGATTGTAGCCACATCTACATCTGCGCCGTATACTACGGTTAAGTTGAATTCCTTTTCGGTTTCGTTCAGAACATTATCTGTTATATAGTCTGAAATGAGATCGATGTAATACGGTTCTTCTCCCATTAAATAATAAATAGGGCGGTATTGTCCGGTTTTCAACTCCTTTATGATGTCGTCACATGTAATATCTTGCTTTGCCATGTTTCTTGGTTTTACCAGTCGAATTTCAGATGTTTTACCGTTTTCTTTTCATCAATAATCATACGTAGAGATGCGATACCGATTTCAACATGCTCTGTTACATAGTTTTGAGTTACTATGCTATCGCTTTTATCAGTCTTGACGCCTTCCGGAATCATGGGCTGGTCGGATACTAATAGCAAGGCGCCGGTTGGAATATGGTTGGCAAAACCGCAGCTGAACAAGGTTGCCGTCTCCATATCAACTGCCATGGCACGGGTTTTCTTGAGATATTTTTTAAAACCTTCATCATGTTCCCAAATGCGACGGTTGGTGGTGTATACAGTACCTGTCCAATAATCACGGGCATAGTCACGAATGGCGGAAGAAACGGCACGCTGTAACATAAATGCCGGCAATGACGGTACTTCCGGCGGAAAATAGTCGTTTGAAGTACCTTCACCGCGGATAGCGGCGATTGGAAGGATAAGATCTCCTATCCTGTTTTTCTTGTCTATGCCTCCGCATTTGCCCAGAAACAGACAGGCTTTGGGTTGGATGGCGCTTAATAAATCCATGATAATGGCGGCATTAGGGCTTCCCATTCCGAAGTTGATAATAGTCATTCCTTCCGCGCTGGCAGAAATCATATTGGCATCCTTACCAAGAATGGGAACATTGAATTTTTCGGCGAAAATTTCTACATACTTGTTGAAGTTGGTCAACAGAATATACTCTCCAAAATCTTCCAGGTTACGTTTTGTGTAACGGGGTAGCCAATTAGCTACGATTTCTTCTTTTGTTTTCATAAGATTTCATTAAATTTGTTCCCTAAAGTCGTTAGGAAGCGATTATTTAACTCACAAAAATACAATAAAAAAGTAAAAACAAGAAATTAAAGTAGAATGTTCTCACTGAATCTGCCTGCGTTTGATGCCAAGATTGTTGTAAGGGATGGAAAAAGGAGTATTTTTGATGTTATCCGTCGCCGATATGTTGCCTTGACTCCGGAAGAGTGGGTACGACAGCATTTTGTGCACTTTCTTATGGCACATAAGAGTTATCCGCAGGCGCTTATGGCAAACGAAGTGCAGGTACAGTTAAACGGTACTAAAAAACGTTGTGATACAGTTCTTTATAGACGAGACCTTACAGCGCGTATGATTATAGAATATAAAGCTCCCGAGGTAGAAATCACCCAAAAGGTTTTCGATCAGATTACCCGCTATAACATGGTATTGAAAGTGGACTATCTGATAGTGAGCAATGGTATCAGGCATTATTGCTGCCGTATGGATTATGAGCGGAATGGCTATACTTTCTTACAAGATATTCCTGACTACACAAGCCTTTGAATTACTTACCAAACGAATCATACTCACTCCGGGACTGAAAGGCATTCAGTTACGGGATGAATATGGTTCAGCCCTATACTTATCTCTCTCCCTCTTGGGAGATATAGTTTTCAGATAAGTATTCATCGTATACCATCCGGGAAATACGGGCGATAATAGCGGCATTTTCATCGTCTGTCTCACGTGAATTCATTACAAAAACGGCAATATAATACTTCTTTCCGTCAGGCATGATTACGACTCCGGCATCATTATCTGCAATTTTCACACCTTCCGAATTACGGTCGGAAGAGCCTGTCTTATGTCCTACAATTGCATTGGAAGGCAATAATCCCTTCAGTTTATTACTTCCGGTACTGGTTGCTATCATGGTATTCCATAAAAAATCTTTGTATATGGGATCGAATAGTTCCTTTTTGTCAGCTATTTCCAGTAATCGTACCATTTCAGCGGGAGTACTCCAATTCAGATATGTCTTTGAGGGATTCCGGTGCATGGAATCTTCCGTTTCGGACAGATTAAAATCGCAGACGCCTAACTTGTTAATATACTGATGGATATGCCCTATCCCACCGGCATATTCTATGAGGATGTCGCAAGCATTGTTATCACTTAGCGAGATGCTGTATCGTAAAAGCTCTCCTAATGAGATATCGAGATCTTGATTGGGATACTTTTGCCGTAACGGACTGTAAGTATTTGGCTGCAACTGAGATGCTTTTACATGAACGATATGGTCTAATGGAGTTCCCTGCTTGTTCATCTTGTCCAATACAGTTAGTGCTACGTGGAATTTGAATACGCTTAGCAACGGATAGTTCATCTTGTTGTTGTGCAGCAGGATTTTGTTCCGGTCTGTCAGTACAGCCACGCCTACCATGGCTTTCTTTCCTTTAAGGAAATCGCCAATTTTGCTTTCCAATGTTTGCTGTTGTGCTTGCAAAGCGATACTCATGCTGAAACACAACACATATATTAAAGTATATCTAAGTCCCATATTATTAATTTCATACATTTGCTCAATCCGCAAATGTATGAAATTAATTCAAAATAAGGAAACTGGACTTTTTTATTTGGCTATATTCTTTCCGAACTTTTCTTGCAGCTTTTGCATCAGTTCATAGAAATTAGGAATATAAACCGTTGCAAGTAATGTATTTAGCGCCATACCGAACACCACTGCCGCTCCAAGAGCAACACGGCTTCCCGCCCCTGCCCCTGTGGCAAACAGAAGTGGCATGACTCCCAGCACAAATGCCAATGAAGTCATCAGAATAGGACGAAGCCGGATGTGTCCCGCCTGGAATGCAGCGTCACGGATACTGTTACCTTGTGCACGGAAATCACGTGCGAATTCTACAATCAGGATGCCGTTCTTGGCGGATAGCGCCACTAACAGGATTATACCGATTTGAGTGTAGATACTGACCGGAGTTCCCATTACATAACACCCCAGCATTGCGCCGAGCAATGCTACCGGAAGCCCCATTACGGCAGATACCGGGCTGGTCCAACTTTCGTATTGTGCGGCGAGTACGAGGAAAGCCACTAATAACGCCATGATAAAGACGACAGTTGTAGTTGTTCCTGCCTGTGTCTCTTGATAGGCAACGGAAGTCCATTCGTAGCCGAATTCATTACCGAGTTGATTCTTTATCAGACTCTCCACTTGCTTGATAGCTTCTCCGGAGCTACTTCCCGGAGAAGCATTGCAGGTAATGGATGCGGTAGAATACATATTATACCGGTTGATTTGGTCCATACCCAGTTGTTCGTCTATCTGTGTGAAAGAAGAGAAAGGGACCATCTCTCCCGAAGCATTAGATACACTTAATTTGAGTACGTCGTCAATAACACGTTGGGCGCGGTCGCCAGCTCCCAATTTTACTTGGTAAATGCGTCCGAACTGTACATAGTCGTTAACGTAGGCTTCCCCCATATAATATCCTAAGGCGGTGAAAACGCTGTTCAACTGTATGCCCATTAATTGCACTTTGTCTCGGTCTATATTCAGGAAATACTGAGGAACATTTGCTTGATATTGGCTGCTGACAGATGCCAAGGCCGGATACTCACGATAGTGCTCCATTAAATTTTCTACGGCACGCTGCATTTCGGTAGTACCGAGATTGTTACGGTCTTCCAATTGCAGTTGCAGCCCGCCGGTGGCACCCAGCCCGGGAATGGCGGGCGGAACCATTGCAAAGACTTCAGCTTCCTGAATACCGTAGGCTTCCATATTGAAACGGTCAACGACGGCCGATGCCGTATGTTTCTTCCCTTTGCGTTCATTCCAGTTTTTCAGGACAACGAAGTAGGTGGCGGCATTGCTCTGTTCTCCCCCGCCCATAACGGAAAAGCCGGATATTCCGATATAATTCTTTACTTCGGGATAAGTGTCGAGCAAAGCATTGATTTGTTTTCCCACTGCTTGCGTGCGTTCCAAGCTTGATGCAGGTGGAAGTTGCACAACAGCGAGGAAATATCCGTCATCTTCTTCCGGTATAAAAGTAGAGGGCCACTTAACGAACAGCAATACAGCGATTATCGTAAATACAGCATAGGAAGCCATTGCGACAAAAGGCCGTTGCAACAAATAGCCCACTACTTTGTCATATACTCCTTGCGTCTTGTCGTATAAACGGTTAAATCCTTTATACAGAGGAAATTTCGAGGGTTTGGTGGGTTGAAGCATTAATGCGCAGAGTGCAGGTGTCAGAGTCAGTGAGTTGATACCGCTTAGTACGGTACTGGCTGCAATGGTCAAGGCAAACTGTTTGTACAACTGTCCTGATATTCCGCTGACAAGGGTGGTAGGGATAAATACGGCAAGCAATACCAAAACCACCCCCACGATGGGGCCTGTAATTTCTCCCATTGCTTCCGTTACAGCTTGCCGTGCCGTATATCGCCCGGTATCCAACAGACGCGTGGAGTTTTCTACAACCACAATAGCATCATCCACTACGATGGCAACCGCCAATATCAGTCCGAATAGTGTTAATGTATTGATAGAGAAACCGAATAACGACATGATTGCCAGCGTACCAATCAGTGAAACAGGTATCGTGATACAAGGAATGATGACAGCCCGCCAGTTTTGTAGAAAGAGGAAGATTACAAGCACTACCAATAGCGTTGTTTCAAAGAAAGTCACCATTACTTCGTCAATGGATGCATGGATAACGTCTGTTGTATCGAGCGTTACATTATACTGTATGCCTGCCGGGAAATTCTGCGATAACTCTTGCATCTTTGTTTTGACACCTTTTGATACGTCCAATGAATTGCTTCCCGGTTGCTGGTAAATGGCGATGGCAGCTGTAGGTTTTCCGTCCAGCTGAGAGACGACACTGTAAGATGCCGAGCCCAGGTCTATATGGGCTACATCACGCAGACGGAGAATCTTTCCGCCGCTTTCCGTACGAAGGATAATGTTACCGAATTCCTCGGGTGAAGTCAGCCTCCCTTTTACAGTCAGGCTGTATTGATAAGCATTCCTGTTGTCATTTCCGATAGGCTGTCCTACGTTTCCGGCGCTAACCTCTACATTCTGCGCCTGAATAGCCTGATAAACATCTGCCGGTGAGAGATTACGGATACGCATAGCGTCAGGGTCGAGCCAGATGCGCATGGAATAGTCTCCTGCTCCCATTACATTGACTGCACCCACACCGGGTACACGGGTCAATTGATCCACAAGATTCAGTTTGGCATAGTTGCTGAGGTAAAGACCGTCGTAATTTTTGTTGTCGGACTTCATTGTCAGAAACATAACGATATTGCTGGACTGCTTCTGCACCGTAACTCCTTGTACCACTACAGGGGCAGGCAGTGATGATTGCGCCACACTGACTCGGTTTTGCACCTGTACGGTAGCCATGTCAATATCTGTACCTACTGCAAAAGTAATGGTAAGCGAATATGCCCCTGATGAGGATGAGTTGGAAGACATATAAAGCATCCCGTCTACTCCGTTGACTTGCTGCTCGATAGGAATACCGACGGTTTGAGCCACCGTCTGCGCATTGGCTCCGGGATAAACGGCACTCACCTGTACGGTAGGCGGTGTTATGTCCGGGTATTGCGCAATGGGCAGAATGCCCAGCGTGACCAATCCCGCCACGACAATGAGCAGTGCCAGTACAGTTGCGAATATAGGACGGTCTATGAAGAATTTTGAAAACATAATTCCTTGTTTTTTTGAATGGTGATATATACAGTGTGGATTATTGGACGGGGTTTATCCGCATGCCGTTTCTGACTTTCATCAGGGCTTTCGTTACATACCTTTCCTGCGGGGAAATTCCTTGTTTTATTTGCCGCAGACTGTCCCCTATCAGTTGTCCTGTCTCGATGTGACGGTAGTGCACGATGTCCGAATCATTGACTACATACACGTATTTACCCAGTTGGTCTGTACCGATAGAGGCATCAGGTATGAGGATTGCATTTTTCTGTTTTCCATAAGGTAGTGTGATGCTGACATAAAGTCCGCTTTTCAAGATACCTTTGGGATTATCCAGTCGGGCACGAATATTCAGTGTGCCGGTATTCAAGTCTACATTGGGCGAAAGATAATCCAGCTGTGCCGGATAATTCAGTATGCCGTCTTTCCCCAAGCTGACATTGACCTGTTTGGGAATGCTTTCCCCCTGCTGTATCAGCATGGCAAGCCATTGATTATCTGCTACATTAAAATAGGAATACAGATGATCGTCTTTATAAATGGTAGCCAAGGTTACAGGTTGCGCACTGCCGTTTATATAACTTCCCGCATCTGCAAGGTTGCGACTGATTGTTCCGTCGAACGGAGCACGTACCGTACAATAACCCAAGTTGGTGCGTGCTGTATTCAATGCAGCTTCGGCATTACTTACGGCTGCCAGTGAAGTAGCCACATTCGATTTGGATTGCAATACCTGTATCTGACTGACGGCATCCGTTTTTGCGGCTTCCTGCATACGGGCATAATTGTTCTGCGCATATTCAAGATTGGCCCGTGCCGTATTCAGAACCGCTTCCGCCTGTCGCACATTATCTTGATAAACAGTTGGTTCAATTTGGAAAAGCACTTGTCCTTGATGTACCCGGCTACCGGGTGTATAGGCTACAGTTTGCAGCGTACCACTGACTCTGCCTACTAAATCTACCGTTTTTTCAGAGGTCAGATAGCCGGGGTAGTTTTTAGTAAGTGTAATGTCTTGTACACTTGGACGGGCTACGCTGATTTCCGGAGCAGGCATTGTATGTGCCGCTTCTTTTTTATTCCCGCATCCTGCCAATAACGGTAGGACAAGCAGGGCGATGTACATTTGATTTTTCATATATGGTTCGGTTTAAATTTAGAGATTAGTGATTTCATATCCTCCTCCCAATGCTTTGTAGAGCGATATAAGCTCTTGCAGTGAGTTACCCTGAGCTTGTGTCAGCTGATTTTGATAAGTCAGCAATGAGCGGAGGGCGTCCAGAACGTTTTGAAAAGGGGTCAATCCCTGCTTATAGAGGTCTAATGATAGTTTTAAAGTTTCTTCTCCCTGATTGCATACTTCGCGCAGGGCAACAATCTGCTTGATAGAATTACGGTAACCGTTCATGGCATTATCAGTTTCCTGCACGGCTGTGAGCACTGTTTGATTAAACTGATGGATGGATTCATCCAATTGCGCACGTGCCAACCGGGTCGCATTCACCAGTTTTGTACCGCTGAACACGGTCCAGCTAAGACTTGGCGCAATCTCAAATGTCATGCTGTTTCGTTTGGTAAGATTCTTCAAGTCATGAGAAGAGTAGCCTACGGAACCTTTTAGAAAAACCTGCGGTAGCCAATCGCTTTTAGAAGCTCCAAGTAAGGCAGCCTGTGCATTGACTTGCCGTTCGGCCTGCCGGATATCCGGGCGGCGAAGTAGCAAATCGGCCGGAATGCCGACACCTACGGGTTCCATATAATCGGGGAGTTTACCGTTTTGCTCCAATGTGGGGCGAATGTCTTGAGGATAAGTTCCGAGTAAAATGGCCAGAGTGGTAATATATTGATTAATACCGGATTCCAGTTGAGGAATAGATGCTTTGGTGCTGTAGTATACAGACTTAGCTTGAGACACATCCAGCTTGGATACCAATCCAGTTTTATAGCGGACCCGGGTAATTTCAAGCACTGCCGCTTGCGTATTGCAGTTATGGGTGACGACATTTAATTCTTGCTGTAATTCACGTAGCCCGATGTAGGCTGACGCTATTTGTGCGCACAGTGAAATCATAACAGAGGTGTATTCTTCTTTGCTGGCGGCAAAATTTTCCCGCTGCGCTTTTACCCGTTGCCGGATATTTCCGAATATATCCAGTTCCCAACTTGCATTGAGCGAGGCACTGTATGCTCCGGTTATGGATTGTGGCACTTCACTTACGTTACCGCTACTTTGCTGACGTGCCCATCCACCATTCAAGGAAACGGAAGGAAAGAAACTCCCCCGTTCTATTCGCCAATTGGTTTTCGCCATATCCATGCGGTCTATGGCTGAAAGAACTGAAAAGTTCTTGGTGGATGCCGTTGTTATCAGTGAATCGAGCATCGGATCATCAAAAGCCTTCCACCATTTGTCATTTACGGGTTGTATTTGGCCGTCGAACATATTATCGTCTCCGGGGATGGCATGAGCAGTTTCGGTTCCCCAGCCTTGTGGAAGTGGTTTTTCCAAGTAGCGGCTGCTGTTCTGTGCCCATGCCGCAAAAGAAAAACATAGGACGAGCAATGTACTGCTCCAAGCTTTTATACTCATAAAAAAAGGTTTAGGTTGTTATTTTATGGGATTGATAACAACCTAAACCTTTATTTGTTTATCGCGATTCTTGCGGAATTTATTCAGCGTCTGCTGCTTTCTTTCTGCTTCTTGTCGGCTTTTCCTTTACCGGTTCTTCTTTCACTTCGGGAGTGATACCTGCCAGTTCAGGGTCAATCATAATACGTCCGCAATATTCGCAAACAATGATTTTCTTGCGTGAACGAATATCCAATTGTCTTTGGGGCGGAATCTTGTTGAAGCAACCGCCACAAGCGTCACGCTGTACGTACACGATACCCAGACCATTACGTGAGTTCTTGCGGATACGTTTGAAAGATTGAAGCAAACGCGGCTCTATTTTAGTTTCGAGCTCTTTAGCCTTGTCTCTCAGTTTTTCTTCTTCCTGCTTGGTCTCTGAGATGATTTCGTCCAGTTCATTCTTCTTTACGTCCAGGTCTTTTTGCCTTTCTTCCAAAGCAGCGGTACTGTCTGCAGCTTCCTGAGATTTAATTTCTTCATCGGCGGAGAATTCTTTAATTCTCTTTTCGCAAAGTTCAATTTCCAAAGTTTGGAACTCTATCTCTTTACTCAGGAAGTCATATTCGCGGTTATTGCGTACATTTTCCTGTTGCTCTTTATATTTAGCTACAGAAGCCTTTGCTGTTTCGATTTCCACTCTCTTGGTTGCGATAGCGGATTTCAAATCGGCAACTTCCGACTGGATTCTTTCGATGCGGGTACTCAAACCGGCAATTTCATCTTCCAAGTCTTGCACTTCCAAAGGAAGCTCGCCTCTCAACGTCTTGATTTCATCGATTTTAGACAACATAGTCTGTAGTTGGAACAAGGCTTTCAGTTTTTGTTCCACTGTCAATTCCTGGGGATCTTTTTTTGCTTCTTTAGCCATTTTAATTACATGTATTTTATGGGATTTGTATTCACTTTGCTCTGTTGAACCTCAACATTAGGAAACAACTCCCGGATTATTGTATAAAATATTTCTTTTGTATATTGTTCGCTTTCGTAATGCCCTATCTCCGCCAACAGGATATCTGTATCATGACCGAAATAATCGTGATATTTTATCTCGCCGGTGATGAAGACATCTGCATGGTTGCGTATGGCAAGCGGCATAAGGAAAGCCCCTGCACCACCACATAGAGCAACGGTTTGTATCTCGCGTCCGGTCAGTTTGTTGTGTCTCAGGCAACCTGCTTCAAAGGTTTTCTTGATACGTTTTAAGAATTCCAACTCGGTTTCCGGAGTTTCCAATTCGCCGATAACGCCTGCTCCGGCCTGTTGCCAAGAGTTTTGCAACGGATATAAATCAAATGCAGGCTCCTCGTATGGATGTGCGGTAAGTAACGCTTTTATCACTTCCGCTTTTCGGTAAGTTGGCAGAATGGTTTCGATACGCACTTCTTTTTCCACATGCAGTTCACCGATTTCCCCACAATAAGGATTGGCGCCTTCACGGGCACGGAACATCCCCTCACCTTCCACATTGTAGCTGCACGAATCATAATTGCCTACACATCCGCATCCGGCAGATGCCAATGCCGCGCGTACTTCTTCTGCCCGGTCTGTAGGAACAAATGTGACCAACTTCAGCAAAGCGTTTTCTTTAGCTTCCAGTACACGTACATTCTTCAATCCTATTTTCTCGGCAATCTTGAAATTTACTCCTTCCGGCGCATTATCAAGGTTGGTGTGGGCGGAATAAATGACAATGTCGTTCTTGATGGCTTTCAAGATACAACGTTCCACATAATCCTTTCCTGTAATGGATTTATAACCTTTAAAAATGAGCGGATGATGCGATATAACAAGATTATATCCTAACGCAATCGCTTCATCCAATACGGCTTCAGTAACGTCAAGACACAACAAAGCCCCTGTTGCTTCCGCATCTGTCAATCCTATTTGCAGGCCGGCATTATCAAATCCGTCTTGCAATGGCAGAGGCGCGAACCGTTCAAGGGCGCTTACTATCTCCTTAATTTTCATTATCAGTAGAAAATTTGGTTGCAAATATACGAAAAAGTAGTGAACTACGATTTACTTTTTACTTTTTTTTCTATCATGACAGGTTGTAGCTTTCCGTAAGCGTCGAAAGACTTACGCGAAGCCAATGAAATGGTTATCATCAGCGAAAGCATAGATGCCGTAAATGTGATAACCATAATCATCATCTGATATTTGATAGCGACATTCGGACTGCTCCCACCCAATATCTGTCCGATCATTGTTCCGGGAAATGCGACCAAGCCCATGACGGAGATATTGGCGATGAGCGGACTAAATGCCTTGATAATGGCCTGACGGATAAACGGTGCTTGCGCTTCGGTACGGGTAGCCCCGTTGCCAAGCAGATAACGGTAAAGTTGCTGTTCACGTTTCAATCCGCTATAATAAGTATTTAGGGCTATGACATTGCTGGATAGCATATTCCCCATCAGTATACCGAAAATTGGAATGAAATACTGGGCACTGAACATATTTTCAAGACGCAGCACGATTCCTATGAAATACATTCCCACACATGCCACACTACACAGAAAGCCTATGGATATAGGTATCAGTAATATCTTGCGTTTCAGTTGTGTGCGTGCCAATGCCGTTTGCGAAGCTACGAGTATCATGACGATTACCCATAGAAAATTAATCCACGGATTATTCCACAGAAAAAGGAATTTCAGATAGACGCCGATGAAGAAAAGCTGCACAATCATACGCGCCGTACCGATGAGAGTTGCACGCAGCAGACCTGTCTTGAACTTCCATATATAGAATAAGGGTATTAATAGTAGAAGTAGTCCGATGCCCAGGCTGAGGTATGATATGTCGATAGTTCCCATAAATATTTCCGATAGCTTGTAATGCAAAGGTAGCGCTATTAATAAATTACAGAAGAATTTATTAATAAATTTCCAGGAATTTATTAATAAATCTTGGAAAATTCATTAGTATTTCGGTAGGCCTTTTTTTTCTTATGGAATTAGCGGGTAAATATGAAAACCAATACAGACGCAGTAAGAATACAAATTCCCATAATAATCAACATCATCCGCACGGTGTACCTCTGCTCGGAATATTCCTTTTGCCGGGTAAGTCTGGTTATCTTTTCCATGTCTTCTGCTGTTGTGTTTCGTGGCATACCATGCCCTTTGTACATTTTATCTAAACGCTCATTGAGACGTTCCCGGCGAAGAAGACGTAAATTGCGATTCTCCTTATCACGGCGTATCATATCAAAGACAAATCCGGCAAAACTCATGGTTTTATTTTTATCAGGTTGATTACATTATTATATGCCGGTCACATCCTTCGGCAAAATCTTTGTCGTGTGACACAGCCAGCACAGCGGTTCCCTTACGGGTTTGATGCCGTAAAAAGGCAAGTACTCTCTCCGTAGAGCCCGAGTCGAGCGCAGAGGTTGGCTCGTCTACGATGATTAAAGGTTTGTTAATCATGGAAGCTACGGCTATCATCATACGTTGGCGTTGTCCGCCGGATATCTCATTTACACGCTTATAATATAGTTCTCTTTCAAGTCCTAATTCCTCAAAGCAGTTGAATAATTGTGCTTCGGAAAACGGTGTGGTTCGATTGGCTTTTAGACCGAAAGGTAGTTGAATCATGTCTCTTACCCACTCTAATGGAAGTGCCAATTCTTGTGGAATCCAAGCTATTTGTTTGCGAATGAGGTCTATGCTGTTTTTATCCAATATGATGTTATTGACAGTAATACGTCCTTCTTTTAACGGAGTAAAACCCAGTATGGCATTGAGAAGAGATGTCTTCCCGCATCCCGACGAACCGGAAATGCTGGCAATCTCTCCCCTTTTCAATTGCAGGTTGAATTTGGAGAATAATATCTCATCACCGTATGCAATACTGGCATCCTCTATTTGTAGCATAAATAAATACTTTAGTCTTTATTGCAAAGGTAAGGAAAAAAGATTTGCAAAGATAACTTTATACTTTTATCTTTGTATCACTAATTAATTCAGGAAAAAGTATGATACAAAACGAACGGGATTGCCGCCATGAACATGTGCTCAATGTGGCGAGACAAATGATGACCGCCGCACGTACGGCGCCTAAAGGAAAAGGTGTAGATGTAATTGAAACTGCGCTGGTTACGGGAGAAGATTTGAAAAAGCTTTCGGAAAAAATGATTGCCATGGCCGAAGAGCTGGGCATGAAGTTCTTTCTTCGTGATGCTGCAAATGTCTTACAGGCCGAATGTGTCGTTATAATAGGTACGCGCGAGCAGGCACAAGGCTTGAACTGCGGACATTGTGGTTTTCCAACTTGTGCCGGACGTTCCGAGGGGGTACCATGCGCCTTGAATACAGTTGATGTGGGGATTGCCGTCGGATCGGCTTGCGCTATGGCCGCCGATATGAGGGTAGATACCCGGGTAATGTTTTCTGCGGGGTTGGCTGCGCAGCGAATGAATTGGCTGAAAGATTGCAAGGCTGTATTCGCTATTCCGGTCAGCGCATCTTCCAAGAATCCGTTCTTTGACAGAAAGCCTAAGGAAGAAAAGAAATAAATGTATTCCGAACCTTAAGTCGAGATATGGAAACGTAGAGCTGAGATTCAGAATTCTAAAGTAGAACTAGGGAAATGCAGAATAGGGCTTTACGAAGATTGAGATTCAGGAATATCGGTACTCGAGTTTCATTGCCTTACTTAACGAATTAAATGACTTAGAATGATATGGGATATTTTGTCGGACTTCCCCTGGGTGGAGGAACGGAAAAAGATTGCCAAGTGCGTTTTGGCAAGAATATGACCTTCCAGGTGGAAACACGTGCTCCTCACCTGCCTGCAGAATGGACTTTACAGAGCGGTATACAGCTTACATGGCCTCATGCGAATACCGACTGGGCTTATATGCTGGAAGAGGTACAGCGATGTTTTATTGCCATTGCTTCCGAAATAGCAAAGCGGGAGTTGCTGCTAATCGTAACTCCGGAACCGGAGGAAGTAAAAAAGCAAATCTCCATGATGGTCAACATGGATAATGTTCGTTTTCTGGAGTGTGAGACGAATGATACTTGGGCACGCGACCATGGAGCTATCACTATGATAGATACGGAAGGGCCTTCTCTGCTTGATTTTACATTTAACGGTTGGGGCTTGAAATTCGCTTCGGACAAAGACAATCAAATAACACGCCGGGCTGTTGAAGCCGGAATTCTAACAGGCCGATATGTGAACCGTTTAGGTTTTGTGCTGGAAGGTGGTTCCATTGAAAGTGACGGTATGGGAACATTGCTTACCACTTCGGAGTGCCTGCTGTCGCCTAACCGTAACGGTCAGTTAAATAAAGTGGAGATTGAGGAGTATCTTCGCTCCGCCTTTCATCTTGAACGGGTACTTTGGCTGGATTATGGATATTTGGCCGGAGATGATACGGACAGCCACATAGATACGCTTGTCCGTTTGTGCTCGCCGGATACGATTGCTTATGTGCAGTGCCGGGATGTGAATGATGAACATTATGAGGAATTGTATCGAATGGAAGAGCAGCTTAAAACGTTCCGAACACTCGCAGGAGAACCTTATAAACTGTTGGCACTGCCAATGGCTGATAAAATAGAAGTGGAGGGAGAAAGGCTGCCGGCTACGTATGCTAACTTTTTGATAATGAATGATGCAGTGTTATATCCTACGTATAATCAGCCGGAGAATGATATCCGTGCCAAAGAGGTGTTGCAAGAAGCTTTTCCCGGACATGAGATTGTAGGTATAGACTGTCGTGCTTTGATAAAACAACATGGTTCGCTGCACTGTGTCACGATGCAATATCCGATAGGAGTAATCAGATAGACAAAAAGAAAAACATTCAAAAGAAATATAGATTATGAGAAAAATAAAAGTCGGTATTATTCAGCAGGCAAATGTTGCGGATATGCGCATTAATCTGATGAATCTGGCCAAGAGCATCGAAGCATGTGCCACTCATGGTGCACAGTTAGTGGTGTTGCAGGAACTGCACAACTCACTCTATTTCTGCCAGACGGAGAATACCCAACTGTTTGACTTGGCGGAACCTATTCCCGGACCGTCAACCGGTTTCTATTCAGAGTTGGCGGCTGCCAACAACATTGTATTGGTAACCTCGTTATTTGAAAAACGCGCTCCGGGTTTATATCATAATACGGCTGTTGTTTTTGAACGTGACGGAAGCATTGCCGGGAAATATCGCAAGATGCACATTCCGGACGATCCGGCTTATTATGAAAAGTTCTATTTTACCCCCGGAGATTTGGGATTTGAACCTATACAGACGTCTTTGGGGAAATTGGGCGTTTTGGTTTGTTGGGACCAGTGGTATCCCGAAGCTGCTCGTCTTATGGCGCTGAAAGGAGCCGAATTACTGATTTATCCTACCGCTATCGGTTGGGAAAGCAGTGATACAGATGATGAGAAAGCCCGTCAGCTCAACGCATGGATAATCTCTCAGCGTGGACATGCCGTAGCAAACGGTCTTCCGGTTATTTCGGTGAATCGTGTGGGACATGAACCCGATCCTTCCATGCAGACAAACGGTATCCGGTTTTGGGGAAATAGCTTTGTGGTTGGGCCACAAGGTGAATTTTTGGCACAAGCAGGTAATGAGCAGCCGGAAAATATTGTAGTGGAAGTGGATATGGAACGTTCGGAGAATGTTCGCCGTTGGTGGCCGTTCTTGCGCGACCGCAGAATCGATGCTTATGAGGGATTGACCAAACGCTTCTTAGATTAAAGGAAAGGAATGCTTTTATTTGAACGTGACCTTTCTGTTCATCAAGAAGTTAACTCCGCCATATACAAATAGTCCCAAGAACTGGGCGAGATATTCATCACAATTCAACCCCTCTACCAATCCGATGAGGAAAAGGAATTGTGCGCAATAAGCCATTCCGAAGGCTATGGAAAAGAGCAGCACTTGTCGCCAAGTGTTGCTCTTTTTTTCTGTTGGGAATATCCAATACTTGCACCAGATAAAGTTATGAGTCTGTGCCAGTATATATGCAGTGACATTGGAGAGTATGTAATTAATATCCAATCCATCCATCATTATCCAGATGGTGATTGCTGTTATTAAGGCGTTTAGCGTACCGATTACTGCAAAACGGCAAATACGTGTGGACTCTTTCACTCTCTCCTGTTCTCTGGTTTTTATTCTTTTACCTCAACAATAAGGTTCAGTTCATCCAATTGCTTTTGGTCGATGGCCGAAGGCGCATCCAACATGACATCGCGGCCGGAGTTATTCTTCGGGAATGCAATGCAGTCACGGATACTGTCGAGGCCGGCAAAGATGCTTACCCAACGGTCAAGGCCGTAAGCCAAACCGCCATGAGGAGGTGCGCCGAATTTGAAGGCATTCATCAAAAAGCCGAACTGTTCTTCAGCCTTTTCCGGTGTGAAGCCCAATATTTCGAACATCTTAGCCTGCAATTGGGCATCGTGGATACGGATAGAGCCACCCCCCACTTCAATACCGTTACATACCATATCGTAAGCATCGGCACGAACAGCCGCAGGATCTGTGTCCAACAAAGGAATATCTTCATCTTTCGGATGCGTAAACGGATGATGCATAGCCATTAAGCGACCTTCTTCTTCACTCCATTCGAACATGGGGAAGTCGACTATCCAAAGCAATGCAAACTTATTCTTGTCGCGTAAGCCTAATTGATTACCCATTTCAAGACGAAGTTCGTTCAGTTGCTTGCGGGTTTTCATTACATCATCACCGCTCAAGATAAGAATCAAGTCGCCGGGTTTTGCGCCAAAGGCTGCTTTCATATCTTGCAGAATTTCTTGTGTATAGAACTTGTCGACACTCGATTTTACAGTACCGTCAGCTTCTATACGGGCATATACCATACCCTTTGCTCCGATTTGCGGTTTCTTTACGAATTCGGTCAAGGCGTCCAATTGTTTGCGGGTGTAGCTTGCGGCGCCTTCCGCACAAATACCGCCGATATATGCGGCATTGTCGAATACAGAGAAACCATGGCCTTTCATGATGTCCATCAATTCCACAAACTTCATACCGAAGCGCAAATCGGGTTTGTCGCTACCATAATATTTCATGGCATCCGCCCAAGGCATCCGCTGGAACGGTTCTGTCAACTCAACACCACGAATTTCCTTGAAAAGGTACTTTGCCATACCTTCAAAAAGCTCGATTACATCGTCTTGTTGTACAAAAGACATTTCACAGTCGATTTGTGTAAATTCCGGTTGGCGGTCGGCACGGAGGTCTTCGTCACGGAAACATTTCGCGATTTGGAAGTAGCGGTCAAAGCCTGAAACCATCAGTAATTGCTTCAATGTTTGAGGGCTCTGCGGCAGTGCATAGAATTGTCCCGGGTTCATACGTGAGGGAACAACAAAGTCGCGCGCGCCTTCCGGGGTGGAACCGATGAGAAGAGGAGTCTCTACTTCAATGAATCCTTTGCTATCCAGATATTTACGTACCTCGATTGTCATTTTATGGCGCAACTCCAGATTCTTGCGTACTGCGGCGCGGCGTAAGTCCAGATAACGGTATTTCATACGGATATCATCGCCGCCGTCCGTATTATCTTCGATTGTGAAAGGCGGAGTTAAAGCTGAATTAAGTATATTCAGTTCTGAAACAATGATTTCGATATCTCCCGTAGGAATATTTTTGTTTTTGCTGAAACGCTCATTTACCGTTCCTACTATTTGAATTACGAATTCACGGCCCAAGCGGTTGGCCTGCTCGCAAAGTTCGGCATCTACTTCTTCATTAAATACTAATTGGGTGATTCCGTAACGGTCGCGAAGGTCCACGAATGTCATACCTCCCATTTTACGGCTGCGCTGTACCCAACCTGCCAGCGTCACTTGCTTATTAACGTCGGAGATACGCAATTCTCCACAGGTGTGTGATCTATACATATTATTATATATAACTTTATAATTTATTCTTTTGGCTATACAATGCCCTTTACTGCATAAATATCATGCAAAAATACATAAAACATATTACAGACGTATCAAAACAGAAGAGTTTATTTTAAAAAATAACCGTATCTAGCAGTTGACAGTAAAATTATCAATCCTAAAACAGCTGCAACGTCACTCGTAGAGTTTAATTCTTTCTGAGTCTTTTTATTTGTTCCTTGCCTTTATCCAATATCCTTCTATTCGTATGGGTAATGTCTTCCATTATGGCTTCATTTATTTGTTTCAGGCCATTGATGTAATCCTGGGCACGTTGCAATACGTTTGAAGTGTCTTTTTCGGCATTCTTGGGTACAATAACCTGTAAGCCTCTTTTGAGGATATTCACATCGATGTTTTCTCCCATCATCATCGGGTCTCCATCGAAATGTATCACTCCCGGTTTGGAACGGTGAATACGAAGTGTTTTACAACGGAAAGTCTTTATACGGCTGTTTTGGTCGATAGTCTTGTTGAACAACTGGAATGATAATGCCGGTACGTCCAATACGGTAAAAGGCTCCAAAATAGTAACATCCAGCAATCCGTCATTTAACGTGGCCTGTGGGGTTATATAGGCGTTATTCCCATATTGTGAGGCATTGCCGCATGCTATCAGGAAAGCTTTGTATCGCGAGGTACTGCCATCCATCTCCAACTCATATGTTTCCGGCTTGTACTTGAGGCTTTCAAGCAGTGTCTTCTCCAGATATATGAGCGGGCCTCTCCTGCCGGCTTTGGAAAATTGCAGACTGACAAATGCGTCGAATCCTACTCCGCAGGTACAGAAAAAAGGAACATCATTGATTTTACCATAGTCAATGATATCTATCAATCCCTCATTGATAATATCAATTGCTTTTTTTGCCTCCATGGGAATCTGCAGATGGCGTGCCAACCCGTTGCCGGAACCGCATGGGATGATGCCCAATGCCGTTTTAGTGTGCACCAATGAGCGTGCTATCTCGTTGATTGTTCCGTCTCCGCCGATGGCAACAACGGCAAAAACCTCTTCTTTAGCTTTCCGGGCGGCTATTTCAACGGCGTGCCCCGCCCATTCCGTATAAATTACTTCCGGTATGTAGCGGCTCTTATCCAGCTTTTCATCGAGCCATTTCAATATTTGCTCCTTACCCTGCGTACCGGATATGGGATTTATTATAAATGATATTTTCTTTTTACTATCGTCCATTTAAACGGATATTACTATGGGGTTTTCTGTCATGCAAAAGTAATATAAATCCTTTAAATTTTAACCATATGAATCTCTTAAAACGAGTTAGAGCAGATTTTTTAGAGTAAATGGAACAGATAACAACATATTTTGCTATCTTTGCCCCCTGTTTTTAAGAACTTGTTTTTAATAGAATTAAATATTCATTATATAAAAGACATTTCATGGGTTTACTGCAAGACAAATTCGCGAAATATGATTTGCCGCAACAATTTATGGCAAAAGGGGTATACCCTTATTTCCGCACAATTAACAGCCACCAGGATACAGAGGTGATGATGGATGGCAAAAAGGTTCTGATGTTCGGTTCGAACGCATATATGGGACTGACATACGACAAACGAATCATTGACGCTTCAATAGCTGCCACTGAAAAATATGGTACAGGTTGTGCCGGTTCCCGTTTTCTGAATGGTACTCTTGATATACATGTTGAATTGGAAAAGGAATTGGCCGAATTCGTAGGCAAAGACGAAGCTCTTTGTTTTTCTACCGGTTTTACTGTAAATGAAGGTATTATTCCCGCGGTGGTAGGACGTGGTGATTACATTATTTGTGATGACCGTGACCATGCTTCTATCGTAGACGGACGCCGCCTTTCTTTCGCTACACAATTAAAGTATAAGCACAATGATATGGAAGACCTTGAAAAGGAACTCCAGAAGTGTGAGCCGGATGCCGTAAAGCTGATTGTTGTAGATGGCGTATTCTCAATGGAGGGTGATTTGGCTAATTTGCCGGAAATCGTTCGTTTGAAAAAGAAATATAATGCCAGTATTTATGTGGACGAAGCTCACGGTTTGGGTGTATTCGGTAAGCAAGGCCGTGGTGTTTGCGACCATTTCGGAGTGACCGAAGATATCGACCTGATAATGGGAACTTTCAGTAAGTCATTGGCTTCTATCGGCGGTTTTATCGCGGGTGACAAAGATGTCATCAATTGGTTGCGTCACAATGCCCGTTCTTATATATTCCAGGCAAGCAGTACGCCGGGAGCAACGGCTGCAGCCCGTGAAGCTCTCCATATTATTAAATCAGAACCGGAACGCATTCAACGCCTGTGGGATATTACCAATTACGCATTGAAGAGTTTCCGTGATGCCGGTTTTGAGATTGGCGAAACCGAATCGCCTATCATACCTTTGTATGTGCGTGATACGGAAAAGACATTTGTTGTAACGAAGATGGCTTTTGATGAAGGTATCTTTATCAATCCGGTAATTCCGCCTGCATGCGCTCCTCAAGATACATTGGTACGCGTAGCATTGATGGCTACTCATACTAAGGAACAGGTAGATTATGCCGTTGAGAAGTTGACTAAATGCTTCAGGGAATTGGGAATAATCAAGTAAAAGAATGAAGAATTAAAGCAAAGATAAAAGCCGTTTAATCGTGGGTCGGTTAAACGGCTTTCTTTTATAAAATAATCCATTAAAACAAACCAAACAACATGAAAAAACAAATTCTGATTTTCGCCGCTATTGTATGCGGAATGACTTACACTACAACTGCCTATGCGCAGTTTAAAATTGGCGGTAAGAAAATAAATGTAGGTAAGGTTGTTCAGGCCGGCACTGATGCCGCTAAAGCTATAACTCTTTCGGATGCGGATATTGTAGCTATGAGTAAGGAGTATATGCAATGGATGGATACTCACAATCCTTTGACCAAACCTGATACGGAGTATGGTAAACGTCTGGAAAAACTGACCGGGCATATTAAAGAGGTGGATGGTCTGAAAGTAAACTTTGGCGTTTATGAAGTTATCGACGTGAACGCTTTTGCTTGCGGTGACGGCAGCGTACGTATTTGCGCCGGGTTAATGGATATTATGACGGATGATGAAGTGATGGCTGTGGTAGGTCATGAGATAGGCCATGTAATTCATACAGACTCCAAAGATGCTATGAAGAGCGCTTATCTTCGTTCTGCAGTGAAGAATGCCGCAGGCGCTGCAAGCTCTACCGTATCAAAGCTGACTGATTCCGAGTTAGGCGCTATGGCGGAAGCTTTGGCGGGTGCGCAATACTCCCAAAAGCAGGAAGCGGAAGCGGACGATTACGGTTTTGAATTTTCTATAAAGAATAATTTGGATCCTTATGCCATGTATAATGCTTTGAATAAACTGCTGGAACTTTCAGCGGAAGCTCCCAAGGAGTCTAAATTCCAAAAGATGTTTTCATCTCATCCGGATACGGCGAAACGAGTAGCTCGTGCTAAGGAGAAAGCTGATGAATATATGAAAAACAAGCAATAAGAGATTGTATTTCCAAATTACAGAGAGAGGCAGGATTTCATTTGAATTCTGCCTTTTTTCTTGATAATAAAAGGATAAAACGTACTTTTGCTTTGATTTACCGGTTTTACTTGTCTGATTGCTTTGATATTGAATTTATTTTAGTATGTTTGCTGTTATTATTAATGAAAAGCACAACATTTGAATGAAAAAGCAAGATTTCCTTTTCGTCCTAATCGTAATCTTCTTACCTTTTTTCGTGAGTGATGCGGTTTACGGCTGGTATAAGTCTTTCAATGCCACACATGGTATGGTAATGAGTTTCCTGAAATTCGGAGTGCTTGCTACTTTAGGTGAGATGCTGGGGCTTCGCATCAGTGCCGGAGTATATAACAGAAAAGGATTCGGAGTACTTTCCCGTGCGGTTGTATGGGGTATTTTAGGGATGGGAATCAATATGGCGATGATTATCTTTTCTAAAGGTGTGCCACAGTTTATGGAGTATATGGGGATGGCGGATGCTTCGGTGATAATTAACGGCGGTTTCTGTTTGGACAAGTTATGGATTGCTCTGGCTATATCTGTTGCCATGAACACAATCTTTGCTCCTGTATTCATGACATTTCACAAGATAACGGATACACATATTCTGGATTGTGGCGGTTCGCTTCGCAGTCTTATTACCCCTATCCCGATGACGCGTATTATTACGCATCTTAATTGGGATGCGCAATGGAATTTTGTTTTTAAGAAAACGATTCCTTTTTTCTGGTACCCCGCCCACACCATTACTTTCTTGTTACCGGGCGAGGTAAGAGTTTTGTTTGCCGCTATTTTGGGTGTTGTGCTCGGGGTGCTGCTGGCTATTGCTGCAAGAATGAAATAATGGTTCTTTGGGTATAAAAAGGAAGGGGAATACGGACTGTTGCGCATTCCCCTTTATTATCTTACTTTTCTCTTACATAACGTAGTGTATAGCCGTAATTGGAATTTAAGATTAATGAGTCAGCCGTAAGTTTCTCAATTCTTAAGGTGTCTATCCCCTCTATCTCCATACCGTTACCAATGCTTTTTACCGTGAGATAAAGTTCATCTCCTTGTTGTTCCCAATATTTATATACCAGCGTAGCCATATTAATGGAAGATGCATCCCCGCCCTCTTCCAGTTTGATACCCTGCATTTTTCCCGGCTGTCCTTCGATAGGCATTACCCATGAGCCAATGATAGAGTCTTTGCTTTGCTTTTCATTACAAGCGGCCATTGCAATAACCAATACGGCGGCTGCCAATAAAAGTTTCTTCATACTATATGTTTTTAAAAGTGAGTTAATGTATTTTCGTTATGGCAGATGCAATGTTAATGCCGGGTTCATCTTCGGTAACCGTGTACGAAACCTCTAATGTATCTCCTACTGATAGTCCTTCTTCCAAGGCTATATCCTGATCCATTGTACTTATATATAAGGTATCGTTTTTCGGGGTAACCATTGTGAATCCATTCATGGTAGCATCCATAACTACGCCTTGTGCATGATATACGGAATCGTTAATCTCCTCTGTACCGGGCTTTGCGCTTTCCTGTTCTGTATTTCCGGCTTTATTTTTGCAGGAAGCACATCCCAACAGAATAACGGTAACAAGTAAAATAGGTTTGGTCAACTTCATATTCTCTGATTTTATTAAGATTATTTCTACAAAAATAGATATAAAAGAGAACGTATCAAAGAGGCAGAGAATAATTAACTGTTCCCGTATATTGTTTCCCAGACTTTTATAATTTTATTTCAGATAAAATCATAAAAAGATTTGGTCTATATCAAAAAAGATTTTACCTTTGCACTCGCTTTTAAGAAGTAAAGCACTCGGGGTGTAGCGCAGTCCGGTTAGCGCACCTGCTTTGGGAGCAGGGGGTCGTGGGTTCGAATCCCGCTACCCCGACAGAAAACGAGCCACTGAAATTCAGTGGTTCGTTTTTTTTGTATCATAGATACTCTCCGACGACGATGGATTATACATAAATAAACCGGGTTTGTACTTTTGCCCTTCACCTTCCACACACCTGTTTATACGGGTTAGCGGGTGAATCCTTGTTCTTTTGCTATATAAGGAATTGCCTCGTGAGATAAATAAAACCATCTCCCGAGACGAATTAATTCGTCTCACAAGACAAATATATCCGTTTCTCAGGATGAATATATTCATTCCGCAAGACGAATTTGCACAGCTTACATTCTCAAATAAAAGTCTTTGGTCAGGGCGATGTACTCCGGGGTAAACTGTCCGTGCTTCTCTCCTTCTATGTAAAGACTGTCCTCGATACATGGTACATCCTGATAGCCGAAAGTCAATAACACGCGCCGGCAAGGTTTTCCGGGTTTGGTAAAAACATACAAGCGGCGATGTGGATGAAAATTATACTTCCAGGCTGTATCAACCACCGTCTTTTCAACTTCCGCCGGAATGATAATGCTTATACTTCCCCGTTCCGATAAGAAATGCGCCGAATGTCCGAAGAGCAATTCATAGCTCAGTTCACTCGTGTGCCGTGCCATGCAGCGCTGATTGTCCGGGCATTTCAGGGCATCGACAAAATAAGGCGGGTTGGAAACAATCAGGTCGAATTTGTCTTCCGGATGATACTTGCGGAAGTCACAGCATACCACTTCCATCCGATGGTTCCAGGGGGACGATTGAATATTCTCTTGGGCTTGCGCCGCCGCTGCCGGGTCTATTTCGACAGAGGTAATTGCGGCTTCCGGATTACGCTGCGCTAATTGTAAGGATATTAGACCACTACCCGCTCCTACATCAAGAATTCGTTTAGCACCTTGAACCGGAGCCCACGCCCCTAATAGCACTCCGTCTGTACCTACTTTCATGGCGCATTTGTCGTGCCGGACGGTAAATTGTTTGAACTGGAAATAAGGATTCGGCATATTTGTTTTTGTTAATCGGACTCAAAAATAATCAAAGCCGCCCAAATAGCGGCAATTTTGGCATCGTTTTTGTCTTTTTAAAGAAAGGAACGCCTATTTAATAGAAGAAATAGCTAACTTTGCAGACGCCTTATTGGCCTGCCAATATGACATAAACTAAAAAGAATGAGATGAAGAAAAGAAATTACTTGAGTGATATCGAAGATAGGAATGAAAATGCGTTTTCTGTAATTGCTGATTTTGAGGGGAATGAAGAACAATTGATGGATATTGAGGTTGATGAAATCCTGCCGGTATTACCTCTGCGGAACATGGTTTTGTTTCCGGGTGTGTTTATGCCGGTGTCTGTCGGAAGAAAATCTTCCCTGAAATTGGTGCGTGAGGCAGAAAAGAAAGGTACATATATCGCCGTGGTGTGTCAGAAAGTAGCTGATACGGAAACGCCTTTGTTTGAGGACCTGCATACAATCGGTACGGTTGCCAAGATTGTCCGTGTGCTGGAAATGCCGGATCAAACGACTACCGTTATCCTGCAAGGCTCCAAGCGCATTGAATTGAAAGAGATAACGGAAGTTACTCCATATTTGAAAGGACGTGTAAGCACGCTTAATGAGGAAATTCCCGCAAAAGACGATAAGGAGTTCCAGGCATTGGTAGAAGCGTGTAAAGACTTGACCGTACGCTATATCAAATCTTCGGATATGTTTCCGCAGGATTCTGCATTTGCCATCAAGAACATTACCAACCCGATGTTTCTGGTGGACTTTATCTGCACCAACCTGCCCTTGAAGAAGGATGAAAAGATAGAGTTGCTGCGCATTGACGCATTGCGTGCCCGCACCTATCGTTTGCTCGAAATTCTGAACCGGGAAGTTCAGCTCGCCGAAATCAAGGAATCTATCCAGATGCGCGCCCGCGAGGATATAGACCAGCAACAACGCGAGTATTTCTTGCAACAGCAGATTAAAACCATTCAGGATGAACTGGGTGGCGGCAGCCAGGAGCAAGAATTGGAAGAGATGCGTAAAAAAGCGGAAACCATAAAATGGAATGAAGAAGTAAAAAGCACCTTCCTGAAAGAAGTGGATAAGTTGGAGCGCATGCATCCGCAATCGCCCGATTACAGTGTGCAACTGAACTATCTGCAAACCATGATGAGTCTGCCGTGGGGCGTTTATACAACGGATAATCTGAACTTGACCAATGCCGAGAAGACGTTGAATAAAGACCATTACGGTTTGGAGAAAGTAAAGGAACGTATATTGGAACACCTCGCCGTATTGAAGTTGAAGGGAGACATGAAGTCGCCTATCATCTGCCTGTATGGCCCTCCGGGTGTGGGTAAAACCTCTTTGGGGCGTTCTATTGCGGCTGCTTTGAAGCGGAAGTATATCCGTATGTCTTTGGGTGGCGTGCACGATGAAGCCGAAATACGCGGACACCGCAAGACTTATATCGGAGCGATGCCGGGACGCATCATCAAAAGTCTGATTAAAGCCGGTTCTTCAAATCCGGTATTTATATTGGATGAGATAGACAAGGTGAGCGCCGACCGTCAGGGAGACCCCTCTTCCGCTCTGCTCGAAGTACTCGACCCGGAGCAGAATACTACGTTTCACGACAACTTCCTGGATGTGGATTATGATTTGTCGAAAGTAATGTTCATTGCTACCGCCAATAATCTGAATACGATTCCCGGACCGTTGCTCGACCGCATGGAGTTGATTGAAGTAAGCGGTTATATCACCGAGGAAAAGATAGAGATTGCCCGTCGCCATTTGGTTCCCAAAGAGTTGGAAGCAAACGGTATGAAGAAAAACGATATCAAGATTCCCAAGAATACGCTGGAAGCGATCATAGAGTCTTATACCCGTGAAAGCGGTGTGCGTGAGTTGGAGAAGAAGATTGGAAAGATTCTGCGTAAATCGGCTCGTCAATATGCTACGGACGGTTATTTCGCAAAGACCGAAATTAAGCCGGGTGATTTGTACGAATTCCTGGGCGCTCCCGAATATACGCGCGACAAGTATCAAGGCAATGAATATGCCGGTGTGGTTACCGGCTTGGCGTGGACTGCTGTCGGCGGTGAGATTCTGTTCGTCGAAACCAGTCTCAGTCGCGGCAAAGGCGGCCGCCTGACGCTGACCGGAAACTTGGGCGATGTAATGAAAGAGTCGGCTATGCTGGCGCTGGAGTACATTAAGGCACATGCTTCGTTGCTGAATCTTGATGAAGATATTTTCGACAACTGGAATATCCATGTTCATGTTCCCGAAGGAGCTATTCCCAAGGATGGTCCGTCGGCGGGTATAACGATGGCTACTTCGCTGGCATCCGCACTTACGCAGAGAAAAGTAAAAGCCAACCTTGCCATGACGGGCGAAATCACGCTCCGTGGAAAAGTGCTTCCCGTCGGTGGCATCAAAGAAAAAATTCTGGCTGCCAAACGTGCCGGCATCAAGGAGATTATCCTCAGCGACGAGAACCGTAAGAACATTGAAGAGATACAGGAAATTTATCTGAAAGGACTGACTTTCCACTATGTGAAAGATGTAAAAGAGGTGTTTGCCATTGCGCTGACTGATGAAAAAGTAGCTGATGCCATCGACTTGTCCGTTAAAAAAGAAAAGATAGAAAAGTAAGAAGAATGACATTTGAGTTACAGTACACAGACAGCAAGACGAATGCGCGTGCAGGTTTGATTACCACTGACCATGGGCAGATTGAAACTCCCATCTTTATGCCGGTAGGTACGTTGGGAACCGTAAAAGGCGTGCATCTGACAGAATTGAAAGAAGATATAAAGGCGCAGATTATATTAGGGAATACCTATCATCTTTATTTGCGTCCCGGATTGGATGTTATAGAGAAAGCCGGCGGACTGCATAAGTTCAACGGCTTTGACCGTCCGATGCTGACCGACAGCGGCGGTTTCCAGGTCTTTTCATTGGCGGGTATCCGCAAACTGCGCGAAGAAGGCGCCGAGTTCCGTTCGCACATCGACGGAAGCAAGCACGTCTTCACTCCGGAGAGGGTAATGGACATCGAGCGTACTATCGGAGCGGACATAATGATGGCGTTTGACGAATGTACTCCGGGCGATGCGGAATATGCCTATGCCAAGAAGTCGATGGAAATGACGCACCGTTGGCTGAACCGTTGCATCACGCGATTCAACGAAACGGAACCCAAGTACGGTTATCATCAGGCGCTTTTCCCTATCGTGCAAGGATGTGTCTATCCCGACCTGCGTAAACGGTCGGCGGAGTTCATAGCCTCTAAAGGAGCCGAGGGTAATGCAATCGGCGGTCTGGCCGTAGGTGAGCCTACGGAGAAGATGTACGAAATGATAGAGTTGGTGAATGAGATTCTTCCGAAAGACAAACCCCGTTATCTGATGGGGGTAGGTACGCCTGTAAACATTCTGGAAGGCATCGAACGCGGAGTTGACATGTTCGACTGCGTGATGCCTACACGCAACGGACGTAACGGGATGCTGTTCACCAAAGACGGTATCATCAATATGCGTAATAAGAAATGGGAAACCGACTTCTCTCCTATTGAGGCGGACGGCGCATCTTACGTAGATACATTATATAGTAAGGCCTATCTGCGCCATCTGTTCCATGCGCAGGAATTGCTGGCCATGCAGATTGCTTCCATTCACAATCTGGCGTTTTACCTCTGGCTTGCCGGTGAAGCCCGCAAGCATATTATCGCCGGTGATTTCTCTACATGGAAACCGATGATGGTACAACGTGTATCGACAAGATTATGAGCAAGATTGACCGGAAGATACTGAAAGATATAAAACTGCCTGTCGGGAAAAACAAGTTCCTCAAGCGGCTGGACTGGTACATCATTAAGAAGTTCCTGGGAACATACGTGTTTGCCATAGCCCTGATTATCTCCATCGCCGTAGTATTCGACTTTAATGAGAAAATGGACCGCTTTATGTCCCATGAAGCGCCGTGGAAAGCCATTATCTTCGATTACTACATGAACTTCATCCCCTACTTTGCCAATCTGTTCAGCCCGCTGTTCGTCTTTATCGCGGTAATCTTCTTTACTTCCAAGCTTGCGGAGAACTCGGAGATTATCGCAATGTTCTCTACGGGAATGAGCTTTAAGCGTATGCTGCGTCCTTATATGGTGTCGGCGGCTATCATTGCGATCACTACGTTCTGTCTCGGTTCGTACGTCATTCCTAAAGGCAGCGTCACGCGACTTAATTTCGAGGATAAATACTATAAGCCCCGTAAGTCCACCACAGCCCGCAATATTCAGTTGGAGGTCGATTCGGGAGTCATTGCCTATATAGAGCGTTTTGAGGATTACAGCAAAACCGGTTATCGCTTTTCACTCGATAAGTTCAAGGACAAACAGCTGGTGTCTCACCTCACTGCACGCAGCATCACCTACGATACGGCAGCTGTGCATAAATGGAAAGTGAAAGACTACATGATTCGTGAAATGGACGGTATGCGCGAAAGTATCGTCAAAGGAGAGCGGCTGGATACCATCCTGTTTATGGAGCCTGCCGACTTCCTTATCATGAAGAACCAGCAGGAGATGCTTACCAGCCCTCAGCTGAGCGAGTACATAGGCAGGCAACGGCAGCGTGGTTTTGCCAATATCAAGGAGTTCGAGATAGAATATCATAAACGTATAGCCATGTCTTTCGCCTCGTTCATCCTGACGCTGATAGGTGTATCTCTTTCTTCGAAAAAGACAAAAGGCGGTATGGGATTGCATCTGGGTATAGGCTTGGGATTAAGTTTCTCGTACATTCTGTTCCAAACGATTGCCTCCACATTTGCGGTGAACGGTAATGTGCCGCCCGTCATTGCGGTATGGATACCGAACCTGCTTTATGCATTCATAGCATTCTACCTGTATAAGAAAGCGCCGAAGTAAGTAATTGCAGGAAGCTGTCGCCAAGGCAAATCACAGGATATTTAAAATAAGAAGCCGTCCCGCTCTTGTGTTTCCACAAGTGCGGGACGGCTTTTTTGTTGTATTCATTTCCTCTTTTGTTTTGTTCTTCCTTCTTTTCAGGCGGACAGACCGCCCGTTGTCGGAAGAAACCCCACTTTCTTCTTACAGGTTCTTTAATCCCTTCGTTGCAGCGTTGTGCATTGAAGCGCTTAATTCAAGTAAGCTGAAAGCTCTGCAGCAGAGATGTTTTTGGCAATAATCACACCATTCTCATCTAATAAATAGTTAGTAAATCCGCGGCCTAAGCGATATTTCTTGAATAAGCCGGAGGACTCGCCTTTAGTTTCCACGAAACAAGTGGGCGTAACTATTTGGTCCTTACGAACAGTTTCCTTAAAAATAGATTGGTACTCATCGAATGAGACGGAAACCATTTCCACATTTTCATTGCGGGAAGCGGAACGAAGCACATTGCTCAAACTTGCGTTTTGCATCCGGGAGTGCGCGTCATAACTTGCCCAAAAGCTAAGCAACACATATTTGCCTTTCATGTCTGAAAGTTCGGCTAACGGTTGCCCGGCAGACATAGATTGGATTTTAAAGTCCGGGGCTATGTCACCCACATTCAAACCACCGGTCGGTTTGTCTTTTTCTACAAAAGAAGTCAAGGAACCAATTAGTAATACAACAAAAATCCATTTTACATATTTCATGTAACACGATTTTGGTTAATACTATCCGGGACTGTCCTTTTTGGCAGTGATTTCTTCCCGGAACGTCATCTTCTCAGACCTTGCAATGAGAGGAATTCATTGATACTCAAAGCCTTTAATTCTGAAATCGGGTGCAAAGGTAAGTAATTCTTAAAGTAACTTCCAAATAAACAAGCAATTTTCTCACTTTTTTAGTGCACTTTTTTATGTTATTTAGCATAAAAGGCGAGATTTTTCCTTACTTTTGTGGCTTGTTATCCTATTAATAGACAACTTATGCAACCATTAAGTACAGAACTTATTCTTATCCGCGTAACAGGTGAAGACCGTCCGGGACTGACGGCTTCGGTTACAGAAATTCTTGCCAAGTACGATGCTACCATCCTCGACATCGGACAAGCCGACATCCATAACACCCTGTCATTGGGTATCCTATGTAAAACGGAAGAACAACATTCCGGCTTTATCATGAAAGAGTTGCTTTTCAAGGCATCGTCTTTGGGTGTCACTATCCGCTTCTATCCTATTACGGCGCAAGAGTATGAAAACTGGGTGAGCATGCAGGGTAAGAACCGTTATATTCTCACGCTGCTCGGACGTAAGTTGTCTGCCCGCCAGATTTCGGCGGTTACCCGTATTCTGGCGGAGCAAGGTATGAATATCGATGCCATCAAGCGCCTTACGGGACGTATTCCGCTGGATGAATGCGATACGAAAACACGCGCCTGCATTGAGTTCTCCGTACGAGGCACACCTAAAGACCGCATAGCCATGCAGGAGCAGCTGATGCAACTGGCCAGCGAACTGGAAATGGACTTTTCTTTCCAGCTGGACAATATGTATCGTCGTATGCGCCGCCTTATTTGCTTTGACATGGACTCTACATTGATAGAGACCGAGGTTATAGACGAACTGGCCATACGTGCAGGTGTCGGCGAGCAGGTAAAGGCTATTACGGAACGTGCCATGCGTGGAGAGATAGACTTTACGGAAAGCTTCCGCGAGCGGGTGGCTCTGCTGAAAGGCCTGGACGAGTCTGTCATGCAGGAGATCGCCGAGAACCTGCCTATTACGGAAGGTGTTGACCGCCTGATGTATGTTCTGAAGAAATACGGTTATAAGATTGCCATCCTTTCGGGCGGTTTCACTTATTTCGGGCGTTATCTCCAGCAGAAATACGGTATCGACTATGTCTATGCCAATGAACTGGAAATAGAGAACGGCAAACTGACCGGACGTTATCTCGGCGATGTAGTGGACGGCAAGCGCAAAGCCGAACTGCTGCGCCTGATAGCGCAAGTTGAGAAAGTAGACATAGCCCAAACCATTGCGGTGGGTGACGGCGCCAATGATTTGCCGATGCTGGGTATCGCCGGATTGGGTATCGCTTTCCACGCCAAGCCTAAGGTCGTGGCAAATGCCAAGCAGTCCATCAACACAATCGGTCTGGACGGAGTGCTTTACTTCCTGGGATTCAAAGATTCTTATATAGATATTCCGCGATAAAATAAGTTCATACCATATATGCGTAAGCTCCTGCGATAATTAATTCTCGCAGGAGCTTATTTTTTAGCAAGCTTATTTTGTTCTACTTTCGGTTTGCATTATCTTTGTACCAAATACGAAAATAAGCTGCACCTCGGCATAAAAAATGAACAAGTTCATTTTATTCTGTTCTCGGTTTGCATTATCTTTGTGGCAAATATAACGAAATTCATGAAGTTTTCTGAACTAAAATTAAACGACAACGTGCTTGAAGCACTGGATGCAATGCGTTTCGACGAGTGCACCCCCATACAAGAAAAATCAATACCAGTTATACTCGAAGGCCGGGATTTGATAGCTGTTGCACAAACCGGAACCGGAAAAACCGCCGCGTACCTGTTGCCCATATTGAACAAGCTTTCGGAAGGCGGGCATCCCGAAGATTCCATCAACTGTATAGTAATGGCACCTACACGGGAGTTGGCGCAACAGATAGACCAGCAAATGGAGGGTTTCTCCTATTTCATGCCGGTGAGCAGCGTGGCTGTGTACGGCGGTAATGACGGAGTGCTTTTCGAGCAGCAAAAAAGAGGTCTGACTTTGGGTGCGGATGTTGTAATCGCAACTCCGGGACGCCTGATAGCGCATCTCAGTCTGGGATATGTAGACCTTTCACGCGTCTCCTACTTCATTCTGGATGAAGCAGACCGCATGCTGGACATGGGATTCTATGATGACATTATGCAGATTGTGAAATACCTGCCTAAAGAACGTCAGACCATTATGTTCTCGGCTACGATGCCTGCCAAGATACAGCAACTGGCGCAGAGTATCCTGAACGATCCGGCAGAAGTGAAACTTGCCGTTTCCAAACCTGCCGAAAAGATTGTGCAGGCCGCTTATGTATGCTATGAGAACCAAAAGTTAGGAATCATCCGCAGTCTTTTCGCCGAGCAGACGCCCGAACGCGTCATTATCTTCGCATCTTCCAAACTGAAGGTGAAAGAAGTAACCAAAGCGCTGAAGCAAATGAAGCTGAACGTCGGGGAAATGCACTCCGACCTCGAGCAGGCGCAGCGCGAGGAAGTAATGTACGAGTTCAAGGCGGGTCGGGTCAATATATTGGTTGCCACCGATATTGTGGCGCGCGGTATCGATATAGACGATATCCGCTTGGTTATCAATTATGATGTGCCGCATGACAGCGAAGACTACGTACACCGCATCGGACGTACGGCACGTGCCAACAATGACGGCGTAGCTCTTACTTTCGTCAACGAAAAGGAACAGACGAACTTCAAGGGCATAGAGAATTTTCTGGAAAAGGAAATCTATAAGATACCGGTGCCGGAAGAATTGGGCGAAGCCCCCGAGTATAAACCGCGCTCCAATGACGGACGCAAACGCAGCAACTTCAAAGGCGGCGGACGCCGGAGTGGCGGAAACGAAAAAAGCGGAAACGGAAAAGGCGGTAACCGGAATAACAACAAACGCAGGGAAGGCGGCAAAAAGCCTGCCCGGGCAAAGAAACAAGAATAAGTAAAAGCGGAATTTATTCCGCTTTTTTTATCTCCGTCCGATTGTCGAATCCGATTGTAATATCCGCCAGACTGTATACGGAACTTTCCGGTACGCGTAAGGTTGCCTGGTATCGGTAGCCTTCGTTGTCAACTCCCATAAAATTCATATCGGCAAGAATCATTTGGCTCAACGTCTCCTCAGGAAAGATACCGGCAAACATTTTCTTGGTAATGTCTTTGCCATACAACATCCGCCTGCCCTCATACACGCAGATATGTATGACATTGTCGTAATAAACATTATCCACACTGATACCACCCTCTGAATAGGACGAGCGGACAACCTTCATCTTCGAGGGATTGATGTACACATATCCCCGGTAGCGTGTACCTTTGTACATTACTACGCTATCCTTTTTCACTACTTCCGTAGTGGGTATGACTTCCACTTCCCTGTTCTCAAAGGCAAGCGCATCTTCGGGACTTTCCGATTTATGCAGCTTTACAATCTCATCCGCCAATGAATGAAACCAAAAGCTGTACTCGGTCTGCCTGTCAATCTTGTAGGTTACGGTATTGCTGCCGTACACATATATCGTATCTCGTATAATCTTAAATGATACGGGGATATTCTGGGGATCGGCATAGTATATGGTGTCTCCTTCTATGCGCATCAAAGGCAGTTCGGTTTCATCATCTATCCAAACGCCTTGAAGCAGAGCCTTGGCCGTAGAGTCCTCTTCGACAGTATTTTGCTCCTTACCATTACCGCATGCAGCCAACACTATGACGCAACACAACTCTATTACGAGTTTTTTCATGTCTGTCTCCTTCCTTTATTTACCTATACAGTGGTAGGTAAATCCAAGTTCTTCTATTTCTTTCTTTTCGTAGATATTGCGACCGTCCAATAATACCGGGGTTCTCATGGCCTTTTTGATGACAGCCCATGACGGCAGGCGGAACTCTTTCCATTCCGTCACCAGCATCAAGGCATCCGCATCGAGTGCGGCATCGTACATGTCGGTAGCGTAGCAGACGCTATCGCCTATCCTACGGCGGCATTCCGTCATGGCGGCCGGATCGTATACGCGCACTTTACAGCCCGCATTCAGCAACTTGTTTATCAGAATCAACGAAGGCGCTTCGCGCATATCGTCTGTTTCCGGCTTGAAAGCCAATCCCCATAAGGCGATTGTCTTATCCTGCAAATCGCCGCTGAAGTGTCGCTGCAGCTTTTCAAATAAGACGCTTTTCTGCTTTTCATTGACCTCCTCCACTGCTTGGAGCACACGCATCCGATAACCGTTCTGTTCGGCGGTCTTGATTAACGCCTTTACGTCTTTCGGGAAACACGAACCGCCATACCCGATGCCCGGATAGAGGAACTTGCGGCCGATACGCGTATCGGAGCCGATGCCGCTGCGCACCATATTGACGTCAGCTCCCACCAGCTCGCACAGATTGGCGATATCGTTCATGAAGCTGATGCGGGTAGCCAGCATGGAATTAGCCGCATACTTTGTCATTTCGGCAGATGGGATATCCATGAAGATGACGCGGAAGTTATTCAGCAAGAACGGTTTGTAGAGCTTGCTCATCAGCTGCTTTGCCCGTTCGGACTCTACTCCCACCACTACCCGGTCGGGGCTCATAAAGTCGGCCACGGCGTTTCCCTCTTTCAGGAATTCGGGGTTGGAAGCAACGTCAAACTCTATTCGTACTCCCCGTTTATCCAGTTCAGCCTGAATCGTCGCACGTACTTTCCCGGCAGTGCCCACCGGAACGGTACTCTTGGTTACCACCAGTACGTATTTCGTCATGTTGCGTCCGATGGTACGCGCCACTTCGAGCACATAACTCAAGTCCGCGCTGCCATCTTCATCGGGCGGAGTACCCACAGCGCTGAATATAACATCTACCTCGTCCAGGCAACTTTCCAAAGAAGTCGTGAATTGCAGGCGTCCCGCTTTCGCGTTCCGGTTTACCATTTCCTCCAGTCCGTTTTCGTAGATTGGAATCACTCCCTGCTTCAGCGCTTCTATCTTTTCGCCGTTCGTATCGACGCAAATAACGTTGACGCCTATTTCTGCAAAACAAGTACCGGTTACTAAGCCGACGTATCCCGTACCGACAATGGCTATTTTCATATCCTATTCAAAATATTCCGCATCTTTGAACGATACGGCATGTCCGTCTTTCTCTGATACTATGAATTGAGATTCCGCAACCGGCCAGTCGATACCGACGGTTTCGTCGTTGAAGCGAATGGAGGCCTCTGCCTGCGGTGCATAGCCGTTATCTACTTTATAAGTGAAGATTGCCTCGTCGCTCAACACCAAAAAGCCATGGGCAAAGCCGCGGGGAATAAAGAACTGACGCTTGTTCTCCTCGCTCAGCTCCACGCTGACGTACTTGCCGAATGTAGGAGACGAACGGCGCAGGTCGACCGCAACATCCAGTACCTTGCCTTTTATGACACGTACCAGTTTGGCCTGACTGTATTCGCCTTTCTGATAATGCAGTCCGCGTAATACACCGAAAGAAGATTTAGACTCGTTGTCCTGTACGAAATGTACATCGCCGATGTTGGCACGGAATTCTTCTTCTTTAAACGCTTCCATAAAGTAGCCGCGCGCGTCATTGAACACTCTCGGTTCGATGATCCATACGCCATCAATTTCTGTTTGTATGTAGTTCATTGCTTTAGAACGATTTATGTATCTTTAATTGAAATCCGAAATTATCTCCGTATATCTCTCCCATGTCCAAGGCAAGAGAAGCGTTGAAGTTCCAGCCTTTCCATCTTTCGGGAGCATAAGAGAACGAGGCGTAGGCCGAAAAGTTCTCCAGAATATCCAGCGTGGGAGCGCCGGGAGTACCCCACGTCCTGTTGTGGCTCATCTTGGCGATGTAGCTCCATTCCGGACTTATCTGTCCGCTCCAGCCGATGTGCAACGCTTTTACACGGTTGTACTTGAAGGTCATGTCGCCGTCTTTATTATAGATGGGCGACGCAATCAACGGATTGGCTATCATCATGCCCCAATGCGCCCAGCCGGGGTAAAGGCTGTTGTTGTAATAGTTGTCGGAGCCGCCTGTTTTGTGCACAGGGCCTTCTTCGGGTTCGTGCAAGCCGTGCAGCGGACCGCTCATGTTGGTAGTCTGCAAAAACTCGAACACAACCGCGTTGACAGGTTTGAAATGGTTGAAACTCATTTCAAGTCCCCACAATCCGTCCCAGCCGTTCTGCTTACCCATGGCGGAAAAGTCGTCGAAGTGGTTGCACAGATATGCGCTGATTGAGAACTTATCGGAACGGTGGGTCAGCCTTATTTGCTCGCTGCCCAGGAAGTTGCCCTGAAAGAAATTGCTGTCGTTCCACGGCTTGTCTTCATCGCCGGCGCCGGGAATAAATACTCTGAAATAATCTTTCAACGTGTTTCCCAGATTGGCTACGTTGCCGTTCGAATCTACTATGCTTCCGCCGAATTGCGTATCGAGCGTCATGCCGATGTCGAGCTGCCATTTTCCGTTAGGCACGCCGACACGGATAAATCCCTCTTTGTGATGATACTTGATGTCTTTTGTGTACCAATGCCCTGCTCCTACTTTGCGCTCCTGGTATTTGTTGTCGGTGAACCATCCGTAAGATATTTCACCTTTGATGGCGAGGCGCGGAAGTATGTAAAGGTATTCGGGGATGCCCACCATGATTTGGGGAATCGGCCTGGCGTTGCCCGACCATGTCATGTCACCGCTGCTCAAAGCGTTGTTCAGCAACGGAGCGCCTTTCTCGCGGCTTCCGGCAAACAGTCCCAGCCACTTGTAACGCGCGTCTATATATGCCTGCTGGATAAAGATGTCCTTGTCGCCTTTGAAGTTCATGCCCACGGCAGCTACCATGTCCAGCTTTTCTTCGAATTTCCACTTGCCGAGCTGATGCTTGTAGCCCAGTCCGCCCCGTATGTATGTATTGTCATAAACAGAGCCGAGCCCCTGTTGGTTGCTTACTTGCCATAAAGGAGTGTTGTCTCCCGTATGCACGGTAGCCCCGTATTCCACGAAAGGAGAAACCTGCGCCGTTGCCATGTTGCCGCCCATGAGAATAAAGGCCAATAAACAGATAGGGATACGCATGATGGTGAATAGTCTGTATCTGGTTAAGTGCTGACAGTTATCTGTGTTCATTTCAAAATATATAATATAGTTTATAGTCCTAATTAAAGAGAGATGTGGAAGACGGTGCAAAAGTAGGAAAAAAATCTAATATATCGGCCATGGGCGATAAAGGAGTTTCCAAAGTTCGCCGTGTTTATAAGTTGTTAATAAGAAAAGCTGTCCGAAAGTGGCGTATATCCGATAAAACCGCTACTTTTGCAACATGATTGAATTAGCGCAGCACATAGAAGTATTGTTATTGGAGAATGATTGTGTCATTGTTCCGGGTTTGGGCGGATTTGTCGCTCATTATACTCCGGCAATGAGAGTGGCGGAAGAAAATACTTTCCTGCCCCCCACCCGTATTATCGGTTTCAATCCGCAGTTGAAGATGAATGACGGACTGCTGGTGCAATCCTATATGGCTGTGTACGGTACGGACTTTTCCGATGCCACCAGGATTGTGGATAAATCGGTGAAAGAGCTGCTGTCGCTTCTCCATGAGAATGGTAAAGCGGATTTGCCCAATATCGGCGAGTTGCGCTACAACATTCACGATGCCTACGATTTCGTGCCGTACGACAATAAGATTACCACTCCTTACTTATATGGGCTCGACAGTTTCGAGATGCAGGAACTGGCCGTTCTGCGTAAGCCTTACGAGAGCAAGACCATTCCTTTCGCACCCGTTGTCCGGGAAGAAAAGAAGCGTAAGTACGAGATTCGTATCAGCCCCTCTTATCTGACCAATGCGGTTGCCATGATTGCCATTGTGGCTCTGTTCTTCTTCTTTTCCGCGCCCATAGAGAATACGGAAGTGGTGGAAGCCAACTATGCCCGTCTGCTGCCCGGTGAGTTATTCGAGCAGATAGAAAAGCAATCGCTGGTTATTACTCCGATTGTCGTTCATCAGCAGGCAGCCGCTAAGAAGGCGAAAGCCTCTCAAACCGGCCTGTCGCAGTCTGCGGGTAAAAAAGTCGTCGCCCCTGTTGCCGTGAAAGAAGTGAAAGTCCGCAGGCAGTCCGCAGCGGCTCCCGTTCAGCCTAAAACGGAAACGACAGCTGCTGTTCCTGTCGTTCAGCCCGCCAAAACGCCTTACCATATCATCATTGCCAGCGTAGGAACCGAAAAGGATGCCGATGCCATGGCGCAGCGGTTGATTGCCAAAGGCCATACCGGCGCCAAAGCGATTATCGGTGACGGCAAAATGCGTGTCAGCATTCAGTCGTGCGCCACAGAAGCGGAAGCTTATCGCGCTTTAAACAAGATTCGTCAGGATGAAGCGTTTCAGAACGCCTGGGTGCTGAAAAGATGACTTTCTCCATAGCGAATTATTAATTACCAACTATCCATCAATTCAATGAAACGTATCCGTTGCCCCAAATGTGAGAACTATCTGACTTTCGACGAAACAAAATACACGGAAGGCCAGTCCTTGGTGTTTGTCTGCGAGAACTGCAAAAAGCAATTCAGCATACGTTTGGGCAAGACGAAAATGAAAGCGCCGCAGAAAGAAGAGAATCCGGACGAGACCGAATACAAGGAAGCTTTCGGAAACATTACGGTCATTGAGAATGTCTTTGGCTTCAAGCAAGTGCTGCCTTTGCAAGAGGGCGACAATAAGATAGGCCGTCGCTGCGTAGGAACGGTTATCAATGTCCCGATAGAAACCTCGGATATGAGCATGGACCGCAACCACTGTGTTATCAACGTGAAACGCAACAAGCAGGGCAAACTCGTTTATACACTGCGTGACGCTCCGAGCCTGACGGGTACTTTCCTTAACAATGAAATTCTGGGCGATAAAGACCGTGTCCGTATTGAGGACGGAGCTATTGTAACCATCGGCGCCACCACCTTCATTCTTCGGGCGGCGGAGTAAGCAGATTGCTTTTTCTGCTTACCCACCAATAGCGTATAAACAATACCCCGGTGGACATGAGTGCAAGCGAAAGCCCGGTATAGAATACCGAAATAAACGCGTCCGGCAATAAATGGAACGAGCGTATCGTAATGCCGAACGTTATCATAAAGACCATTACAATCCAACCTTTTACATCGAAGAAAGAAAAAGGGCAATTCTTCTCTTTCTTTTTTTGTTCGATACGTTTGGTGTGCTTGTAGTAGAGTTTCTTGAAGACCAGCAAAAAGAACAGAAGAAATACAACCGTAGCCTCTCCTATCTTGAACAGCCAATATTGTGAATCCGTCAGCCATGTCACGATTCCTATCCGGAGGATATTGGCTCCGGCTGCCATCCACACGATTCCGGCGGTGATAAGCAATACTTTCCTGTTTACTCCGTATTTCATTTTTCTATATTTGGGTAATCTTACTGATACAGGGAACAAAGATAGGAAAAATATGTTCGCAAATTCATATTGTATACTTCACTGTCTATCAGACCTGTGTATGTACCAGGGAGTTCCTGCCTTTGGTACGTCCCGTACCTCAGCGTGGTACGGCCTGTACCCTACTGTGGTACGACGTGTACCATAGTAAGGTACAAGACGTACCAACGGTTGGTATTCCTTGTACCAACCGTTGGAAATTAAAATATCATGCGGGAGAAAATCGGCGGTTCCGCAGGGAAACGCGGGCGGGATGCCTACCAGTCGTATTCTTCGGTGTATCGGTCGAAAGCGATCTCCTTGTTCCAACCATGTTTCCTGCACACTTGGCGGATACATTCCTGTTGCTTCGGAGTAAGTCCCAACTTTTGATTGCGGTATCGGTAATAGGGAGAATGATTGAAGACGGCTTCCAAATTGAGGTGGATGGCGCGGGAAATGCGTGCGGGCATGTCATCGTACAGGTTTTTGAAACCCCACGCTACCCGTATCTTCTTGTTTGTACGGAAATGCGGGCATTCCTTTCCCGCTTCCGGATAACAGAGGGGATTGATAACGGACAGTCGGATGTTTTTCGCCGTATTGTATTGTGTCATACTGTGTCGCAAGCAGCTTTCGGCCTTAGCGCAGCAGTCGTTGAAGCATAGGGTGTATCGGGCTGCCTGGTTGTTTAAGTCGGAGTTGTTTTCCATTATTTGTTCGGATTTTAATGAATATGTATTATCTGGTAAAGGTACATGAAAAAAGTCGGCCGGGCATCATATAACTACTGTTATATTTAGTGTGGCAGGTATAAAAAACAGGGTAAAACCGAAGTCTTACCCTGTTTTCTTTCGTTATATATCGGTTCTTGTTTAGAGAATACCTTTCACTGTTTCCAGCATACCCTTTTCTTGAATGGAGTTCAAGAAACCGGTAACCATATCCGTTAATCCCGGGATGGTGTTCAAGTCCCCGTGTTCGCCCCAAATAAGGTCTTTGGCTGCCAATACGCCTTCCGCTACTTTGCGGGTGTCGCCTGTCGCCCAAAGGTCTTTCAGTAATTGCATGATTTCGGGAGCGTCGTTCGGAGTGATTTCCGCACCGTCGGCACGCACACCGCCCTTATAATATGTGATGATGGCGGCAAGACCGAGCACGAGTCCTTTCGGAAGTTCGCCTTTGCGTTCCAGATAAGTCTTCAAGCCCGGCAGGTCGCGGGTTTGGTATTTCGGGAAGGAGTTCAGCATGATGCTGGTCACCTGATGTTCTACGTAAGGATTGTCGAAACGTTCCAATACATCGGCGGCGAATTTCTTCAATTCGTCCATGGGCAGATTCAATGTCTGCATCAGTTCGTCGAACTGTACTTTGCGGACGTACTTGCCGATAACAGGGTGGTTACAGGCGTCGCGCACGATGTTTACGCCACTGAGGTAAGCCACCGGAGAAAGCACGGTGTGAGGACCGTTCAGCAAGGTTACCTTTCTTTCGTGGTAAGGAGCCTCGGACTTCACGAAGAGTACGTTCATGCCTGCCTTGTTTGCGGGGAATTCCTCTGCCAACTGGCGGAGAGAGAGGTTCTCGGCAGCTTCGATAACCCACAGATGGAAGATTTCGGCCTGTACAACCAAGTTGTCGGCATAACAGATTTTCTTCTGAATCTGCGCGATTTCCTTACGCGGGAAGCCCGGAACGATACGGTCTACCAGAGTAGCGCATACGTAGCAGTACTTTGTGAACCAGGTCTTGAACTTCTCGTAATCTGCGCCGAAGTCGTCTTTCCACAGTTCGATGTACTGATAGATGCATTCTTTCAGGTGATGGCCGTTCAGGAAAATCAATTCGCAAGGCATGATGATAAGACCTTTGCTCTTGTCGCCCTTGAAAGTTTTGAAACGACGGTACAGAAGCTGAGTCAGTTTGCCCGGATAAGACGATGCGGGAGCGTCGGTGAATTTGCAATTCGGGTCGAATGCAATACCGGCTTCCGTTGTGTTGGAGATAACGAAACGTATCTCGGGCTGGTCGGCAAGCGCCATGAATGCGGAGTTTTGAGAGTACGGATTCAATGCGCGGCTGATACAGTCGATACGCGTGAGGCTGTTGACAGCCTCACCGTTCAGACGGCCTTGCAGATTGACGTGGTAAAGACAGTCCTGGCCGTTCAGCCATTCTGCCATACCTCTTTCTATGGGCTGAACCACTACAACGCTACTGTTGAAGTCGGTTTTCTGATTCATGTTGTAAACAATCCAGTCTACAAATGCACGAAGGAAGTTACCTTCACCGAATTGGATAATTCGCTCGGGAGCAACGGACTTGGGAGCCGTCTGTTTGTTTAATGCTTTCATCTTAAAACTGATTTTAATTATGATTTATGGATTATGATTTAAATTGTACGATGCTTGGGGAACTACTCGAATTCGAAGTAGAAGTCGATGTTTTCTTTCATCAGAACGTCGATGGGCATATACTTTACGGCAGTCACCGGCTTCTTGAATACGATGTGATTGCATAACGCTTTAACGCCGCAATATCCTTGCAATCCGGGGCGTTGTCCGATGAGATAGTTCACCTCGCCGCTTTTCAGGTATTCCACATTCTTTTGAAGCAGGTCGTAACCTACCAGCGCGTCCAGCTTTTGCTTCTTTCTCTGCAAGTAGCCTGCCACTTGATATACGCGAGAGTTGAAGACGGCTCCTAAAGCGACTTTGGGATGTTCGGCAAAGAAAGTATCCAGCTGCTTTTCATTAGCGTCGGTGTTTTCTTTGTGGAGAACAAAGTCGTGTACAATCAGATTCCGGTGCTCGGCGGCAAGGTATTGCATAAAACCTTCCAGGCGGCGTTGCATCTGCACCTCGGCGGGGCTGTTCTTTTGGTTGTTCAGGAAAAGCACCAGCTCCTGGCCTTCCCGGTAACGGCGCATCAGTATCTTGGCCGCAATGTATCCGCTGACCTGAGAGTCCTGGCCTATATAACATAAAGCATGGGTCTGCTCCATGTTGAAGTCGATAAAGGCGTAAGGTATATTCTTGCTTTCCAGATACGATGTCAGTTTCAAAGTATCGTCCTGAAAATTCGGAGCAATCAATACCGCATCGACGGACTCGGATTGAAGCCGCGTGCATGCCTCTTGATAAGAAGGCTTGTTTGCATGGCTGTAAAACAGGTAATCCACGCCTACGTTGAACGGACGCATTTCCTGCGCGGCGCGGTCTATTCCCTGCGCCACGGAATGCCAGTAATCATGCTCTATATAATAAGGTATGATACATACCACATGATAACGCTTTTTGGCCGCCAGACCTATGGCAAACATATTGGGATGATAATCTATTTCATCAAGAACTTTCTGAACCTTTTCTCTGCTTGCGCGGGATACGTCGCCCCGGTTATGGAGCACACGGTCTACAGTTCCGGCAGACACGCCTGCCATACGTGCAATGTCCTTTATCGTATAATTCTTGTTTTCCATTCTCTCCTACCTAAAGGCGTTTAAAGGTCTTACGTTCAAAACTTAAATATTATAAATATTTGCCGCAAAGATACGAATTATTTTGTTTCTCCAAGTAAAATTTCTACTTTTGTGTTCGATAACGGTTAATAAAAGCAAAAAGCCTTATCAGGCCTATCAGCTTTACAATCAATACTATATAGGTGTAATAACAAGAAAGTAATTTTTTTAGATACTTAAAACACAAGAAGATGAAAAACTTTATGGACGAGAACTTCCTGTTGCAGACAGAAACCGCACAGAAGTTGTACCACGAACATGCGGCTAAAATGCCGATTATCGACTATCACTGTCACTTAATTCCACAAATGGTAGCAGACGATTACCAATTCAAGTCACTGACGGAAATCTGGTTGGGTGGCGACCACTACAAATGGCGCGCAATGCGTACCAACGGCGTGGACGAACGTTTCTGCACCGGTAAGGACACCACCGATTGGGAAAAGTTCGAGAAATGGGCGGAAACCGTACCTTATACTTTCCGTAATCCTTTGTACCACTGGACGCACTTGGAATTGAAGACTGCATTCGGCATCGACAAGATTTTGAACCCTAAAACCGCACGTGAAATCTATGACGAATGTAACGAGAAGCTGAAACAACCCGAATACTCGGCTCGCGGCATGATGCGCCGTTATAACGTGGAAGCTGTTTGTACGACCGATGACCCCGTCGATTCACTGGAATATCATATCAAGACCCGTGAAAGCGGCTTTGAAATCAAGATGTTGCCTACTTGGCGTCCCGACAAGGCGATGGCGGTAGAAGTTCCTGCTGATTTCCGCACTTATGTAGAGAAGCTGGCAGAAGTGAGCGGTGTGGCTATTTCTACTTTCGACGATATGATTGCCGCTTTGCGCAAGCGTCATGACTTCTTCGCCGCTCAAGGATGTAAACTGTCCGACCATGGTATCGAAGAATTCTATGCGGAAGATTATACGGATGCGGAAATCAAGGCAATCTTCAATAAAGTGTATGGCGGCGCCGAATTGACCAAGGAAGAAATCCTGAAGTTCAAGTCGGCTATGCTGATTGCCTTTGGTGAAATGGATTGGGAGAAGGGCTGGACACAGCAATTCCACTATGGAGCCATCCGCAACAACAACAGTAAAATGTTCAAGTTGCTCGGCCCTGACACCGGTTTTGACTCTATCGGTGAGTTTACTACCGCTAAAGCAATGGCTAAGTTCCTCGACCGCTTGAATTCGGCAGGCAAACTGACCAAGACCATTCTTTATAATCTGAACCCGTGTGCCAATGAAGTAATCGCTACTATGCTGGGTAACTTCCAGGACGGTACGATTGCCGGTAAGATTCAGTTCGGTTCAGGCTGGTGGTTCCTCGACCAGAAAGACGGTATGGAAAAGCAAATGAACGCACTTTCCGTACTTGGCTTGCTGAGCCGTTTCGTAGGTATGTTGACAGACTCACGTTCTTTCCTCTCCTATCCGCGTCATGAATATTTCCGTCGTACATTGTGTAACCTCGTAGGTCGTGATGTGGAAAACGGCGAAATTCCTGTTGCTGAAATGGAACGCGTAAATCAGATGATTGAAGATATCAGCTACTACAACGCTAAGAAGTTCTTCCAGTTCTAAGACAAGGACGAGATAATTAAAATCAGCCCTTCCACGCTTGATGCTTTATGGCGAGCGTGGAAGGGCTTTTTATTAAATACTGCTGATTTTAGACTTATACTATCTGTCATTCTTCGTTGCGCTCTGAATGACAGGTTACCTTATAAGAGGTATTCCGTTATATCTTTGATGTTCTTTAATTGGATGAAGTTGGGGCTTGTTATGTTTCCGTCATGGGTTTCATATTGCCAGGTAATATGGTAAGGAATGTGGGCGGCATATCCGCCTAACTCCAATACCGGCAGTATATCCGATTTGACGGAGTTTCCCAGCATCAGGAAATTTCGCGGATTGCATTTCATGGTGTCGAGAAGTTTTTGATAATCGGTTTCTTTCTTGTCACTCATTATTTCAACGTGGCAGAAGTACTTCATCAGTCCCGAGCTCATCACCTTTCTTCTTTGGTCGAACAGGTCTCCTTTGGTTGCCAGTACCAGCTTGTATTTTCCTTGCAGTTGGAGTAATACATCTTCTACTCCGTCTAAAAGCGTGACGGGCTTTTGCAGAAGTTCCTGTCCCAATTTGATGATTTCTTCCACGCAATGCATGTTTTCTGTTCCGTCGGTAATCCGGCATGCGGTTTCAATCATACTGAGCATCATGCTTTTCAGACCATATCCATACATGTGCAGGTTCTTCATCTCTGTCTTAAACAGTTCCTGCGAGACTGTTGCCGATGGCTGATATGCTTTTAGCAAATCACAGAACTTACGTTCGAACTCCTGAAAATAAAGCTCATTTTCCCAAAGGGTATCGTCCGCATCGAATGCCACGACTTCTATTTTGTCTGTCATACGTTGTCCGTTTTATTGTTATTGTCTATCTTTGCCGCAAAGATAAGTAATAAAAACGTAATAATTAATCAGTAAAGGATGACTCAATCACCCCAAACTAATGCCAAAGGTTTTAGCAAGGCCTTTTGGGTAAGCAACACGGTAGAACTTTTTGAACGCATGGCGTATTATGCCGTATTTATTGTTCTCACCATTTATCTGTCCAGTATTTTAGGTTTCAATGATTTTGAGGCGAGTATGATTTCCGGTCTGTTCTCGGGCGGGCTGTATCTGCTTCCCATATTTACCGGAGCTTATGCCGATAAGATAGGTTTCCGTAAATCGATGATTATCGCATTCTCTTTGTTGTCTGCGGGTTATTTGGGCTTGGGAGTGTTACCTACCTTGCTGGAAGCAGCCGGACTGGTGGAATATGGCGAAGTGACACGCTTTTCGGGACTGACCGATAGCAGTGAACGCTGAATGATTGTTCCTGTGCTGTTTGTCATCATGCTTGGCGGTTCGTTCATTAAGTCTGTTATTTCCGCATCGGTGGCGAAAGAAACCACCGAAACGACCCGTGCCCGCGGTTATTCCATCTTTTATATGATGGTGAACTTCGGCGCTTTTACAGGAAAGACCATTATCGATCCGTTGCGCGACGCTATCGGCGAGCAGGCTTATATCTATATCAATTTCTTTTCCGCCTCAATGACCATTCTGGCGTTGTTGTCCGTTATTCTTCTGTATAAATCGGCGCATACGGCAGGTGAAGGTAAAAGTATGAGTGAGATAGGACGAGGTTTTCTGCGCATCATCACAAACTGGCGTTTATTGATTCTTATCCTTATTGTAACGGGATTCTGGATGGTGCAACAGCAACTGTACGCCACAATGCCTAAATATGTTATCCGTATGGCCGGCGAAACTGCCAAACCGGGTTGGATAGCCAATGTAAATCCTTTTGTGGTGGTTTGTTGTGTAAGTTTCATCACCAGATGGATGGCGAAACGCACGGCCATTACTTCCATGAATATCGGTATGTTCCTGATTCCTGTTTCTGCATTGCTGATGGCATGCGGAAATCTGTTGGGCAGCGATGTTATTGCGGGAATGAGCAATATTACCTTGATGATGATACTCGGTATTGTGGTACAAGCGTTGGCGGAATGTTTTATTTCTCCGCGATATTTGGAATATTTCTCATTGCAGGCTCCAGAGGGAGAAGAAGGTATGTATCTCGGGTTCAGCCATCTCCATTCTTTTCTGTCATCCATTTTCGGATTTGGCATAGCGGGTGTGTTACTGACCAAATACTGTCCCGATCCGGCTTTGTTTGCAAGTCGGGAAGCTTGGGAAGCGGCCAGTATGAACGCGCATTATATCTGGTATTATTTTGCGGGAATAGGATTGGTGGCCGCCGTAGCTCTGTTGATTTTTGCCAAAACCACCGAATTCATCGACAAAAAGAAGAAAGTATAATCTTTTATATTGCATATTTTCCGTATATTTGTCGCCCAATGCGAAGACAGGCTGCTTTCGGCATAATTTAAGTACGCTTAATTCTGCCCTCATTTGCACTGTCTTCGCCGTCATTTTTTCTCAAAAAAGTGACGGCTTTTTGTAATTAAGTAGATTAGAATGAAAGTAAGATTTATAAGCCTTGCAAGTGGTAGCAGTGGCAATTGTTACTATATAGGCACAGAGAAATACGGAATACTTATTGATGCCGGTATCGCTGTCCGTACCATAAAAAAAGGATTAAAAGAGGCAGGTATCAATATGGAAATGATACGTGCGGTGTTCGTTACCCATGACCATGCCGACCATATAAAGGCGGTAGGCGGACTGGGAGAAAAACTGAATATACCTATTTATACGACGGCGCGCATTCACGAAGGTATAAACAAGAGTTACTGTATGACGGAGAAGCTGCATTCGTCCGTCCGTTATCTGGAAAAGCAACAACCTATGCAGTTGGAAGATTTCCATATCGAATCTTTTGAAGTTCCCCATGACGGTACGGACAATGTAGGTTATTGTATCGAGATAGACGGAAAAGTATTCTCTTTCCTCACCGACCTTGGAGAAATCACTCCTACCGCGGCGTATTATATCTGCAAAGCCAATTATCTGATATTGGAAGCCAATTACGATGACGAAATGCTGCGCATGGGTACTTATCCCCAATACTTAAAGGAGCGTATCACCAGCCGTACCGGACACATGAGTAACATCGCTACCGCAGAGTTTCTTGCTGAAAATATCACTGAGCATTTGCAATATATCTGGCTTTGCCATTTAAGCAAAGATAACAACCATCCGGAACTGGCCTATAAAACCGTTGAATGGAAATTGAGAGAGAAAGGTATCATTGTAGGTAAAGACGTGCAACTCTGTGCTTTAAAGAGGACTACTCCTTCCGAACTATACGAGTTTGAATAAAAAGATACCGATTCCATCGAAAAAAGTCCTGGAATTGTTTGCGGAATAAAATAAAAGGACTACCTTTGCACCCGCAAACAGGAAATAAGAATGCACTCTTAGCTCAGTTGGTAGAGCAACTGACTCTTAATCAGTGGGTCCAGGGTTCGAATCCCTGAGGGTGTACTTAAAAAAGGAACAACAATAGTTGTTCCTTTTTTGTTATATATCCATGTTTTTCTATCTTTGTGACTAATCAACAGATATTTCTAATTTATAAAATACACTATGGATAAAAGTGCAAAACAAGTCGTGGTTCTTCTGGCACACCCCGATATTAAAAGTTCGCAAGCCAATAAGGCATTGGCGGATGCCATCAAAGAGTTGGAAGAAGTGGCGATATACAATTTGTATGAAATGCGTCCCGAAGACGCTTTTAATGTAGATTTATGGAGCAAGATTATATCCCAGGCGTCTACTCTTGTGTTTCAGTTTCCGTTATATTGGATGTCGGCTCCTTCTTTGTTGAAGAAATGGCAGGATGAGGTGTTTACTTATCTGGCTAAGACTCCGGCGGTGGCGGGCAAGGCGTTGTTGGTGGCGGTTACTACCGGTTCCGAATACAGCGCATATCGTAGCGGCGGAAGAAACAACTTTACGATAGATGAACTATTAAGACCTTATCAGGGAAGCGCCATACATGCCGGAATGGTATGGCAAACTCCTGTCGTCGCGTATGGTATGGGAACGGCAGACGCCGGAAAGAATATTGCGGAAGGGGCTAATAATTACAAATTGAAGATAGAATCTCTGACTGGAAAGAATCACGCAGGCAGTGATTGGTAATATACAAACCGAGGGGCAGAATAAGGTTTGAAATTCGTTCTGCCCCTCTTTGTTGTTTTAGTGCTCGGAATATTTGGTTTTACCGATATATTATTCCTTTCTTCTGCAGCATTTCAAAATCTTCTTTACGCATTCCTATATCATCCAAAGACCGGGCTTCATTGTGGTCGTTGAGATATACGCCGGGCTTTTCGGAATACAAAGCGCTTGTAACGGATAATGAATCATTCCGGTAAGGCGTCTCCACTCCTCCCAGTTCCAGCATAGTCTGAAAGAAAGACGCGCTGGATGAAATGTTTTTCTGCTTGTTTGCTTCAGCGTTTCGCAGAAGAACCGGATAATGCCGTCGGTATCCGTCAGACATCCACACCAAGAAAGGTACGTGTATCTGATAATAGGACGGTACCGGTGATGCGTGCAGGAAAAGACGACGGTTATCATCGAAAATATCTTCTCCATGGTCTGAAGTATAGAGCATTGCCGCATCTACATTCTGCTCTTGCAACATCTCAATGAGACGTGCCAGAAAATCATCCGTATAGCGGATGGAGTTATCATAGGCATTTACCAGATTATCCTTATATTTCACTTCTGCATCTACCGGAAAATCCGGTAGGAAGTAAGCATTGTCCGACGGATAACGTTCCCGATAATTGAAATGAGAGCCATAGGTGTGGAGAACAATAAATTGTTTGGAAGCATTTTGGGCCAATTCGGCAGCTACCAGCTTCAATAGTTCATCGTCAGAAGGATTATGGTTGGCGTCTCCCGCATTTTCTTTAATAAAATCGTACGTATCAGCTTCTTTTCCAAAAAAGTCGATAAATGAATGGTTATAGCGCTGGTTGGAGAAAAAAGCCGTTCGATATCCCGCTTCCTTGAATGCTGTAATAACTCCTTTTTGTTGATATATGGAATTGAAGTCATGAGCCGAAATCGGAGACATCAGCATCGGTACGCTTTTGTGCGTGGTGTTAGACTCGGTCAGCACGTGGCAAAAGGCTGTCAACCCCTCTATTTGGGAAAGTTTCGGGTTCGTTTCACGATTATAACCATAAAGCGACCAGTTGGCGGCACGGGATGTTTCTCCAATTACCATGACGTAGACTTCCCTATCCTCTCCCGGATGAACGGCTTTTGCCTGATAAGTGAAATCTTTCGAGGTCTCTGCATAGTTCTGTGTCTGTGCGGTACGTTGAAAGGCCAGTGCAATGTTATAGCACACATTGGCCGGATATAAATCCGATTTCAATTCATAACGGGAATCGAACAGATAGGCGGTTCCCAATGACAGGACTCCGATGATTATCGCTATCCGGGCATGTCTGCGCTCTCTGTGGATGAACGGTTCCGGCAGTTTCCGTTTCCTGATGACAGATACCGCAGCCAGAATCAACGCCGGAATGTACAGCAATACTACGATGACAATGGCGGGAATCAGATTATCCAGTAATTCCAATGCTTCACTGGAATTGGTCGTTACCAAATTGAGAAACATATCTACCGCAATGATGGACTGTCCGAAAAGGTATAACAATACAATTTGGAATGCTCCGAAAAACAAAAAAGGGAACAATATCCAGAAAGTCTTGCCGCAATTCCTCGACCGGCTCATCACTATATAATAGACGGAGAATGGCAATAGCACATTACACGCTTTTGCCACCGGCGGCATAGGTTCCGTAAAGCATAGTACAATATTGGGTACTATCAGAATTATCAGGAACAAATAAAACAAATTCTCTTGGTTTTCAAACCATTTTTTGATTTCTCTAAAAAGCTTCATTGATATTAAATATAAATCCGGTCTGGTGTTTGCCAAACCCTAAATCCAAACGTACATTCACTCTCTTCTTAAATTCCCAGCGATAGCCGAAACCATAATTGGGAAGAATATGTTTCACATCGAACTCGGAGACTTTCGGGAAAACAGTACCCGCTCCTACCCATACGGCCACTCCGTTCCGTTTCCACACATGCTGGCGAAGTTCTATTTGGGCATCCATCGCGCATTTGTCGCGATAACGTCCTTCATAATAGCCGCGCATGGAATACGAACTGCCTAAAGTTGCCATCAGTCCCCAGGGAGGATTTCCATAATTCAGCAATGTATGAAACTGTCCGGCCAGAACACCGCCTTTCCATACGGTATGATAGTACCTTGTATCCAGTTCTGTGCTGCTGAACGCATATTTATTTCCTAAAAAGGCAGGGCTGAAACGCTGGTCTATTCTCAGGTAGTATCCTTTGTATGCGTTCGTCAGAAAGTCGCGCGAATCATAAAGCAACGACAAGCCTAAACTGAGATTGGTAGTACGTGCGCTCATGCCTTCCCATGATTCCGGTTTTTCAAAATCATGTCCGTATATATAATCGAATACAGCCATAGGACCTATGTAGAAGTTCGGAGCCAGCCGAAACATGAAGTCGGCTTTCATTTGTGCCTGAAAACGGTCATAGTCGCTTTCATTATCGCTGTTGGCTCCGTTGTCATACCCTGTTCCCCAATACAAACTGGGAAAAGAATAGAAATACAGGTTGTAATTCAAACGGTATCTGTCATGAGGAAACAGATGCGTTCCGCGTATTCCCAACAGATAAAAACCTACCGTAGAAATATCTCCGTACAGTGAAACATTGGAAGGCGGAAGAATCGTATCGTTCCGGTCGGAGCGGTAAAGTCCCGCAGCTACCAGTCCCAGTCCTAATTTGGTGTCGCTGGAGTAGTGCGGTCCGCCGATAATACTGAAATCGAATTTCTTGTTTTTCTTTTCTTTATTGGCGTCATTGAAGTAATTCAGGAACTTTTTAAAGAAGTTCCGCTTTGCAGGAACAGAGTCAAGGGTGATGGCAGAACCCTTGTCTGCCGAAGTATTTGCTTCTGCCAAACGTGTTTGTGCATGAACAGCAGTTACAGTCACCAACAAGATTAAAGATAATAGACATCCTTTTAGTTTTGTGCTCATTCTCTATTGCTAAGAAAACTTCGGGGCAAAGTTAGTTGTAAATAATCCATGTTACAACAATGTTACGAGCCTTTTTGTTTCCATTTCTTCCTATTTAGTGTCTATAATTTCCTTAGAGTATTTTAACCCGGGTCTTGACAGAACATTCCTTAATTCCTTGTGTTTCTTTATAATGAACAAAGAACAACTTGAAATATGAAAACAGCAATGGATATCCCCGATAAAGAGGGACGTAAACGACTGGTTATTGTAGGTGGCGGTTTTGGCGGACTGAAACTGGCAAGAAAACTAAAGAGTGATAAGTATCAGGTCGTCTTACTGGATAAGAACAACCACCATATTTTCCAACCTCTACTCTATCAAGTGGCTACGGCAGGTATCGAGCCAAGCGCCATTTCCTTTCCTTACCGCAAAATCTTTAAGAAAAGAGACCATTTCCACATACGTATTTGTGAAGCTCAACGCGTAATTCCGGAGAACGACTTATTGGAAACTTCCATCGGTACGCTGGCTTATGACTATCTGGTGATCGCCACCGGATGCGATACAAACTATTTTGGCAACAACGATATGGCCAAGCAGACCATGGCTTTAAAGAATACATCGGAAGCCCTGTTCAACCGTAATCAAATTCTGGACAGTTTTGAACAAGCTCAAAATACCGGAAATCAGGAAGAACGTAAGCGTCTGATGACATTCACCATAGTGGGCGGTGGAGCTACGGGGATAGAGTTGGCAGGCGCTTTGGCGGAAATGCGAAAGTTTGTATTGCCGCAAGACTATCCGGACTTGAATATCAACGAAATGCGTATCATTCTGATAGACGGCGCTCCCCGCCTCTTGTCCGCCTTTTCAGAAAAATCCTCTCAAGAGGTGGCGGACTACCTGCGAAGCCGGGATGTAGAGATAAAGCTGAACGCGCGAGTGATGAATTATGAAGGTAATAAGCTTGTACTGAGCGAGGGCTCCGTAATCGACACGAAAAATGTATTTTGGGTGGCCGGTGTAAAGGCAAACAGCCTGCAAGGCTTACCGGCTGAAGCCTACGGACCGGGAAACCGCCTAAAAGTAGACAATTATAACCGTTTGTATGAGTATCCCAATATTTTTGCCATTGGCGATACAGCTTTGATGACTTCCGATGTTTTTCCCAAAGGGCATCCGCAAGTTGTCCAACCTGCCATTCAGCAAGCAAGGAATTTAATAATAAACCTGCAACGTATCGAGCAAGGTCTGCCTTTGCAACCTTTTGTTTATCACAACAAAGGTTCTATGGCCACCATCGGCCGTAATCATGCGGTTGTTGAATTAAAAAAACTGCGTTTTGGCGGTTTTCCGGCATGGGCTGTATGGCTGTTTATTCATTTAATGAGTATTGTGGGCGTAAAAAACCGCTTGTTTATATTTGTAGACTGGATGTGGAGCTACTTTACTTACGATCCGTCATTACGGATAATCATCAAACCATTGAAGCGGGAGTAAACATTTATTCATTCTTATTTGTTAAGAGTATATATCAACTTAAAAAAACGAATGATTATGTTAAAGCGATTTTTATTCCCCTCTAAACCGGACGGTACCTTTATATCTGTTATATTATTAACGGTCAGAGTTGTGTTCGGTATTCTGATGATGAACCACGGCATTGATAAATGGGCAAACTATCAGGAACTATCCGCGGTATTCCCTGACCCTCTCGGTATCGGCAGTCCCCTTTCTCTCGGTTTGGCTATTTTTGGTGAGCTGGCGTGTTCAATGGCGTTTATTATCGGTTTCTTATACAGACTGGCCATGATTCCCATGATATTTACAATGTGTGTGGCATTCTTCGTCGTTCATGGCAGCGACCCGTTTGCGGTAAAAGAACTTGCGTTCGTTTATTTGGTAGTATTTGTACTGATGTACATCATAGGCCCGGGTAGATTTGCGGTAGACCGCTGGATTTCCAAATCCCTTTCTCGCAAATAGAGAGAAAGGCTACTCTTTTATTTTACAAAATGTTGTTTTTTTGCGGCTTTTTTGTGTTTTTTTATAAAAATGGTTATATTTGCACTAACCTATAAATAGATAATGAGATACTATCTCAATAAATACAGTAAAATAAAAGAAAGTGATTATGAAAAAGTTCAATTTGAAATTGGCCGCAACTGTAATGGTATGCGGTGCTTTTCTTTTCAGTTCATGTATCGGTTCTTTTGCCTTGCACGGCAAGTTGTTAAGCTGGAACCAGGGTGTCAGCAATAAGTTTGTCAATGAACTTGTTTTTCTTGCGTTCAACATCATTCCGGTGTATGGCGTATGCTACTTGGCAGATGCTTTGGTGATCAACTCTATCGAATTCTGGAGTGGAAATAATCCTTTGGCAAGTATCGGTGATGTAAAGAAAGTAAAAGGCGAAAACGGAAACTACCTGGTAGAAACTCTTGAAAACGGTTATTCCATCACAAAAGAAGGTGATGAAACCGCATCTATGGAGCTAATCTACGATAAGGATTTAAATACCTGGAATGTTGTAGCAGACGGCGTAAGTACCGAACTTTTGCAGATGAACAATGACGGTACGGCACAGATGACTTTACCTAACGGTGAAGATATGACTGTTACTTTGGACGCTCAAGGTGTATCTGCCGCTCGTCAGGCAACTATGATCAATACGTATTATGCCGCACGTTGAGAACTGAAAAATAAGAATTAAGATAAAATAGAAGGCTGCGCGGTTCTTTAAAGAACATTGCGCAGCCTTTTGTTTTATATTTTTTTCAGGCGGATATTCTCATGTTAGAACGGATATCCCACTGCAAAATGGAATGCAAAGTCACGACTGAATTTGGGATGTATAATAGGAAAATGTTCTTTTCTGTTGTTATACACCGGGTTGACAGCTTTCATACCACCGTCAAAACGCAGAACGAAGAAATCCAGGTCCAATCGTAATCCCAAACCGTAAGCTACGGCTATCTGCTTATAGAATTTATTGAATTCGAACTTACCGCCCGGCTGGTCTTTGTAATCGCGCAGTGTCCAGATATTACCCGCGTCCACAAAGACTGCTCCTCTGAACTTCCAGAACAAGCGCGTGCGATATTCTATGTTTGCATCCAGTTTAATATCTCCCGACTGATTCATGAAGTTTCCGTCACCGGGAAAAACACCCGGACCCAAATCGCGTACCGACCAGCCGCGTACGCTGTTTGCACCGCCGGAGAAATAACGCTTTTCAAAAGGTACAATCGTTGCATTGCCGTAAGGTACGGCAATACCGGCTCCCACATGGAACGCAATGGAGTTACGGTTGTCTATAACGACATTCTTGGCAAAGTCAAAATCTCCCTTGACATATTGTGCGAATGGGATACTCAGTAATGAATATTCCCCGTCTTCATTCTTCTTCATGTTTGTCATTTTGGCAAAAGCATACAAGAGATTGCCTGCCGACTCAAAATTAAAGCGAATAGAGTATGAATTGCCGATGATTGCATTATTCATCAGGGCTTGTCCTGCGCTATTGTATGTATAACTATACCCTGTACGAACAATCAGGCGGTCGTCGTAGTTGTATTTTAAAATATAGTTCTGCTCGTTATTCAAATATTTGTCGCGAAACTCCTGCGAAATGGAAGGCATGTACAGATAGTTGATGTCCAGCAAGTCAATGCGGTGCTGTGCTCTCTGGCGTTGCAACCCCCATTTGTAGCTCCAACTGGCAGAGGCGATGATGCGTGAAAACTCCGGACGTATCTGATAATTGTACTGTACGCCGAATTCCGTAGTGGCGCGTATTTTCCTCCGGAAGTCGTTGGAGAGGAACGGAAAGAGGAAACGCGGGAAATTTATGGTTGCTTCCGCTCCTAACTCCGTATAATCCTCGTGATTATAACCGCCCTGCAAACCAGATACCGCTTCGTATGCGCCACGCAGCTTTATCATAAAGGTTTCGGAACCCTTGAACATATTCCGGTTCTGGAATGATACGGATGCGGCAGCACCCAAGTCTCCCGCAGAATTGGTTCCTTCCAACTCAAACGATACGGACTGGTATTTCCCTTTCGTCAGCATCACATAAGCATTCAACTTGGCGGTATCGCCTACCTGCGTTTCAAAGAAACGGATATTGGTATATTTCAATGCCTGCAAGCGTCCGAAATTGGAGTAGGTACGTTGCACATCCGGTTCGTTGTACAAGCTGCCCGGTACAATACGCAGATTATTGGTCAGTACCTTCGGGCGCAGATAGAGTTTATCCTTATAATATATGGGAAAGCCCTTGTAATGTATGGAGTCGTTGATTTCTATACTGCTCAAAGCAGATGATTCCAACACATTGTAGTCCGTTATAAAATTTACCTTGTTGATGTAGTACTGCCGATGATTTTGCGGGGTATCGTCATTGTGCTGCCGAAAAGGCGCCAAATGCATGGTTACGTCCACTTGGTAGGTATTCCGTACCGTATCTGCCGTATATGAGATGTATTCCTTGTTGAACTTATAATATCCGTTACGAAGAAGATTGTCCGTAATGCGCTGACGCTCTGCATCCAAACGGTTCACATCAAAGTACATGCCTTCGGTCAGATAGGTGTCTGCCGAATCCTGTCGCATGTATTCCTTGATTTTCTCATCTTTGATGTCGTATTTAAGCGAACGGATTTTATAGGGCTTTCCGCTGGAAACCTTATAAGTCAACTTTAATTTCTTCTTCTTGACATGTGTAACCGGTTCTACGGTGGCACTCATATAGCCCATGTTTTGTATGGCCTTTGTCATTTCCTCACCGGACCGTTCGGTTTCCTCCGCCTTGTAGATAACCGGCGCGTCTCCCATTCGTCGCAAGGTACGATTTATCCAGCGCGTGGAATCCCTGCCCGACCAGTTGTAAACATACAGCTGTGTCTTTATCAGGCTGAACCATTTGGCATTCGGATTTTGGCGGACATACATCGAGAGGCTTGAAGGCTTGATTTCCTTGTTGTCCGTTTGTATGCGCACTTCGTCCAATAAATACGAACCTTCCGGCACATATTTCGTGGCAGAACATGAAGCTAATAAAAGTATGGCGGTAGCAAGTAGTGCGTAGCGAAAGCCTTTCTTCATACTAAGTTATTAATTGGCGCATAAATTACTGCAAATATAGAAATAATCGTGTACTTTTGCCAAATAAAACCAAACAACTTATGGCACTGAGTAAGAATCGTATCAAATATATCCGTTCATTGGAGTTGAAGAAGAATCGTAAGGCTGATAAAGTATTTCTGGCGGAGGGGCCGAAGCTGGTAGGCGATTTGTTGGGGCACTTCCGTTGCCGCTTTCTGATTGCAACGGCAGAATGGCTTTCCGCACACAAACATCTATCGGTAGAAGACATAACCGAAGTCTCCGAAGAGGAACTCTCACGCGCCAGTCTGTTGAAAACTCCGCAACAGGTACTCGCCGTGTTTGAACAACCGGAAGAAGCAATGGATGCTTCCGTTATAAGCCGTTCCCTCTGTCTGGCATTGGACGATGTACAGGATCCCGGTAATCTGGGCACTATCATCCGCCTTGCCGACTGGTTTGGTATCGAGCATATCTTCTGTTCGCCCAATACGGTGGATGTCTATAACCCCAAGACCGTACAGGCCACTATGGGCGGCATTGCACGGGTAAAACTGCATTATACTTCCCTACCCGAACTGATAGGTTCATTAAAAGACATACCGGTATACGGTACTTTTTTGGATGGGGCAAACATGTATACTCAACCGCTTTCGGCCCATGGATTGATTGTTATGGGAAATGAAGGCAACGGTATAGGAAACGAGGTGGAGCAGCTTATCAATCGTAAACTTTATATTCCCAACTATCCGTCGGAACGTGAAACTTCCGAATCTTTGAATGTTGCCATTGCTACCGCAGTAGTTTGTGCCGAGTTCCGTCGACAGGCAGCATTGTTGTAATGTCAAAATTAGAGAAATAGACGGGTCGCAGTCTGCAACTCCCGTTAATAGAGGGCGGCGGAGCCATTAATAAATTCCGGGGGAATTTTACTATATTTTTTTTAGAATTATAGTAAAATTCTGCGGACGTTTTACTATAATTTTGTTGAGCGTTTGGTATGGGGGAATTTATGTCAGGTTCTTTCAACTCTTCTTGCGTCAGCAGCACGATAGCCCCCGGCAACCATTCCACATTTTCCATCTCCTCGGTTAATGGAAATAAACGTACAACCACCCCTTCTTCCGTTTCTACCGCATATTGCTTTAGATAGCCATATGCGGGCAAGAACAAAAAATGGGAAGCGAAGCGTTTCATTACTTTTCGGTAGTTTGGCGTAATCTCGGACGAGGACGCATTTCAGGACGGCGGATACTGTCTTTCTTTTCATCCTGTTTCTTCAATTCTACGGGTTTGCCCGGAACCGTATCTTTCTTTATCGCCTTATCATCGGTTTGCAGACTTTCTTTATCAACGTTAAACAAGGTGTCCGTTGCATGATAACGCATCAGGCTGATACGGTCTGCTAATATACTCTGCGTAGATTTCTGTGCAGGATAATAGATAAAACCTCGTATTTCTTTTATTTCTCCCAATGTATCGGCAAATAAAGAAATGGTTTCCGTACCCGAACGCTTTACTTTAAGCATCTCGTTCAGCGTATCTTTGGCATAAAGAATCTGCATGGCCATTAATGGAGCATGCAGGCTGTCGGGCGCTCCGTTCAAGAAACGGAAGCGAACCGTCCACCGCAGTGTATCCCTGTCCTTGAAGTTGGTATCCGAAGGAAGCGTAAAGGCCAGCTTGTTGTCCAACGGCGTTCCGGTAAGATGATAGATATGCCGGCCTATCCATACGTTGATACTGTCGCCCGGAAGAGATTCTTTGGGCTTGTTGTCACGCAAGGCTATTAAATGGTTGATACCGTCTCTCTCGGCCTTTAACCGTTGGTTCACTTTCTCGTAGACTTTTGTGAGAGCATCCGGATGGCGGGCATACCACACCATTGAGGTGTCGAAATCGGCTTGAGTGATGCCGTGTTTCCTGTAAACCGATTCAATGTACAGCACACGCTTGTAACTGTCGCTATAAGGAACTTCCTCTCCCATTGCCTTTGCAATGTGGAAGTCATAAAGCACATTTTCCATTTTGGCGTCCGGTATGACCGTATCAGGTCTTTTAACCTGGCACGCTGTCAGACCGAACGCCAAAAGGATTACGCTATACCATTGAATCCGTTTTTTCCTTTTCATGATTTCTTTATAACATGATAGGAATCATTCAAATATTTACTGTAAAACAGCAACAGTGCTATGATACCGCAACTGATCGCAGCATCGGCAAAGTTGAAAATCGGGCTGAAGAAGATGAAATGGTTTCCACCTATGAACGGCATCCATTCAGGCCAGTTTGTTTCGATAATGGGGAAATAGAACATATCGACCACTTTGCCGTAGAACAGCGGAGCGTATCCGCCGCCTTCGGGCATAAAAGTTGCCAGTTGCGAATAGGTGCTTTCATTAAACAGCACTCCGTAGAATACGCTGTCGATGATATTGCCCAATGCTCCCGTCAGAATGAGTGAAACACAGACAATAAATCCCGTCTTCATGCCATGCTTTATGAACTTATACAGGAACCAGCCTATCACTCCTACCGCAACGATTCGAAATGAAGTAAGGAACAATTTCCCGAATATCTCCAAGCCGAAAGCCATACCGTTGTTTTCGGTAAAATAGATATAGAACCAATCAGTGATGCGTATACTCTCATGCCAATACATTTGCGTCTTAACAATCACCTTGATTACCTGGTCGATAATCAATACCGAGAAAATAACGAGTAAGGCTATCCGCCCTTTCGTGAAAAATTTCTTCATCCTTATTTCTTGCCGTTGTTTTTAGCTTCAATGCTTAATGTTGCATGAGGCACCGCACGCAGACGTTCGGCAGGAATCAGTTTACCTGTTTCGCGGCAGATACCATACGTTTTGTTCTCGATACGTACCAAAGCCGCCTGTAAACCCTGGATGAACTTCAGCTGGCGTTGCGCCAAACGTGTCGTTTCTTCCTTAGACAAGGTATTAGCCCCTTCTTCCAGTACTTTGTACGTTGGAGATGTATCGTCGGTATCATTACCGTCTGCACCTGTCAGACTGGCTTTCAGCAATTCATAATCGCGTTGTGCCAACTCTAACTTTTCCATAATAATGGCGCGGAATTCTTCCAATTCAGCATCCGAGTATCTTGTCTTTTCTGCCATAACTTTACGTGTTTAATCGTTAGTATTAATAATTTATTCTTTTACAACGCTTACATACAGTTTGAAATCGTCGAACTCAAGTTCTGTACCGCTTTCTACATCGTCTGCCAGCGTCAGTGAGGTTCCTAAAACCTGGTTACAAATATAGTCTTTATATTCATTTACCGCATCATCTGTTTGCGGATTTTTTGATAATGTAATCTTTATTTTATCCGTTATCTCAAAGCCGCTTGACTTGCGGATATTCTGGATACGGTTCACCAATTCGCGGGCGATACCCTCGCGACGAAGCTCCTCGGTTATGGTAACTTCCAGAGCGACAGTCAGCTTGCCTTCATTGGCAACCAGCCAGCCCGGAATATCTTCACTGAAGATTTCCACGTCGGATGTTTCGATTACGGCTTCCGCGCCGTCCAGGTTCAGTGTATAAAAACCGTTCTTTTCCAGTTCGGCGATGGCTTCCTGCGGCATTTCGGCTACGGCGGCGGCAACAGCTTTCATTTGCTTGCCGAATTTCGGGCCCAGCTTCTTGAAGTCGCACTTCACTTTCTTCACGAGTACCCCGGCCGCACCGTCCACAAACCGGATTTCCTTTACATTCACCTCGTTCATGATAAGCGCTTTTACGGCTTCGATGTGGGCACGTTGCTCTTCGTCCACAACCGGAATCATGATGCATTGCAGCGGCTGGCGCACTTTGATGTTCACCTTGCGGCGCAAAGCCAATACCATAGAAGTAACGTCCTGTGCCATTTGCATGCGTGCTTCCAGCTCCTTGTCTATCGCTTCTTCCTCGCATTCGGGGAATTTGGCCAAGTGAACGGACACGACATTGTCACGTCCGGTTGCCGCTATCAGGTCAGAATAGAGCATATCGGCATAGAACGGAGCGATAGGCGCCATTAGTTTGGCTACGGTTTCCAGACAGGTATAGAGCGTTTGGAAAGCAGACAGCTTATCTTGTGTCATGCCACCACCCCAGAAACGTTTACGGTTCAGGCGGACATACCAGTTAGAAAGGTTGTCGTTCACAAAGTCCGAAATCAATCGTCCGGCTTTGGTCGGCTCGTATTCGTTGTAGCAGTTGTCTACGTCTTTCACCAGCGTGTTCAGTACGGAGATAATCCAACGGTCTATTTCCGGACGTTCCGCCATCGGTACATCGGCTTCCTTGTATTCAAATCCGTCCACATTTGCGTAGAGGGCGAAGAAAGAATATGTATTATATAAGGTACCGAAGAACTTACGGCGTACTTCTTCCACTCCGTCTACGTCGAACTTCAGGTTGTCCCACGGAGAAGAATTGGTAATCATATACCAGCGTAGGGGGTCGGAACCGTATTTCTCGATAGTAGAGAACGGGTCTACGGCATTGCCCAAACGCTTGGACATCTTATTGCCGTTCTTGTCGAGTACCAGACCGTTTGAGATTACAGCCTTATAAGATATGCTGTCGAACACCATTGTGGCGATAGCGTGCAGGGTGAAGAACCAACCGCGTGTCTGGTCTACGCCTTCTGCGATGAAATCGGCGGGATATACCTGATGGCTATCCAGCAATTCCTTGTTTTCAAACGGATAGTGTATCTGCGCATACGGCATGGAACCGGAGTCGAACCATACGTCAATCAAGTCTGATTCGCGCTTCATAGGCTTGCCGTCTTTGGATACGAGGATGATATCATCCACGTAAGGACGGTGAAGGTCTATCTTGTCATAGTTCTCCTGCGTGTACACACCCGGGCGGAAGTCTTTCTCCTTGTAAGGATTGGACGCCATCAGTCCGGCTGCAACGGATTTCTCTATCTCGTTGTAGAGTTCTTCCACGGATTCGATACACTTTTCCTCATCACCGTCTTCCGTACGCCAGATAGGCAACGGAGTACCCCAGTAACGTGAACGGCTCAGATTCCAGTCGTTCAGGTTCTCCAGCCATTTGCCGAAACGTCCCGTACCGGTACTTTCCGGTTTCCAGTTGATAGTCTTGTTCAGCTCTATCATACGTTCCTTGCAGGCGGTACTGCGGATAAACCAGCTATCCAACGGATAATACAATACGGGTTTGTCCGTACGCCAGCAATGCGGATAGTTATGCACGTGCTTCTCTATCTTGAACGCCTGGTTGGCTGCCTTCATCATCATACATATATATATGTCGAGAGTTTCGGCAGCTTGCGCGGCTTTCTCATCATATTTGCCGTCAACGGTAAATTGAGGGTCGTAGGCATTCTTCACCCAACGGCCCTGATATTCTTTGTAAGCATCTGTATCAACGCATTCTTTCACGAACTTCTCATCCAGTTCGTCCAGTAAATAGAACTTACCGGTAAGGTCTACCATAGGACGGGTTTCACCGCGCTTGTTAATCATGAACAAGGAAGGGATACCTGCCGCACGGGCTACGAAAGCATCGTCCGCACCGAATGTGGGAGCGATGTGTACGATACCCGTACCGTCTTCCGTGGTCACATAGTCACCGAGGATTACACGGAAGCCTTTGTCGCTGACGCTCCAATTACCGTCATTATCCACGTCCACCGGTTTCACCCACGGAATGAGTTGTTCATATTCCATTCCTACCAAATCCGGGCCTTTATATTCGCCTACAATCTTGAACGGAATCAGTTTATCACCGGGTTTATAATCCTCTAATGCAAGTCCTTCCGCTTTTTTGTTGAAGTGAGTATAGAGCAATGCTTTGGCAAGTACCACAGTCATCTTTTCACCCGTATAGCCGTTGTAGGTCTGTACGGCCACGTAGTCGATTTTCGGACCTACGCAGAGAGCGGTATTTGAGGGCAATGTCCAAGGAGTTGTAGTCCATGCCAAGAAATAAGGAGTACCCCACTCCGCCATTTCAGGCTTCGAGTTCTTCATCTTGAACTGTCCTACCACGGTTGTATCTTTTACATCGCGATAGCAACCGGGCTGGTTCAACTCGTGAGAGCTCAAGCCGGTTCCTGCAGCCGGAGAGTACGGTTGTATGGTATACCCCTTATAAAGAAGTCCTTTTTTATGAAGTTGCTTCAACAGCCACCACAAGGTTTCGATGTAACGATTGTCATAGGTGATATAAGGGTTCTGCATATCCACCCAATAACCCATTTTGTGGGTAAGGTCTTCCCACTCTTTGGTAAACTTCATCACGTCCTTGCGGCATGCGGCATTATATTCGGCAACGGAGATAGTCTTACCGATATCCTCTTTGGTAATGCCGAGCGCTTTTTCCACACCCAGTTCCACAGGAAGCCCGTGTGTGTCCCACCCGGCCTTACGCTTCACCTGGAAACCTTTCATGGTTTTGTAGCGGCAGAAAATATCCTTAATGGAGCGAGCCATTACATGGTGAATACCCGGCATACCGTTGGCCGAGGGAGGTCCTTCGAAAAACACGAAAGAAGGACAACCTTCACGTTCTGTCATACTCTTGGCGAAAACCCGGTTTTCGTCCCATTTCTTCAACACTTCCTTATTTACTTCCGAAAGGTCAAACTTTGAATATTCGGCAAACTTCTTACCCATCTTGATATTTACGATTTGACTATTTACGATTTACTACTCTTAGAGATAGCCCGAGGAGTCTTTTCAGCGCACCTGGAGCTATCCTCTTTGTTTTAAGGGTGCAAATTTACAAAAAAGTTAGAGAAAAGAGATTTTTGAATAGATAATTTTAAAATGATGCATTGTTGCATACGTGTATCGCGACAAAAGCTCGCCGCCGGTTACGCGGATTTATCCTTACTTCTTCATCCTCACTTCATATAAATCATTTCTGCGGTCTTTCAGGTTACGAACGCTGCCATAGGTGTGTAGCTCGTTCAATAAATCCAAATCCACGTCGGACACAAGAATCATTTCCGTGTTCGGAGTGGCTTCGGCACGCTTTCCGTCGGTGGGGAAAGCGAAGTCGCAAGGAGTAAACACACCCGACTGGGCATATTGTATATCCATATTGTGTACACGGGGAAGATTACCCACACTGCCCGCAATGACAACGAAACACTCGTTTTCAATGGCACGGGCGTGAGCGCATACCTTCACACGCGAGTAGGCGTTCTGCGTATCGGTAAGGAACGGAACAAACAATATTTGCATTCCCTGGTCTGCCATGATACGTGAAAGTTCCGGGAACTCCACATCATAACATATCAGCACACCGATTTTGGCGCAATCCGTGTCGAATGTCTGCAAGGATTTACCGCCGCTCAATCCCCAGCTTTTAATCTCATCGGGAGTGACATGTATCTTTTCGTACATTTCGTATGTTCCGTCGCGACGGCACAGAAAACCTACGTTGTACAAACGTCCGTCCTCTTCTTTGATAAGCGGCATACTGCCTGTAATGATATTGATGTTGTAACTGATGGCCAGTTTTACAAACCGTTCTCTGATTTCATTGGTATAAGCGGCCAGTCCGCGGATGGCTTCCGACTCTCCCTCGTCATTGAATTTCGCCATTAACGGCGCATTGAAATACTCCGGGAAAAGTACAAAGTCGCTCTTGTAGTCGGATACGGCATCCACGAAAAACTCCACCTGTTCGAATAAATCGTCCAATGTTTTGTAAGTACGCATCTGCCATTGCACCAGGCCGACGCGCACGGTGGTTTTCGGACTAATATACTCCTGCGTAGGCGGCTGGTAATAAATATTATCCCATTGCAAGAGGCAGGCGTAGTGCTTGGATTCCTCATCGTTAGGGAGATAGTTGCGCATCACTTTACGCACGTGGAAGTCGTTGCTCAACTGGAAAGTCAGTACGGGGTCGTAAATCTCTTTTTGTTTTACTTTATCAATATACTCCTTAGGGCGTATCTGGTCGGCGTATTTATGGTAATTGGGAATGCGTCCGCCGAACATGATGGCTTTCAGGTTCAGCATTTCGCAGATTTCCTTGCGGTATTCGTACATACGGCGTGCCAGACGCAATCCGCGGTATTGAGGATGGATAAAAACTTCGATACCGTAGAGAATATTACCTTTGGGATTATGCGTATTGAAAGTTTCCTTACCCGTAACCTGGGCATAGGTATGGTCATTCTTCACATCGTCATAGTTTACGATGATGGAAAGCGCACATCCCACTATCTTCTCATCGACAACCGTCACAATCTGTCCTTCCGGAAAGATACGGATCAGTTTCTCTATCTGTTTGTGCGTCCAAAAAACATCACTTCCGTCTGAATAAACACGCGTGAAGGATTGTGCCAATTGGTCATAATCTTCTATTTGCAGATTACGTATCTGCACTTTATTGATTTTCATTTCGTCCATACTCATTGTGTTACATCTGAATTAAAAACAGTGCAAAGTTACAGTTTTACCGATACATTAATCTTTATGGATATGATTTTTTCCTACCTTTACCGCCAAAATGATATTTATCCCCGCACATACTAAATATAAATAAGATATGCGTAAACTTATGATGTTGGCATTCAGCGCTTTATTTTTGCTTTCACTGAATGCGGCAAATCCGAAAAAGCACTACACCGTTATTGTTTCACTGGACGGTTTTCGTTGGGACTATCCCGCTATGTACCGAACTCTCAATTTAGACCGTATGGCGGCAGATGGGGTAAAAGCCGTAATGCTTCCCTCCTATCCCGCTTCTACATTTCCCAATCACTATACCCTGGCTACCGGGTTGGTTCCCGACCATCACGGCATAATCAACAATACCTTTTGGGATGCAAAAAACAAACGGCAGTATTCGATGGGCGATTCCGCCACCCGTAACAATCCGGAATATTACTTAGGGGAGCCGATATGGATTACAGCCCAGAAACAAGGTATTAAAACCGGCAACATGTATTGGGTAGGTGCTGACATTGCCATCAAAAACGCTCATCCCACTTATTACAGGCCTTGGAACGCCAAACCTTTTCTGAGTTTTGAACAACGAATAGATACTGTGCTGACCTGGCTGCAAAAGCCCGAGGAAGAACGTCCCGGACTTGTCATGTTGTATTTTGAAGAACCTGACGGCAGCGGACATCATAACGGTCCGCGCAGTTCGCAGACAGGCGCAGTGGTTCAGCGTATGGACAGCCTGATGGGAGTATTGAGAAAAAAGATAGAAGCCCTTCCTTTTGCCGGAGATGTCAATCTTATTGTCACTTCAGACCACGGCATGACCGATATCAGCGCTGAGCGTGTAGTCAATATAAATGATTATTTAAAACCGGAATGGTGTGAAGTGGTAGACGGCCGTACGCCTACTTCCATATTTTCTAAACCCGAATATCGTGATTCTATCTATAATACACTGAAAAAAGCGACCCATATCAACGTATGGAAAAAAGAGGAGATTCCCGCAGAACTGCATTACGGCAGCAGTGACCGCATAGGCGATATTGTCGTTGCTCCGGAACTCGGATGGCAGTTCACGGATGTGGCGCGTGACACCAAAGGCGCGCATGGATATTTCCCTCAAAGTCCCGATATGCAGGTGATGTTTCGTGCCATCGGACCGGATTTTAAAACAGGATATACTGCCAAAGGTTTTGTGAATGTAGACATCTATCCCCTTTTATCCTATCTTTTGCAGATTGTTCCGGAAAAAACCGACGGACAGTTTGAACGAATCAGGGATATATTACGATAGGCAACGGCATGCTTATAATCAAATAACTGCATGTACCAACTTATTTCATGCCTTGGTACCGACCGTACCATGTTGAGGTACGCGGTGTACCACCGGGTGGCAGTCTCCGTACCATGCCTTGGTACGAGCAGTACCACCTGATGGTAGGCATCAAAAGTCGAGAGGTTTAAACGCAAAAGGCTGTGCAATTCATTTTGAATCGCACAGCCTTTCATATTCTGTTGAATGAAGTCCTTACAAACTTATTTCTTTTTCTTCCAAAGCTTGGTCATATCTTCTAAAGTCTTGCCTTTCGTTTCGGGTACGAGCTTCCATACGAAGATGGCCGCCACTACGCAGATAATGCCATAAAGAGCATAGGCGAACATGTGGCCGAACTTATCTCCCATTTCCCCGAGGCGCATGTTGTACATCGGCAGGAAAGTAGACGAAACAATGAAGTTGAAAATCCATTGGAATGCCACCGCAATAGCTACTGCAGCGCCACGGATGGTATTCGGGAAGATTTCGGCAATCAATACCCAGCAGATGGGTCCCCAACTGAACATAAACGAAGCGCTGTAAATCATAATGCTGATAACGGAGATTATCGCCGGAAGTCCTGTGACGATGTTGCAAAGCGCCACACCGAAAGCTCCTACGGCCATACCGATGGAACCGGAAATAAGCAACGGCTTGCGTCCCCATTTCTCAACCGTAAATACGGCCAGCAAGGTAAACAGGATATTCACGACACCCATGAGCACTGTCTGCACCATAGGATTAGCCATCCCCATTGTATCGAATATACGCGGGGCAAAATACAGTACGGCATTGATACCGACAGCCTGTTGGAATACGCTCAACATGATGCCGATGAAGATAACCATCCAACCGTACGTAAATAGTTTTTCCGTCTTTTCTTCGGTAGTGGCTTTTATCTCGGCCAAAATTACTTTGGCTTGTGACGAACCGTTGATTCGGCTCAATACATTCAGAGCCTTTTCATCTCTGCCGCACATGGCAAGGTAACGCGGCGTTTCAGGAACCAGCAATACCAGCAATGCGAATAATCCCGCCGGAACAGCCTCGCTGACAAACATCAAACGCCAACCAGTTTCTGTGGTCCATGCAGCAGCTTCGGGGTTCATTATCTGATTTACTCCGTTCACCAAATCGATTACAGGATTGGCATGACTGCCCAAAATCAGGAAGTTCACGAAATACACCACCAACTGACCGAAGATAATGGCAAACTGGTTCCATGACACCAATGTTCCGCGAATGTTACTTGGAGCAATTTCGGCAATGTACATCGGACAAATGGCAGAAGCCAGTCCTACGCCTACACCACCCAAAACCCGGTAAAAGTTGAACGCTACCAAAAGAGAATAGGAAGGAACGCCGTGTTCGAAGAACAGGAATTCCGGGTAATATGAACCCAGCGCCGATAAAAAGAACAGGATACCGGCCAAAAAGAGAGAGTTCTTGCGCCCTAATCTGGAAGCAAAAAAACCGGAGACGGCACTACCGATGATACAACCTATCAGTGCGCTGGATGATGTAATGCCGTGTATTGCATCTGTGTATTCAAAATCGGCCCCCATAAAAAAAGCTTGCAGTCCCTTTTCAGCACCGGAGATAACCGCGGTATCATAACCGAAAAGCAGACCGCCAATGACGGCCACAAGTACGATAGAGAAGAGGTAGAGTTTGCTACCTTTTTCTGTATAATTCATGATAATAGTGATTAGGAGTTAGTGATTAGGGATTAGTGATGAGCGATTAATGATAAGTGATGGGTGATAAACAATTATCACTAATCACTAACCGCTAATCACTCGTCACTAATCCCTATTTATCAGCAATACATATTTACGATTGCTTCGTACAATTCTTGCTTGCCGCTGGTTTGCTTCGGCTCGCCGTTAGCTTTCGCATAAGCCACGACATCTTCCAAAGTCAGCTTGCCATCTTCGAATTCCTTACCCTTACCGCCGTCGAAAGAAGCGTAACGGTCAGCGAGCATTTTCTTATAAGGAGATTCTTCGAGCAACTTGGCAGCGCTTTCCAAGGCACGTGCCATAGCATCCATACCGGCAATGTGAGCGATGAAGATATCTTCGAGGTCGGTAGAGTTACGACGGGTTTTAGCGTCGAAATTAGTACCGCCGTTACCCAAACCGTCATTGCGGATGATTTGCATCATGGCTTGCGTCAGTTCGTAGTTGTCGATAGGGAATTGGTCTGTATCCCAACCGTTCTGGTAATCACCACGGTTGGCGTCGATAGAACCCAACATACCGTTATCTACGGCAACGGCAAGTTCGTGTTCGAATGTATGGCCTGCCAGTGTAGCGTGGTTTACTTCGATATTCACTTTGAAATCTTTATCCAAACCGTGAGCTTTCAGGAAGCCGATAACAGTTTCCGTATCCACATCATATTGATGCTTGGTAGGTTCCATCGGTTTCGGTTCAATCAGGAACGTGCCTTTGAAGCCACGTGCACGGGCATAGTCGCGTGCGATAGTCAACATCTGCGCAAGGTGTTCCTTTTCACGTTTCTGGTCGGTGTTCAGCAAAGACATATAACCTTCGCGTCCGCCCCAGAATACATAGTTTGAACCGCCTAATTCGATTGTAGCGTCGATAGCGTTCTTAATTTGAACGGCGGCGCGGGCTACAACGTCGAAATCGGGATTGGTAGCGGCACCGTTCATATAACGTGCGTGGCTGAATACGTTGGCAGTACCCCACAGCAGTTTGATGCCGGTTTCTGCCTGTTTTTGCTTTGCGTAAGCAACGATAGCTTTCAAGTTTGCTTCATATTCTTCAATGGTAGCGGCTTCTTCGCAAAGGTCTACGTCGTGGAAACAATAGTATTCGATGCCCATCTTTTGCATGAATTCAAAACCTGCGTCCATTTTATTCTTGGCAGCCTGTACTTTGTCGGCATCACCATTCCAGGGGAACTGTTTTGTGCCGCCGCCAAACTGGTCGCCGCCTTCTGCGCAGAGTGTGTGCCACCATGCCATGGCAAACTTCAACCAGTCTTTCATTTTCTTACCCATGATGACTTTCTCTGCATCGTAATAGCGGAATGCCATCGGATTCATACTTTCTTTACCTTCGAATTTAATTTTTCCTATACCGGGAAAATACTCTTTTGTTGCCATAATTCTAATTGTTTTTAAAGGATTAATATATTTACTGTTTAACTGTTTGCTATTTCATATTGATGTCCAGACATTGTTTCCAACGTGCATACGCATCTGCGTAAGCCTGACGGTCGGACTGCTTCGGCTCTATGATTTCCAGTTTCTCCAATGTTGCAAAAGCTTCGTTATTGTCTTTATAAATACCCGCGCCTATACCTGCGCCTTTGGCCGCACCTACCGAACCGTCGGTATCATAAAGCTCGATTACCGCTCCCGTTACGCCGGCCAGTGTTTCGCGGAACAGCGGACTGAGGAACATATTAGCCTTGCCCGCATGGATTTTTTGTACCGGAATACCCATTTGCTCCATAATATCGATACCATATTTAAAGGAGAATACGATTCCTTCCTGTGCGGCACGGATAATGTGCTGCTTGCCATGCTGGTTAAAGTTGACACTCTGAACGGAGCAACCTATCTCCTTGTTTTCCAGCATACGCTCTGCACCGTTGCCAAAAGGCAGGATACTGATACCTGCACTGCCGATGGGAGCTTGAGCCGCAAGAATATTCATGTCGTTGTAAGAAATACCTTCGGGAGCAACGGTGCGTTTCACCCACGAGTTGAGAATACCCGTACCGTTGATGCACAAGAGAACTCCCAAACGGGTTTGTTCTGCGGTGTGATTGACGTGCGCAAAGGTGTTGACACGTGATTTCGGGTCATAATTCACTTCACCGTTCACACCGTACACTACTCCGGATGTTCCTGCGGTAGATGCAATTTCACCGGGATTGAATACATTCAGTGACAATGCGTTATTAGGCTGGTCACCGGCACGGTATGTAATTGGCGTACCCTCTTTCAAACCTAATTCCTGTGCAGCCGTAGCATTTACACGTCCTTGTTCGGAAAAAGTCGGTTTGATATCGGCTATCAGCGAATGGTCAAAACCATAATATTTCATCAGGAAGTCCGCTACCCGGTTGTTCTTGAAATCCCAGAACATACCTTCCGACAAGCCTGATACGGTAGTGCAGATTGTACCGCTCAACTTCATGGCAATGTAATCGCCGGGCAGCATAATCTTGTATATCTTCTCATAGACAAAAGGCTCGTTTTCCTTTATCCAGGCAAGTTTGGATGCCGTGAAGTTACCCGGAGAGTTCAACAGATGAGAAAGGCACACTTCCTCTCCCAACGTTTCAAAAGCTTTTTGTCCGTAAGGCACTGCTCTTGAATCACACCAGATGATTGCCGGGCGCAATACATGTTGGTCTTTGTCAACGCACACAAGCCCATGCATCTGGTAAGAGATACCGATTGCTTTGATATCTGCCGCATCCACACGGGAATCTGCCAATACGGCTTGCGTAGCCAATTTTAAGTTTTCCCACCAGTTTTCCGGATTTTGTTCCGCCCAACCCGGTTTTACGGCGATAATTTCCGCCTCTGTTTTCGGAAAGAATGCAGAAGAGACACATTTACCACTTTCTGCGTTTACCAAACTCGCTTTTACGGACGAGCTGCCGATGTCATAACCTAATAAATACATGATGAAGATTTATGATTTTTAATTTATGATTTATGATTTCATCGTCTCACCTTATTATATATCTTCTTGTCAAACCGATAATACCGTGCAGCGCGGTGGGCTACGCCTTGTTGTTTTTCTTCCAAGGGAACCACATATTCCATGAGGGCTATCTTTTTATGGAAATTGCGCACATCAATCTGTTTGCCGTACAGTAATTCGTATAAGGTACGAAGCTGGGATGCCGTAAATTTACGCGGCAGCAAATCAAACAATGACGATGGATTAAACTCTATATATTGGCGGATGTAGGTCATAGCCTCTTTGATGATAAGGTTATGGTCGAATGCCAGCGCTTTGATGTCCGGCAAAGCCACCCAACTTGCCATATAATCGTCCAAATCGCGATTCAGCGCACGGTCTATCTTTACCAGCGAGAGGTATGCGATGGTTACGATACGCTCCACTTTGGACTGCATGGCCCGTTCCAGCCAATGTACATCCTTAGGGTCTTTGGTGCGGTTTTTGGAACCGAATGCCTTGAACTGCATCAGATTTACATTTTTGAGACCTGTCAATTCGTTCAGTACCCGTTGGGCAGCTTCATCCAAATCCTCGTCCATATAAATCAAACTGCCGGGAAGTTTCATGTCATGAAAGATTTCACCTTCTTCCTCTCCCGCCCGTTTAATCAGCAGAACTTTCAATTGCTCTCCGTCAAAACCGATCACTACACAATCTACGGAAATATGATTGTTGGCCAACGGCATGTTATGTTCCATGTTTTGCATAATATTTATGTTTAACGGCTGCAAATATAATGAGGTTTTTCTAATTTGCAATAAAGAAAAAGAATATTTTAATGATGTTATAAAGCATTATTTTACAGGTAAATACATATCATATATTTTACAATATGAACTTATTGTGTTATCGTATAAAATACAATATGTAATTTAAGCGGATACCCGGCATAAGTAATTGTAAGATATACAATAACTGTAAACTGCTTAATTTATAAGGATTTTACCGCTTGCCTGCCTGTCCTTCGAAAGTGGTACATATTGTATTCTAACCACATGTAAAAATAGTGCATTGCACAAAAAACGTCCATTTGTGCGGTGGTTATCAGAAAAACCTATACCTTTGCACCACTTTTTTAATTAAACACTAAAAATAAGTAAATATGAAAGCATTTGTATTTCCAGGTCAAGGTGCTCAGTTCGTAGGAATGGGTAAAGACTTGTACGAAAATTCGGCTTTAGCCAAAGAACTTTTTGAAAAAGCAAACGATATCCTCGGATATCGTATTACAGATATTATGTTCAACGGCACGGACGAAGATTTGCGCCAAACCAAAGTAACGCAACCTGCCGTATTCCTTCACTCGGTAATTTCCGCGCTTTGTATGGGCGATGATTTCAAACCGGAAATGACTGCCGGTCACTCACTCGGTGAGTTTTCCGCATTGGTTGCCGCCGGCGCGTTGAGCTTTGAAGACGGTCTGAAACTTGTATATGCCCGTGCCATGGCAATGCAGAAAGCTTGTGAAGCGCAGCCTTCCACTATGGCCGCCATCATTGCTTTGCCGGACGAAAAAGTGGAAGAAATCTGCGCACAGGTAAGTGCGGAAGGCGAGGTTTGCGTGGCTGCCAATTACAACTGTCCGGGACAAATCGTAATCTCAGGTTCCATTGAAGGCATCAACAAGGCTTGCGAACTGATGAAAGCCGCCGGAGCGAAGCGCGCTTTGCCTTTAAAGGTAGGCGGTGCATTCCACTCTCCGCTGATGAATCCTGCCAAGGTCGAATTGGAAGCAGCTATCAACGCTACTGAAATCCATACTCCGAAATGCCCTGTCTATCAGAATGTAGACGCTCTTCCCCACACGGATCCGGCTGAAATCAAGAAGAATCTTGTGGCTCAACTGACAGCTTCCGTACGCTGGACTCAAACAGTCAAGAATATGGTTGCCGACGGTGCTACCGACTTTACGGAATGCGGTCCGGGTGCAGTTCTGCAAGGGCTTATCAAGAAGATTGATGCCAGTGCAACGGCTCATGGCATTGCATAATCCATAAAAGAAATTCCTTTTGGAGTTACTTCCGGTGGGGATGTGTCAAAATTTCGATTGGCACATCCCCATCTTTTTTATTCATTTTGCTTCCCTTTGATAAAAAATCCTCTCCTTTTGTTTTTTATATTTTATTTTCCTTTACCTTTGCCACCGTAAAGACAAAGGGGTGCCCCGACGGGCTGAGATTATACCCTCGAACCTGATGCAGTTAGTACTGCCGTAGGAATTGGATATTTTTTCTTCTTGGAACTTACCTTAACGGTACTTCTTTGTATTTACTTCCATTGTTTTACTTAACAGAAACAAAACATGAAAGTATTAATCAACAACAAAGAAGTGGAAACCGAGGCCGTTACCCTTTTACAACTGACAAATGAACTTTCCCTGCCGGCGCAAGGCGTCGCCGTTGCTGTCGATAACCGCATGGTTCCACGTGCGGAATGGACGGATTATGCTCTGTCCGAAGGAATATCTATCGTTATAATAAAAGCTGCCTGCGGCGGATAAGCCTATGAAATCACTTCAGTTCATTACACATTACACCGAAAGGTATTCCTACCTCGACTCGGCCCGTATGGCTTTGGAAGGCGGTTGCCGATGGATACAACTGCGCATGAAAGATGCCGGAAAAGAGGAAATACTGCCCATAGCGACGGAAATACGAAAATTATGCAATGATTGCGGCGCAATATTCATTATCGACGACCATGTGGAACTGGTCAGGGAAATCCGTGCTGACGGCGTACATCTCGGCAAGAATGATATGCCCGTTGCCGAAGCGCGGCGCATACTCGGAGACGAATATATCATAGGCGGTACGGCCAACACATACGAAGATGTAAAGAAGCATTGGCTCGACGGAGTAAATTACATCGGCTGCGGACCGTTCAGATATACCACCACCAAACAAAAGCTCAGTCCTATTCTGGGTTTGGAAGGATATAAAGAGATTATCCGTCAAATGCGCGCGGAGAACATTAACCTGCCTATCGTCGCTATCGGCGGAATTACCTTCGCAGATATTCCGTCTGTCATGCAGACAGGAGTTACGGGCATTGCCCTTTCGGGTACCGTGCTGCGGGCGGATAATCCGGTGGAAGAAATGCGGAGAATACTTACGGCAATCAATCAAACAGACTATCACCGAACTAACAAATAAATAAGATATGGAAAAATTAATCATTGCGGGACGTGAATTCAACTCCCGCCTGTTTTTGGGAACGGGAAAGTTCAATTCCAATGAAATCATGGAGCAGTCCATTCTGGCATCCGGCACGGAAATGGTGACGGTGGCCATGAAACGTATAGAGCTGGAGAATAAAGAAGATGATATGCTGAAGCATATCCGTCATCCCCATATCCAGCTTCTGCCCAACACTTCCGGCGTGCGCAATGCCGAAGAAGCCGTATTTGCCGCGCAAATGGCACGCGAAGCATTCGGAACCAACTGGCTGAAACTGGAAATCCACCCCGATCCGCGCTATCTTCTTCCCGACTCCACCGAAACCCTGAAAGCTACGGAAGAGCTGGTAAAGTTAGGCTTTATAGTTCTTCCCTATTGTCAGGCAGACCCTACGCTTTGTAAACGTCTGGAAGAAGCCGGAGCCGCCACCGTCATGCCGCTGGGTGCGCCTATCGGTACGAATAAAGGATTGCAGACCCGCGACTTCCTGCGGATTATCATCGAACAGGCCACCATACCTGTGGTGGTAGATGCCGGCATCGGTGCTCCCAGCCATGCCGCCGAAGCAATGGAAATGGGCGCTTCCGCCTGTCTGGTCAACACGGCCATTGCCGTAGCGGGCAATCCCGTAGCCATGGCAGAGGCTTTCAAACAAGCCGTAGAAGCAGGACGCATGGCTTATGAAGCCGGTTTAGGATTGCAGGCCGATAACTTTGTTGCCGAGGCCAGTTCTCCCCTTACAGCCTTTCTCAATGAATAAAACACATTATTAAATAAGCTATGAAACCAAGAATTAAATTTCCCCGTTCGGAAAAGGTATACCTGTCGGGAAACATATATCCGGAACTGCGCGTGGCTATGCGCAAAGTAGAGCAAGTACCCAGTACGACTTTTGTCGGAGAAGAAAAAGTCATTACTCCCAATCCGGATATTTATATTTACGATACCAGCGGTCCGTTCAGCGACCCCGATATAGAGATTGACCTTAAAAAAGGATTGCCCCGTCTGCGCGAGCCCTGGATTTTGCGTCGCGACGATGTGGAGCAGTTGCCGGAGATTACTTCGGAATACGGCCGTATGCGCCGTGACGACAAGTCGCTCGACCACCTGCGCTTTGAGCATATCTCATTACCCTATCGCGCCAAACAAGGCAAATGCTGCACGCAGATGTATTATGCCAAGCAAGGCATCATCACTCCCGAAATGGAATATGTGGCGATTCGCGAGAACATGAATTGCGCCGAATTAGGAATAGAAACGCATATCACCCCCGAATTCGTCCGCCAAGAAATAGCGGAAGGGCGTGCTTTGCTTCCCGCCAATATCAATCATCCCGAAGCCGAACCGATGATTATCGGCCGTAACTTCCTTGTGAAAATCAATACGAACATCGGTAACTCCGCCACCACTTCAAGCATCGACGAAGAAGTGGAAAAGGCCCTTTGGAGCTGCAAATGGGGCGGTGACACTTTAATGGATTTATCTACCGGAGAAAACATCCACGAAACGCGCGAATGGATTATCCGAAACTGCCCGGTTCCCGTAGGCACGGTGCCCATCTATCAGGCATTGGAAAAGGTGAACGGCAAAGTAGAGGAGCTCACTTGGGAACTCTATCGGGATACCTTGATTGAACAATGCGAGCAAGGCGTGGACTACTTCACCATACACGCGGGTATCCGCCGCCACAACGTACACCTGGCGGATAAACGTCTGTGCGGTATCGTAAGCCGCGGCGGAAGCATCATGAGCAAATGGTGCTTGGTACACGACCGGGAGAGCTTTCTGTACGAGCATTTCGATGACATCTGCGATATATTGGCGCAATACGATGTAGCCGTTTCCTTGGGCGACGGCCTGCGTCCCGGTTCTACGTACGATGCCAATGACGAAGCGCAGTTTGCCGAACTCGATACCATGGGCGAGCTTGTGCTCCGTGCCTGGGACAAGAATGTACAGGCTTTCATCGAAGGCCCCGGACACGTGCCCATGCACAAGATTAAGGAGAATATGGAACGTCAGATAGAGAAGTGCCACAATGCGCCGTTCTACACGCTCGGCCCGCTGGTTACGGATATTGCTCCGGGGTACGACCACATCACTTCTGCCATCGGTGCGGCTCAAATCGGTTGGCTGGGTACGGCAATGCTGTGCTACGTTACTCCGAAAGAGCACCTTGCATTGCCCGACAAAGAAGATGTACGCGTAGGTGTCATTACCTATAAGATAGCCGCCCATGCCGCCGACCTTGCCAAAGGGCATCCCGGCGCGCAAGTACGCGACAACGCCTTGAGCAAGGCACGTTACGAGTTCCGTTGGAAAGACCAGTTCGACCTTTCGCTCGACCCGGAACGCGCACAGACCTATTTCCGGGCGGGACACCATATCGACGGAGAATACTGCACCATGTGCGGGCCGAATTTCTGCGCGATGCGGTTGTCAAGAGAATTAAAGAAAAAAGAGTGATTCTTAAAATAGAATTATATGTTTTCAGACGAATTAGAAAAAATATCCTGGGAAGAGACGACCGACCGCATCCACTCCAAAACAGATGCGGACGTACGTCGTGCCCTTTCCAAAGAACATTGTGACGTAGAGGACTTTATGGCACTCATCTCACCGGCCGCCGTCCCCTATCTGGAAACGATGGCGCGTTTAAGCAAAAAGTATACGGAGGAACGTTTCGGCAAAACGATTTCCATGTTTGTGCCGTTGTATATTACGAACTCCTGTACCAACTCCTGCGTGTACTGCGGCTTCCATATCAGTAATCCCATGCCCCGCACCATATTGACGGAAGAGGAAATTGTGAACGAATACAAGGCTATCAAAAAGCTCGCTCCCTTTGAGAACCTGTTGCTGGTTACGGGTGAAAACCCCGTCAAAGCCGGCGTTCCCTATATCGCCCGCGCACTCGATTTGGCAAAGCCTTATTTCAGTAACCTGAAGATTGAGGTAATGCCCCTGAAAGCCGAAGAGTATGCCGAGCTGAAAGAGCATGGCATGAACGGCGTTATCTGCTTTCAGGAAACCTACCATAAGGCAAACTATAACATCTATCACCCGCGCGGCATGAAGTCCAAATTCGAATGGCGTGTCAACGGCTTTGACCGTATGGGACAGGCGGGCGTACATTCCATCGGTATGGGAGTGCTTATCGGTTTGGAGAAAGAGTGGAGAACCGATATTTGCATGATGGCATACCACTTGCGCTATCTCCAGAAACATTACTGGAAAACAAAGTATAGCGTCAACTTCCCGCGCATGCGTCCCTCGGAAAACGGTGGTTTCCAACCCAACGTGATTATGAGCGACCGAGAACTGGCGCAAGTTACATTCGCCATGCGGATATTCGACCATGATGTGGATATATCCTATTCTACCCGCGAACCGGCTTTCATACGCGATCACATGGCTACTCTGGGAGTAACCACCATGAGCGCGGAAAGCAAGACGGAACCGGGCGGATATTACAGCTATCCGCAGACATTGGAGCAATTCCACGTCAGCGATGAACGCAAAGCCGTGGAAGTGGACAAAGCCTTAAAAAGTTTAGGCCGCGAACCCGTATGGAAAGACTGGGATGCCAGTTTCGACCTGAAACGGGTTTAAGCCTCTTTCTTTATACTTATAATTCTCATCATGACCCGATACAGTAGACAAACCTCTCTTCCCGAAATAGGAGAAGACGGACAGGAAAAACTGCATAAGGCAAGAGTTCTGATAGTAGGCGCAGGCGGACTTGGTTCCCCTGTCGCCCTCTATCTTGCAGGTGCAGGGGTAGGTACAATAGGTTTGGTGGACGATGACACGGTCGGTATCAGCAACCTGCAACGCCAGATATTGTACACGGAAAACGAGGTAGGACAACCTAAGGTACACTGTGCCGCCCAAAGATTGCAGGCTTTGAACGGTGATGTAAAAGTACATGCCTATCCTTTCCGTCTCAATCAGGAGAATGCCCGCCGTCTGGTTGCCGAATATGACATCATTGTAGACGGATGCGATAACTTCTCCACCCGTTATCTGATTAGCGACAGTTGCAGCTCGCTGAACAAGCCTTATGTGTACGGCGCTATTCAGGGATTTGAAGGACAAGTTTCCGTATTCTGTTACGGTGAGCGACCCAAGACATACAGGGATTTGTTTCCCGACGAAACCGCAACATTGCAAATGCCCGCTCCCGACAACTCCGTCGTAGGTGTTACCCCTGCCATCGTAGGCAGTGTGGAAGCGAGTGAAACGCTGAAGCTCATTTGCGGCTACGGCGAGGTCTTGGCAGGGAAATTATGGACTGTGGATTTAAGAACCATGCAATCGTTCGTTCTTTCATTGTAGACAACATTAATACTCTCTAAACTGTATGAAACTAATAACGATTACCGTGCCGGATTTTTTCGAAGGAGAAGCCGATGCAATCACTTCACTGTTCGATGCCGGGCTCGAAATTCTTCATCTTCGTAAACCCGGTGCGTCTTATGAGGAAATGGAAAATCTCCTATTCCGGCTCCCGGCGGGCTATTTGGAACGCATCGTCGTTCACGACCATTTCCAACTGGCATCCTCCTGGAAGTTAAAGGGTATTCATCTGAATGGACGTAACCCGATAGCCCCGGAAGGATTTATCGGGCATATCAGTCGGTCGTGCCATTCATTGGCAGAAGTGACGAAATATAAGAGTGCATGCGATTATGTTTTTCTTAGCCCCATATACAATAGTATTTCCAAAGAGGGATATACCGCCGCCTTTACCTCTGACTGTTTGCGGAAAGCTCGACAGGCGGGTATTATCGATACCAAAGTAATAGCATTGGGTGGTGTCACGGCCAACCGTTTGTCCGAAATAGGTTCTTTGGGATTTGGCGGCGTAGCTCTGTTGGGTGATGTCTGGCAGCAGAAGGGAACGGACTTTGTCAATCACTTCAAAGTTCTGCTCCGCTCCGTTTCCGTCCTTTAATTTATCAATACTCAATTCCGATAACCAGTATGTTTTCTCCAACTATCATTCTTACCATTGCCGGTTCTGATTGTTCCGGCGGTGCAGGTATACAGGCAGATATCAAAACGATTTCCGCACTGAAAGGTTATGCGGCTTCCGTGGTTACTGCCGTTACCGTACAAAATACAATGGGAGTTCAGGCGGTCTACCCCGTTCCGGCAGATATTGTCCGTGCCCAAACAGAGTCTGTAATGGACGATTTACAGCCTGCCGCTGTTAAGATAGGTATGGTTCATAATGCTGAGATTGTGCACGCCATTGCGGAGTGTATGCAAAAATACCGTCCCGGCTTCATCGTTTATGACCCTGTTATGGTATCTACCAGTGGACGTCGGTTGATGACGGAAGATACGGTACGCGTTATTCAGGAAGAGCTTTTTCCGCTTTGTTCCCTGATAACCCCTAATTTGAGCGAAGCTTCCCTGCTTTTGTCGCATTCCATAACGGATGTGGAGGAGATGAAACGAGCTGCCTATCTTTTGGCAAGCCGTTATCACTGCGCCGTATTGGTAAAAGGCGGTCATTTATCCGGAGATGAAATGTGCGATGTACTATACGATAACGGTAACATCAGCTTGTTCGGACAGCAAAAAGTGGAAAGCCACAATTTACACGGAACGGGATGTACGCTTTCTTCAGCTATCGCTACTTTTGTTGCTAATTATTACGGGCTTGAAGAAGCTGTCTGCTGGGCTAAAGCCTATATAAGTAAGGCTATCGTGCATGGTAAAGACCACCGTATAGGGCATGGAAACGGGCCTTTATGCCATTTCTTTTCTGATGATTAGAATGCGAAGAACAAGCGTACGTTCCAACCTGAACTTTTGCTGAATCCTTGTAGGCAGACCCTATCCCAAGTGGGATAGTCGGGGTCGCCAATGTGCCAAAGTAGCATCCAGCTCCTTGTTTCATTGTATTGGGAACTACAACTGAAACCGAGCCGAAAATCGTCCTTGAATGCAGGTAATGAGCTACCGACTTTTGATAGCTGCTCCGTCAGTTTATCCAATGTTTCTTGCCCCCAGTTCAAATCATTCAAACCAAAAGCCGTATTGTCTCCAAAATCTCTTGGAGACCTCCCACCGATATTCTCCAACATATTGAACCATTGACCGATGCTCGGGAGGAACCACGGACTGCGTTTGATTCCTTCAGGTACTGCTTCCTTCTTTCGCTGGCTTGCAATAGTAGTAGAAACATAATTAGTAGCAAGACCGGCTTTACCTAATAATAGCTGTCGCGTTTCAGAAAAACCGTTCATGTTATCCTCGATTTTATCATACTGTGTCATTGCCGGGATATCTTCCGCCATTTGATTGTTGACTCCCCACAATGCAACTCCTAAATTCTTCAATCCCATTACATAGGCATGGTTCCAACCTTCTGCGTTGCATTCCGAATCCGTCATTCTGTCGGGAGAGCAGGTAATAACCATTCCTATTGCATTTTGATAATCGTATATTTTCCCGTTTTCGTCCAACGAACTGTTTCCGGGATGTACTTCTATTCGTTTCTCGGTTTCATTCTGAAACACGAAATCACCGGGATAAAGTTTACGCTCCGTACTCCCCCTGCCGGGTATAGGGCTGATTACTTTCAGAGTATAGCACTTGCCGGGGGCAAAAGCGGTGGAACTACCGGAATAATTTATCTTTTTCCGCTCATTGCTTATGCCGTGGGTGGTTGTATAGTTGCCGGAAATCTTTGAGTTTTCTTGCGGCAGGACGATGGCGCAATATCTCATGGAATCGACTTGGCAAGGGGTAACACCGTTCAGGCTTACACTCCTTGCCAGTGAGTCCGTATCCAAGATTCTGGATTCTTGGTGATACACGAAACCTGCATCTTTGGGCGCATAGCAACCTATGTATGCCTGTGGATGCACTACCAATAGGGTAAACTGATGCTTGAACTGCAAGTTCAATACAATTTGGGAAGGATTGGAGGTGTCTGGTGTACCGGTAGCAATCATTAGGTCGCTGGCGGCATACTCTTGCACTGAGGACTGGTCTTTTGCCGGCTGCAATTTTTCGTTCTTTGCCAGCGAGGCAGTAATATCGTCCGTACTTAGCGAGGGGTCTATCGCGATATTTTCTTTGTACGGATAGTAGGCGATGTAGCTTACTCCACTATACCAATAGAGGGTTTTACCACCCTCTACCAGGTTCCAACTATTGTCCGATACCTTATATGCGAATGGTACATTGTCGATGTCGTTCAGTATCACTCCGTCTTTTACAGCGAATATGCCAATCTTGTCGTTGTCGACGAATTCGGGATGAAGATGCTTATCTGCTGCCGAAGCACGTGTGGAAGGCTGTCCGGAACCGGAGGGAACCTCGAAGCCGATAGTCGTGGTACGTACGGTAAGGGGTATGCCGTCGGGATAGTTCGTACCTTTGCCGGTGTCCGTATCGTTGTCATCGGTACATGCGCTGCAAACCAATAGAATGCTCCAAAAGATTATGGCGGTGAATGATTTCATATACCTTTTAATAGTTTCTTGTTTCAATATCAATGCTTTTTAGGAAAGTTTCTACTTATCTGCCGGAACAATCGGCTTTTCGTTCAACCTTCTGTTCCGGTTACGATTTCGGTGGCGGTATCGTCTTCCCACAACACGGCGCTATCTTCCGGTGTTACCGAAATGGCTTTTCTTGCAATGCCGATAGTGTAGCCTACCGAAGTTCCCGGAAGCCAGTTATCGGTAGATGGAAAGGCCTGATGTTCCATTTTAATGCTTTGGACGGTCGTATTGTTGTTCTTATCTTTCTCCGTGTATTGGTAAGTGATGCTGAACTCACTGCCCGTTGCATTGGGAAGCAGGAAGAAGGTGGCAAGCAGTTTCTTTTCTTCCGCAACGGTATCGGATACGGGGAAATTCGTTGCGTCGGCGGTAAAGGTAGCCAGTTCGCCGGACTGCGGATAGCTCCATTGCCAGCCTTTAACGTTGCCGGTGGTGGCGGTACGGTAGGTCAGTATGCCGCTTTTCATTCCTGTAATGGAGAATGCTGTTACTGACTTTCCGGTTGTATCGTCCTTGCTTTTTATGTAAATATTGATTTTAGTCAGGGTATGGTACAGTATGAAGCTTATATTGCCGCTATTCCGGTTCATCACCGGAGGCGCTGCGAGCAAATCTATCTGCCGGCTCTCTGTCTGGGGTACGGTATAGCTCAATATCGGAAATCCACTTGCCGTTTCTTTGCCTTGAAAAGAGAGGTTGCCGCCCGTTCCATCGGTATAAGGGGCATATGCAAAGAAGCTGATTCGTTCCGTTACCTGGCTGTTAGGCCAGTATTTGACGGGGGTATAATACCAACTGCCGTCTGTTTGCCTGCTAACGAGCTGGTTGTACATGCAATTAGGCGTTGCGGTGCTTTCGTCGAAATTTCCGCGTGTGAGGTAGGCGAAGACGCCTATGTTTACCGGATCGGTATCGGTGGCATATCCTGCTATCGCCTTAGTTTCCGGCGTACCGCTATCGAAGTCTATGGGAGTGTTGCCTTGCGGTAAACCGTCCGTAACGTCCTCTCCGGAACAAGCTCCCAGCAACAAAGGTACTGCAAGCAGCCAACTACGCAGTTTTCTTATTCCGATATATCTTGTTTTTCCGTTCATGCTTCTTGTTTTCTTTCGTTTATGCTTCTCGCTTTCTTCTGTTTATGCCTCTCGTTCCGTATGATGTCTTTTCTTTGCTGGTGACCGGAGAAGGAACATTCAACCTCGTCCGGCCTTTCATTATATCCGTTTCTTCACAGGGAAACGGGTGGGATTATTCTACCGGAGATTCCGTTACTTCAGTGCCCCATGTATCTACCTTAACCTCATTAATGGTAATAGCGTGCAGATTGATAGTAAGCGTGTATTGATATGTTTTCTGACGTTTCAAGTGTCCTACGGGGAGTTTGATTACCGATTCGGCATGGCTGGCAATATATTGGTTGCTGTTTGTTTTGTCCTTGCTCACGATATCATAGTGGAAACCTATCTGAATATCTCCGTCGGCACAACCGCTTCCGCTATCCGGATTGACATTCGTGTCGCCTATGGGAATCAGGTAGAGATGCTGTTTGTCGGGGAATAGGGAAACCGGATTGGTTTGCGACGCTTCGGTGATCTTTACTCCTGAAATCGTCTTGTCATGTCCATCGGTAGGATTCGATTCCGTAATGCTGCCGTCTGTTGTTTTCAGCATGGCTTTCAGGCTGAAATCTTTCTCGGGAATAACGGCATTATCGTAGTTCCAGTGCAGTTCCTTCCATGTTGCAGTGGTATAGAACCTGGAGTTACTGTTGCTGGGCGCTGAAGCGTTGAGTAGCGACATATTACCGTCTGCTGCCGTTGTGCCATGATTTCGTCCTACAATCCACATCTCGGTAATGTAGACGAAACTTTCGTCTCCGTCCATACCGGTGAATTCGCCATCACCCAATTTGGCCTTGAAGGAAACACGGGCAAGCGTATGGTTGAACTGGAAACTCACTTTACCGCCATTGGCGTCAGTGTATTGCTGATCGGTCTTATCGGCAACCACGAGGTCTACCATCTTGGGAAGATCGTCTCCCTCTTTGAGTGTGAAAGTAATATAAGGAATACCTTTTGTTGTGGCATCGCATACTATGACGCCTGCTTTCGTTCCACTCTGCCATGCGCTTTCATACGGTGCGTAGGCAAAGAAAGAAATCTTGTCGTTCTTGTTGTTGGGCCAGTACTTGGTAGGGCTGTAAGTCCATGCGTTTTCACTACTATTCCATGCAACCTTTTGGTTGTGCATGAAGCCTGGGGCGGTGGTTGCTTTGGCATCCTCCCACTTCTGGCTTCCGGTAAAGTATCCCATAATGCCGAAGCCGCCGTATTTATCGGAAGCATCCGGGCTTTCCAGTATACTGGTGTTGTCCGTGTCTACCCCGCGGGTGGAGGTTCCGGTGTATACTCCGAATGTCATTTGCGGATGTATATCCGGACTGACTTCCGTCACTTCATTCTGCGAGCAACCCATTATCTGTAAGGCAACAAGCAATACCGTTGTAACATTGATAGTTCTCATTTCTCTAATTTTTTAATTACGGTTTATTTTTAATAATCTGCTATATCTAATCTTCATTGCTTATTCGCTGGTGTATCATTGCAGCGGTACATCGGTATCCACTTCGTTTCCCCAGCCGTCTACATCTACATCGAATCCTGAACCGGATGTGCCGTCAGGTTCTACATCGGGTATCCTGTCGGTTGTCGCTTCCACATAGATAGTAACGACACCTTCACCGTTGTCTTTCTCCGTTATCTGCACATTGTCATAATCGCCTGTAAAAAACGTTTTTCCGTCTACTAACTGCGCTTCTATGTGCAGTTGGTGGCTTTGGGAGAAGTCTATACCAAACACGTTGAATGTACCTGTAAGTGTTCCGTTACAGGATGAGTTTTCATCGAACACCGGATTGGTAAGTGCAAACTCCTGCGATATGCTCTGTGCCGACACCTCTCCCGTAGCAAGAAACACAGATTCCGATATACCGTCCAGTCGGCAGATGGCGGAACGGATATTGTTCAGTCCTTTCACGCGGATTAACGTTACTACTTCGGAAGTGCGTTTCTGCGGAATGAGGTGCAGAGTATGGTTTTCGTCGTCTGCCGCAGTTTGGTATGCCGCTTTGCCAGTGGTGGTTGTCCGTGTGTAGTTGCCGAGCATATCTTGTGTCACGGCAAAGTCGGTCGCCGTTGCCGCTGCCAGTTTTTCGGGAGGGGCAATGACGGTATGTACGCCTTTCTTTCCCGCTGTCCGTGTTTCCGTCTTTTTGTTGTAGGCTTCCAACGTTTCATACCTGTCACCACCACGGAAAGCGATATTGCTGAAATCCGTAAAGGAGCGATTAAAAACGATTACATTATAAACTCCTTGCTATAACCGCACGGTTTCCTGCGAGTAATTGCCCAACAGGAAAATTTTGGGCTCTCCCCCATCTACCGGATAGAATATGGCGCTAGCGCCGTATGCCGCTTCTTCTGAATTGTTCAGCCCGGACTGGCTCCAATCGACGGTCAGGATAATTTCAGCCGTATTATAATAAGTGAGTTCACGGCGTTCACAACCTGCCAGGAGAAACAGCAGATACAGAAATATCCACTTCCGCATCCTGATAAATGCCGGTACAGTCTGTCCGTTGTTTATCAATTTCTTCCCGCACTTCATTCCACGCCTCCTTTCTTCATTTTGCGGTTCAATAACCATACCAGTGAGATTTTGGCTTTTGTAGGACCAAACCATGTATAGTTTCCGTTTTCCTGCCACATCAGGGTACGATAGTTGTCCTGGGCGTGGTAGTGCCGATAATTCGTACGTAACAAGCCTATTCCGATATTGAATTCCAGGTGGAGGTTTCGGGTGATACGAGTTGCCCAGCCGTAGCTAAGGCCTGCCGCAATGAAGAATTCGCCCTGATAGCCGCCCTCTTTCCATTGAAGGTCGTATTCGCCACCACCGGCATATAGTCCGACGAAATGTCCGGTCAGTACTTCACGCTGTTCCCGGTTCTGAGCGCTCCCCAGCCAATATCTTCCTTCCAAGCCTCCCGAAAGGATTTCAAGGCAGTACCGGTTACTTTTGAGTAGCCACCATGGGAACATGTATTCTCCATTCACTGACCAGCGTTTGCCTATCGGTACTTCTATTTCTATATTAGGTATCAGTATGGCGTCGAACAGCATATTAGTTTTCAGGGCAAACAGTGGATGGCGGTGGAATGTGGCTTCCGGCAGTTTCTGCGGATATGGTGTTCTGTATTCGTATCCGGTTTTGTATCCCTCGGCTGATACATGAAGTTGCCGTTGCCGGGATATCTTTGCTACCTTGTTTGTTGGCATGCTGTCGGGTTTTATCCATATCATACATACAGCGGCATTGCGTAGGTAACGTAACATCCGGTTGTAGATATAGCTATAAGGAATTCCCCCATTCAACTTCTTCAATAGTATCTTGCAATTCTCGGTATCTTTGTGACGGTCGAGTATTTGCAGCACTTCTTCCCGGTTGGGCAGGTGCTCGTCGGCAACAATCAGCCGACGCAGTTCCCGCCAGTTCTCTCCTTGCGGGCGAGAATGAATACGGTACTGGTCAAGGTGCGGATATTTCCATACCAAATAGCCTTTTACTGCTATCGAACGTCGGTGTGTGAGCCGTTCGTTATAACTATGGTCACCATCGGGAGAGGCGAAAGAAAGGATGTTTATGGAATCGATTCGTTCGCACAGCCGGCAGTCGGCAAGGATTTCTTCCAAATGGTGCAGCGTCCGGCCATTATCCAGATATCCGCTATCTACCATTGCCTTGTCGAAACGGAAATAGAGCATGAATGGCCTGCCGGAGATGTCCGTTTCTGTCCGTTGCCCTGCATAACCGTAGGAAAGCAGGATGAAAAGCAGCCCGCAACAGACTGCTCCCCGTCTCATGGTTCTTGTCTTTATGTTCATTATGATGTACGGCGGTTTGCAGATTGCCGGTATATGCCCGGTAGCGGACGGTACGATATTTGCCTCTCTCCCCTTGGGAAAAGGTAGTGTGCTGGTTGCAGGGTATCATCCAAAAGAATATCATGTAACACGGCAATAGCTGTTTGTTTGCATACAGGTAGCATGTTATTGTGCTTTTCTTACCGTCTTTTTATTGGGCAGTAGAAGATTCAGGGGGTAAAGTTGGTAATTATTTTTATATTTCCAAAGGAAAATTGATAAATTATCTTCATAACTTCAAACAAAAGTTGATAATCGGGTTTTCATTCTGTCTGATTTTTATAAGGCTATCTCTTTTTTTCTGCCATGTCCCTATCATTATTTAATTTTATCTGTTAATTTTGCAGAAATAATCACTAAATTAATATAGGTATATATATGGAAAAAGCCAAAGTATATTTTTCAGACTTACGCACCTCTCCCACCTCTAATCTTTTAGACAAGATGGAACGTCTGCTTAAACGTGCAGGCATCGGACAACTTCCTTTGAAAGACAGTTTTACCGCTATCAAGATACATTTCGGAGAACCGGGTAATTTGGCGTATATCCGTCCTAATTATGCCGCACGCATGGCCAACCTGCTCCGCAGTTTCGGAGCCAAACCTTTTCTGACGGATTGCAATACGTTGTATTCCGGACGTCGCTCCAATGCGGTAGACCATTTGCAGAGCGCCATGGAGAACGGTTTCAATCCTATATCCGCCCAATGTCAGGTGATTATTGCCGACGGGCTGAAGGGTACGGATTACAGGGAAATACCGATAGACGGGGAATACTGCCCTGCTCCCAAGATAGGTACCGCCATTGCCGATGCCGATATCATTATCAGCATGAATCACTTTAAAGGACATGAGCAGGCCGGATTTGGCGGCGCTCTGAAAAATCTTGGAATGGGATGCGCCAGCGTAGGCGGTAAACTGGAATTGCACGCTTCATCTCAGCCCAAGGTGGATATCGAAAACTGCATCGGATGCAATATATGCGTAAAGCATTGCGCCCATGACGCCATACATCTGAACGCCGGACGTAAAGCGGAAATAGACTATGCAAAATGTGTGGGATGCGGACAATGCGTAGCCCTATGCCAGCATGACGCTGCCGTAGTAAGCGACTGGGATACGTCCGAACGTCTGAACTACAAAATAGCGGAATATTCCGTTGCCGTACTGAAAGACAAGCCGCACTTCCACATCAGTTTCATTATGAACGTATCGCCGGAATGCGATTGCTGGAACCATAATGATGCCGCCATCATTCCCGACCTCGGCATGCTGGCGTCGGCAGACCCCGTAGCGCTGGATAAGGCTTGCGCGGATTTGGTGATTCAGGCTCCCGTACTGCACAGCGATAATGTGCTTGCCAAGAAACACGAGCACGAAGACTTGTGCGGCTGCGACAAATTCCACATGATACATCCCGATACGGACTGGCTTGCCGGATTGCGTCATGCCGAAAAAATAGGCTTGGGAACAATGAATTACGAGTTGATAAAAATATAAACCGCATTACTTATGGCAAAAACAATGGAAGAAGTGCTGGAGCGTTTCCGCACGATCGAGTTCCACGATAATTTTGATATGATTGTAGCTATTGCCAATGGCGGTATTGTTCCGGCCGGCATCATCAATCAGCGTTTACAAAAAGAAGTGCACCTGCTGCGCATCAATTTGAGGGACGAATACCAACATCCTAAATACGATACTCCGCAATTGCTGGCTCCCGTTGATTTTGATTTCAAGGGAAAGAGCATTTTACTGGTGGACGACCGCATAAAAACGGGGTCTACCATAAAGCTGGCGCGTGAATTGCTGAAAGAGGCGCGCAGCATCAAAACCTTTGCGGTAAACGGTACGGCCGACTATGCATTGTTTGATGAAACGTGTTTCAAATTCCCGTGGATACTATAATAAATGAACATTTTTCTACTATTTTCCTTTCTTACTACGATAAAATAACTAATTTCGTACCGAACAAAAACAGTAGATTTTAACAACATGGAAGTAGTAACGAACAACTGGTTCTCAAACAAATATTCTATCGGTTATGCCCTGAGCGGCGGTTTCATTAAGGGTTTTGCCCATTTAGGAGCCATGCAGGCTTTATTGGAACACGATATTAAGCCCGACATAATTTCCGGTGTCAGCGCAGGTGCGCTGGCCGGTGTTTTTTATGCGGACGGTAACGAGCCCCATAAAGTATTGGATTATTTTGCCGGGCATAAATTCCAGGATTTAACGAAACTGGTTATTCCCAAAGTGGGCTTGTTTGAGCTTAGTGAATTCAAAGACTTCCTGAAAAGCAACCTGAAGGCGAAAAAGCTGGAAGAGCTGAAATTGCCGTTGATTATCACCGCTACGGATTTGGACCACGGGCGTCTTGCGCATTTTCATAAAGGGGATATCGCGGAGCGTGTAGCCGCATCTTGCTGTATGCCTGTACTGTTTGCGCCCGTAAAGATAGACGAGACGTATTACGTGGACGGCGGCTTGCTGATGAACCTGCCTGTAACTACCATTCGGCGGGTATGCGAAAAGGTTGTGGCAATCAATGTCAGCCCTTTAATGGCGCCTAAGTACAAAATGAATATCGTAAGTGTAGCCTTGCGTTCGTACAACTTCATGTTCCGCTCCAACTCGTTTCCCGAACGGGAAAAAGCCGACCTGTTGATAGAGCCTTATAATCTGGACGGTTACAGCAACCGGGAGCTGGAAAAGGCGGAAGAGATATTTATGCAGGGATACAATGCCACCAACGACATACTTGAACGCCTGCAAATAGAAAAAGGCACCATATGGAAAGAATAAAAATAACCATTCTCTAAATAACAAGCAATGAGCGACGAAAAAAAACTGATTATTTATCAAGTGTTTACCCGATTATTCGGAAACAACAATAACCACTGCATCAATAACGGCAGTATCGCCGAAAACGGATGCGGCAAGATGGCGGATTTCACCGCCAAGGCATTAGGAGAAATCAAAAAACTGGGTGCTACCCACATTTGGTATACAGGTATCATTGAACACGCAACGCAAACGGATTACCGTCGCTATAATATCCAGCCCGACCATCCGGCTATCGTAAAGGGTAAGGCCGGTTCGCCCTACGCCATAAAGGACTATTATGATGTAGACCCTGATTTGGCGAAAGATGTTCCCGAACGTATGAAGGAATTTGAAAATCTGGTGCAACGTACGCATCGCAGCGGACTGAAGGTAATCATAGATTTCGTACCCAATCATGTGGCACGTCAATACCATTCGGATATGCAGCCGGACGGTACTTCCCAGTTGGGAGCAAACGATGATACGAACTATGCGTTCAGTCCTTATAATAACTTCTATTATATTCCGCAGTCGGAACTGCATGGACAATTCGACATGAAAGGCGCTGCCGCCGAACCTTATAAAGAGTTTCCCGCCAAGGCTACGGGTAACAACCGTTTCGATGCGTATCCTAACATCAACGACTGGTACGAAACGGTCAAACTAAATTATGGCGTGGATTATCAGAATGGCGGTACCTGTCATTTCAATCCCGTTCCCGATACATGGACCAAAATGCTGGACATTCTGCTGTTTTGGGCGGATAAGAATATCGACGGCTTCCGCTGCGATATGGCGGAAATGGTTCCCGTTGAGTTTTGGGAATGGGCTATTCCGCAGGTAAAGGCCAAGTACCCCGCCCTACTCTTTATCGCCGAGGTATACAATCCGAAAGAATACGGCAACTATCTGTTTCGCGGAAAATTTGATTATCTCTATGACAAAGTGGGATTATATGACACGCTCCGCGCGATAGTTTGCGGCAACGAGTCCGCTACCGCCATTACACGGGCATGGCAAAGTCTGGGTGGAATAGAAAAACGGATGTTGAATTTCCTGGAAAACCATGATGAGCAGCGTATCGCTTCCGATTTCTTTGCGAGTAATCCGCGCAAGGCTATTCCCGCCCTTATCGTATCGGCTTGTATGAATGTAAATCCCATGATGATTTATTTCGGACAGGAGTTCGGCGAACTGGGTATGGATAGCGAAGGATTCAGCGGCAGGGACGGACGTACCACTATCTTTGATTATTGGAGTGTAGATACTATCCGTCGCTGGCGCAATGGCGGGAAATTCGACGGGAAGATGCTGACGGAAAATCAGAAACATTTGTATAGTGTCTATCAACGCATATTGACGTTATGCAACGAGGAAAAGGCGATTGCGCAAGGAGACTTTTTTGATTTGATGTATGCCAACGTCAACGGCTGGCGCTTCAACGAACATAGGCAATATACTTTCCTGCGTAAGTTCGGACGGGATTTATTGCTGTTTGTCGTGAACTTCGACCATATATCGGCCGACCTTGCAATCAATATTCCTTCCCATGCTTTCGATTTTCTGCAAATACCGCAGATGGACCAATATCAGGCCGTGGACTTATTGACCGGTAAGGAAGAAAAAATAAGCCTATTGCCCTATAAGGCAACGGAAGTATCCGTAGAGGGATGCAGCGGCAAGATTCTCAAAATAAAACTATAAAAGATAGATAATGCAGGGTGAACCCAATCACTCTGCATTATCTTTACCTTCCATCTTATCCTTTAATTGATACAGGCGGGTGATGGCCGGATTATAGAATTCATCCGGATAATGAGCGGCTATATCGCTCAGATTGGCCTGTACATACCTTTTCACATCAAATATATTCTCCGCTTCGCTTAGCATGACCTGTTCGGGGAATGACGCCGTTTTAGTCCACTCTATCAGAGCGTTAACGCTTTCTTCGTCGTATTTATACTCTTTCATATTTCACATATTTTCGTGCAAAGATATAACAATTGCTAAAGATATGCTTACCCCCATGAACAAAATCTGAAAGTGTAATGTTATATAAATGTGTTTTTCATAGTATTAGATATAAGATTAATTAAAAGAGACGTACCCGCTTGTGATAAGTAAGTACATCAAAAAACAGAGGCGTCTGTTTGATTGATAAATGTGTAAGGAGCATCGGTTTACCAGAGCCGATGCTTTTTTTTACGTCTGTTTGTAGCATGTTAGAAATATTATCCGTAAATTTGGCAGAAATAAGGATTTATATGATATGAACATCCCTGTTATATTTCAATTTCTGAAAGAACTATCCGCCAACAACAATCGTGAATGGTTCAATGCTCACCGGGAACAGTATGAAAATGCCCGGAACGAGTTTGAGAACCTGCTGACAGTTATTATCTCCCGTATCTCATTGTTTGACGAAAGTGTTCGTGGCATCGAAGCCAGGGACTGCACATACCGCATCTACCGGGATACACGCTTTACGGAAGACAAAACGCCTTATAAAAATCATTTCGGCGGCTACATCAATGCCAAAGGGAAGAAATCAGACCACTGCGGATACTATGTTCATCTGCAACCGGGAAACTGCCTCTTGGCGGGTGGCAGCTATTGTCCGCCCTCTCCCTTGCTGAAAGCCCTGAGACAGGCTGTTTATGATAATATGGATGAATTTCGGGGGATTGTCGAGGATCCTGCTTTCAAGCAATACTTTCCCGTTATCGGAGAGAATTTTCTAAAGACGGCCCCGAAAGGTTTCCCAAAAGATTATCCATACCTGAAGTATCTGCAATGTAAGGAATACACCGTTACTTGTTATCAGCCTGACAACTTCTTTCTGGCTCCCGACTTTCTGGAGCGTACAGATGACGTCTTCAAGCAGATGAAACGTTTTTCCGACTTTGTGAATTACACAATAGACGACTTTGAATAATAATTACCTATTTATAACTAACTAAAAAATATTTGAATTATGGTAGTAGACAGACTTGAAAACATAGAGAAATACGCTTCGCTGAATCCTTTATTCGCACAGGCCATCGAGTTTTTGAAATCGCACGACTTAAACGCTTTGGAAGTGGGAAAAACCGAGCTCAAAGGTAAAGATTTGCTTGTAAATGTAGCGCAAACCAAACCGAAAGCAAAAGAAGATGCCAAGCTGGAAACTCACAGAGACTTTATTGACATCCAGATACCTCTATCAGGAACCGAATTAATGGGGTATACCGCTGCCAAAGACTGCGTTCCGGCCGATGCTCCTTACAACGCGGAAAAGGATATTACTTTCTTTGCCGGTCTGGCGGAAAGCTATATCGAAGTAAAACCTGGTATGTTTGCCATTTTCTTCCCACAAGACGGACATGCTCCCGGTATCACTCCGGACGGCGTGAAAAAAGTAATTGTGAAAGTTAAAGCATAATATCAAATATCCAAAATTAATCCTCTATGGAAACATTGAATTTGATTAAAAACGATCCTTGGCTGGAACCTTATGCAGATGCCATAAACGGACGCCATAAACATGCCGCTGAAAAAGAGGCTGAGTTGACCAACAAGGGAAAGCAGACATTATCGGATTTTGCATCCGGCTATCTTTATTTTGGTTTACATCGCACAGATGACGGCTGGGTGTTTCGCGAATGGGCGCCTAATGCCACCCAAATTTTCCTGATTGGCACATTCAACGATTGGAAAGAAGAGAAAAAATACAGCCTGAAACGTAAGGCGAACGGCAACTGGGAAATAAAGCTCCCCGCCGACGCCATGAAACACGGCGACTTATATAAGTTGATGGTGTATTGGGACGGCGGTTGCGGCGAACGCATTCCGGCATGGGCCAATCGGGTTGTTCAAGATGAGCAAACCAAGATATTCAGCGCGCAAGTATGGTCTCCGGAGAAACCGTACAAGATGAAAAAAAAGAGCTTCAAGGCCGCTACCGACCCGTTGTTGATTTACGAATGCCACATCGGTATGGCACAACAGGAGGAAAAAGTAGGCAGCTACAAAGAGTTTCAGGAAAAGATTCTTCCGCGCATTGCCAAGGACGGATATAATTGTATTCAGATTATGGCGATTCAGGAACATCCGTATTACGGAAGTTTCGGCTATCATGTTTCCAGTTTCTTTGCGGCTTCTTCCCGTTTCGGTACTCCGGAAGAACTGAAAGAATTGATTGATACAGCCCACAGCATGGGTATTGCCGTTATCATGGATATTGTTCATTCACATGCAGTGAAAAACGAGGTTGAAGGCTTGGGGAACTTTGCCGGTGATCCGAATCAATATTTCTACCCGGGCGCCCGTCGCGAACATCCGGCATGGGACTCACTTTGCTTTGATTATGGCAAGAATGAAGTAATTCATTTCTTACTGTCCAACTGCAAGTACTGGATGGAAGAATATCACTTCGACGGCTTCCGTTTTGACGGTGTGACTTCCATGTTGTATTACAGTCACGGCTTAGGTGAAGCATTCTGTAATTATGGAGATTATTTCAACGGTCATCAGGACGATAACGCCATTTGTTATCTGACGCTTGCCAACCGCTTGATTCATCAAGTTAATCCTAAAGCAATAACCATTGCGGAGGAAGTATCGGGAATGCCGGGTCTGGCTGCCAAGTTTGAGGACGGCGGCTATGGGTTTGATTATCGCATGGCTATGAATGTTCCCGATTATTGGATTAAGACTATCAAAGAAAAGATAGATGAAGACTGGAAACCGTCCAGCATGTTCTGGGAAGTAACCAATCGCCGTCAGGACGAAAAAACAATATCTTATGCGGAAAGCCACGACCAAGCATTGGTAGGTGACAAAACCATTGTTTTCCGCTTGATAGACGCCGATATGTATTGGCACATGCAGAAGGGTGATGAAAACTATACGGTACATCGCGGCATCGCTTTGCACAAAATGATACGTTTGCTGACAGCGACGACTATTAATGGCGGTTATCTTAATTTCATGGGTAATGAATTCGGCCATCCCGAATGGATAGACTTCCCTCGTGAAGGTAACGGCTGGTCGTGCAAGTATGCCCGCCGTCAATGGGATTTGGTAGATAACAAGAATCTGGCATATCATTATCTGGGTGATTTCGATTGCGCCATGTTGGGAGTCATCAAGAGCGTGAAGAATTTCCAGGCTACACCGGTTCAGGAAATCTGGCATAATGACGGCGATCAGATATTGGCGTATATGCGTAAGGATTTGATATTTGTATTCAACTTCAATCCTAAACAGTCTTTCACTGATTATGGCTTCTTGGTTCCGGCAGGTTCTTATGAGGTTATATTAAATACGGATAATCCGGATTATGGCGGTAACGGCCTTACCGATGATACAGTGAAGCATTTCACTCTATCGGACCCTCTGTATAAGAAAGAAAAGAAGGAGTGGCTGAAGCTCTATATTCCGGCACGTACGGCAGTGGTATTGAGAAAGGCCAAATAATACAAGTGGTAGAATAAAGAGAGAGGCAGGTAATTCAGTACCTGCCTCTCTTTTGCTATCTTCTTGAAAATATTTACTGTAATTGAGAATTGATGAAATTCAACATTGTATTTGCATTGTCTTTCATTTTCTTTTGAGCCGGTTTGTCGGCAGACAATAACGGAATCAGTTTATCCAAGTATTCCTTGGCTTGTTTAAATTCCTCTTTTGCTTTATCTGCATCTGTTTTCAGCAGAGTTGCGCCTTGATTGTAGTATAATGAGCCTAAGCTATTGAGTGCGTTTACATTGTCGGGCTGAATAGAAACCGCTTGTTTGAAAGCTTCTTCTGCGGCACTGTTTTTCTTGGCTCTTTGTGCCAAAATACCTTGATTTACATAGTAAGTGGCATACAGCTTGGTCAATGTTTTATTTCCGGGAACTGCTTCCAGACCTTCTTTCAGAGTAGCTACATATTCATCATTCTTCTTCAAATCCTTCAATGCACCGGCTTTACCGATATAAGCATTGGCCAAGTTATACTTTTTCTGTACGGCTATATCGAAATATTTCAAAGCGTCCGCCGGTTTCTTAATTTTATCGGCGCAAACACCGCAGTTAAAAGCGATTACAGAATCTTGGTTGTTGGTCTGTGTCAGATAAGTACTGAATTTTGTGAATGCTTCTTGATAATTTTTAGCCTCAAGTGCGGCTTTACCTTCGTTGACCAATTGTGCAGGGTCAGCATTCTGCGCAAAGAAATTAGTAGCTGCACAACATAGTGCAAGAGATAAGATTAATTTTTTCATATGCTTTTATTATTTTAAAAGTTGATATTCCAAAGTTAGCAGCCTATAACGTAGGAGCAAAACCTTTTTACCTTTTTTGAGCTTTTTACGAGAGTAGTAACAAGTGTTATTTTACGTAAACAAAGATGTTGACGGGATGATAGCGGTTTATCGGGAAGAAAATTCATTAAGATTATAAAACGACGAAAGGCAAGCAGTTTTTATCGACTGCTTGCCTTTTCGTTGTGATTCCGTTGCCACTACATTTCTTATTGGCTAATAGTCATTTATATACTCTTTGTTATCTAAATTTTATTTTTGCATCAATATTTGAATAGTTCTTTCCTTTTCCTCTAATAATAATTTAAGGTGTTCTATTTCTTTATCTTTATCAGCAATCATTCCTGCTGTGGCATTACCATATACAGAAGCAGCACTACCGTCACCATTTACTATTGATTGATTGAATTGACAATCATCATCAAACCAATATGAGATAGGTATATTCAAGACTTTAGATATTGCTTCCAACTTGGCAGCATCAATACTTTCCAAAGACTTCCATTTAGTTATAGTAACCGCAGTTACTCCCATTCTATTGGCAAAATCCTTTTGAACAATTCTCTTTTTTCTAAATAATTCATCTAATTGATTTCCAAAGTGTTTCATACTTATAATTAAACTAATAGGAAATTAATAATTAAATTATTTGGAAATTAATTTCCTTAAATTTATATTTGCATCATAAATCTATGAATAAATAATCAATATTAAATATATTATGGAAGAAAAAAAGAAGAAAAAAGTAAATGATGGTATTGCATTGCGTAGCTATTTACGCAGCCTGCCTGTATGTGAGTCACCTAAAATGGCCAGAAAGTTAGCAAACGAGTGTAAGGTTCCTCTTTACACATTCAATAATTGGCGAAGCGGCTTAGTCCGGATTCCTGAATTGGCTAAAGATAAGATAGAAGAAGTTATAGGAGTAACTCTCTTTGATAGATAACTATGAGTACTTTATTATGCAAAAGTTATACAACTTCTGTGTAAAGTAGAAGATACTTTACGGAAATTGCACATGAAGAAAGTCTCCCCAAAAATAACAATCTATGAGAATACATTATTTCTACAAAAAAGATTATCGTCAAGGCTTCTACGATCTTGAGATTGTTGCCTGGCTTGAAGAAAAAACAATATCCAGACAAGGAGATGAAAGATTAAGTTTTAAGAAATTGGAGCGCCTTGACATTTTTGTTTCTAAAGATGTAGATTTTCAAAGTCATAGAATTAGCCATGAATTTGGAAAGAATAGTTGCATAGGACATTCTGCTCATACCCGTAAGAAACTGGTAGAGGATATGGGGAAATGGGGACTTAAACCTATTGACAGGCGGAACTATGAAAGGTTTCGTAAGGTAGCCCTTGCACTTTACTATAAACAGTCCTTAATCGATTTCTCTGATTTCAAAGGGAAGCAGACATATACTATCCATACAATAATTGGAGATTGACGTATAACTAATAAGAAATGAGTAAAATCCACCTGTGTGAAAGATGTAAATATTGTACACATTCCCCCAATTTATTTCAGCCATATTATTGGTGTTCCTGGTATGGAAAAGAAGTAAAGACACGGATTAACAGATGTGATAAAATAACCCTCAAAACAAAGTAGAAATGAATGTAAATCAAATATATAATTCTGAATGTTTGCAAGGATTAAAATATCTTCCAGACAATAGCATTCATTGTTGTGTAACCTCCCCACCTTACTACGCGTTACGGGACTATGGCGATGATGCCCAGATAGGACTTGAAAAAACTCCAGAAGAATATATTCAGAAGTTGGTTGATGTATTTCGAGAGGTTCGTAGAGTATTAACTAAGGATGGTACATTGTGGCTCAACATAGGAGATAGCTATGCCAGCTCCATGAAGGGGGAAGCCAGCTACCCAGATAATGCCATGAATTACAAGCTGGGAACCAATAGAGGCACACTTGGCAAAGCTACCATTATAAAGAAATGCATGGGATATAAATCAAAAGATTTGATTGGTATTCCCTGGATGCTTGCCTTTGCTCTGCGTGCAGATGGCTGGTTTTTGCGCCAGGATATTATTTGGCACAAACCAAATCCTATGCCAGAAAGTGTTAAGGATAGGTGTACAAAGGCTCACGAATATATTTTTCTTCTTAGTAAATCAAAACATTATTACTTTAATTCGGAAGCAATAAAGCAAGTAGCCAAGACTGAGGAGAACCGGCCGTCAGGAGTCCAGCGCAACAGAGAATATAATTATAACTCAAAAGAAAACAATAATCCTCAAGCATATAGAAAGCAACAATATGTTGGCGGCCGGAAACGAAAGTCTCAAATTTACAAAGAAGATGATCCTATGTTCCGTCGTAATAGTGAACGATGCTATGTCCCTTCTGGAATGGTAAATAAACGTTCGGTTTGGAGTGTATGTACTTCCGCTTTTAAAGACGTTCACTTTGCTGTATTTCCTCCTGCCTTAATAGTTGATTGCATCAAAGCTGGATGTCCGGAAGGTGGAATTGTTCTTGACCCTTTCATGGGTTCTGGTACTACGGCTGTAGTTGCAAGAAAACTTAACCGCAAATATATTGGCTTTGAATTAAATCCCAGTTATGTGGATATGGCAAAAGAGAGAATAATTAAAGAACTGGGATTTTTTAGATAATTAAAATCAAGTAAGAAATGAATAAAAAAGAAATAACAATGAAAAAAGGTCAGAAAATACGCATACTGCGGACAAATGAAATAGCGACAATCGTTGAAGTGGAGTTGATTCGTAAGGGCGGTAAAGTCCATCGGTACTGCCATCTGAAGGTGGATAACAAGCCGGACTTATGGTTGGACGCCTCAGAACTGGGTGGATTGGTGGAAAAGTGCCGGATTACTTTCCATGATGACAGAGGACAGGAATTATACTTTGATGTGGAGCGTGATTACCGCAAGGAAAATTTGAGTATGACATTGACCGGGAAGAATCCGGAGAATCTCAAGGAGCATCACGGAATCAATATAGTGATGGCCGAAATGTTGCTCAAAGGTTTAAAAGTGCACTAATCTCGTTCTTGATAATTATTACAACATATGACGGAAGACAATCTTGCACCATATAAAACTATCAGACAGCTCTCACAAGAGAATGCCCGATTGAAAAATAAACTTGATATATATACTGTTTCTTGGAAAGATTTAAGTCCTATTGCTTAATTCCAAAAACAATGTAATTCGTAGCGACAATATATAAAACCCTTATGTACTTTACTCAAGATGATATAAGACGAATCAAGGAAGCCTCTAAAGGTAAGCTCCTTGATGTAATCGGTGATTTCCATGAACTACGGAAACGAGGTAGTGAATATAAATGTGAATGCCCTAAATGCCATGGACAGGAAAAACTACATATCTCTCCGGCCAAACAGATTTTCAAATGTTTCAGTTGCCCAGACATAAAAGGTAGGGAGCCGTTGGACTATCTGCAACGGGCGGAAGATATGCAGTTCCTGGAAGCATGTGATTACCTGGCACGCAAATTCAATGTATTGCTTGACCCCAAGCCTGAGAAAAAGCCTGCTACCCCTGCTAAAATGAAGAGACGGAGTAAAGAAGCCAAAGGAGAGAACGTCGATACATTCTGCGCCCGTATGCTCGCTGGTAGCGGACTGACTTATCAGGATGTAACGGCACATATTTTCAAGAAAGGAGATACACAAAGCATTTTTGAGGCAAAGACTTTCCGTCCGGGAACCGTTGACGAATACGGTAACATCGTTGATGGAGATGATGTCATTATCGAATATTACGACTTGGATGGTATGCCGGTCACTTATATGCGTAAACTTCCGGGACGTGGTAAGCAGGAACTCAAAGTATATTATCGTGTTCGTTGGCAGTTTCCGGATGAGCACCGAGACAAGGAAGGAAAGCCGTTCAAATATAAATCTCCTGCCGGCAGCGGTACACCTATATACATTCCGGAGCGTATGAGACAGCTGTATAAGAAGAAAGAGCAATTTCCAAGACTTTACATTCAGGAAGGAGAAAAGAAAGCGGAAAAAGCATGTAAACATGGCATCCCTTCCATAGCGGTCAGCGGTATTCAGAACTTGGGACAAAAAGGGGCACTGCCGGAAGACCTCGTCAAGATAATCACTGTCTGTGGAGTCAAGGAAGTGGCTTTCATCTTTGATTCGGACTGGAACGACCTCTCCAATAATATAAAGTTTAATACTCCTGTCGATACGCGTCCCCGGTGTTTTTTCTCCGCTGCCCGTAATTTCAAGGACTACATGCGGATGCTGAAGAACCGGGGTATTATGGTGGAAATATTCATAGGCCACATCAACAAGAACGATGAAGGCGATAAGGGACTGGACGACCTCTTGGCCGACAAACTGGCCGGCCATGAAGAGGAGTTGGCCGAAGACTTGGAATTTGCTTGCAACGAGAAATCAGGGATGGGTAAATATGTGGAAGTATTCAAAATCACTACATGGAATGACCAAAAGCTACGGGAATTATGGAACCTGCACAGCCATGAGAAATTTGCCGAACAACATCGAGAGGTCCTGCAGGAACTTCCGGAATTTATCTTTGGCCGCTATGCATGGAAATTTGATGAGAACGGTAAACTGGTATCTGCCCTACCCTATGATGAAGATGAGAAGTTCTGGAATGAGGACTATAAAGAAACAAACGGCAACAGAGTACCGGTGTTTGAATATGACTATGTGGCTGCCAAAACCTTTTTTCAGAACCGGGGTATCGGCCGTTATCGCCTGCTCGATACCAAACTCTGGACATATATTCATCTGGAACCGCCAGTAGTCCGGACTATTGACGTGGAGGACGCACGCGATTTCATGTTTGCCTTTGCCGAACAGAACTGCAGCCGTTTCGTTAACAACCAGCTGCTTAAGGGTGGTTCGCAATATGTCGGGCCGTTCCAGATGTCGAGGCTCGCTTTCATCCAACCGAATTTTATCTCTCCGTCACGTGACGAGCAATATTTCTATTTCCGTGACCATTGCTGGCATATTACCCAGCATGAGGTCAAGGAAGTGGGTTATGAAAGTATCACCCACCAGATATGGGATGAACAGCGAAAAAACACTGATGTCAAGTATCTCGGCCGCCCTCTCATTGTTTTCAGGGAGAAGGATGGCAAGTATGACTATGAACTCTCTTCGGACGGCAAGAAATGCCACTATCTTCAGTTCCTGATTAATACAAGTAATTTCACTTGGAGAAAGAAGCCGGAAGAAATTGAGGAAAACGAAATCTACGAAAATAATCTTCATTTGCTTTCAAAGATGTGCGCTATCGGTTACATGCTGATGGAATGCAAAGACGCGAATGTGACACGTGCTGTTATCGGTATGGACGGCAAACAGTCAGAAGTTGGTGACAGCAATGGACGTAGCGGTAAGTCACTTGTCGGCGAACTGATGCGCCAGGTTGTCGATACTGTTTATATATCCGGAAAACGGACGGATATTTTCAACGACAGTTTTATTTGGAATGACATTGACGAACGTACCCGCCTGGTATTCATCGACGATGTCATGCTGAATTTCAATTTCGAATTTCTGTTTCCCAATCTTACCGGGGACTGGACCGTAAACAAAAAAGGAGGCGCACGTATCACTTATCCATTCGCCAAATCGCCCAAAGTATATATCCCCACTAACCATGCCATCCGCGGTACCGGTTCCAGTTATACCGACCGGCAATGGCTGATAGCCTTTTCCGATTTTTATAATGACAAGCACAAACCCATGGATGATTTCGGGGTACTATTCTTTTCCGAATGGGACTTCACACAATGGAACCTGACCTGGAACATGCTGGCCAATTGCATACAACTCTATCTTAGATTCGGGGTCGTACAGGCACCGGGCGAACGCTTGCAGCAGCGTAAGTTAAGGCAGGAGATTGGAGAGACCATCATATCCTGGGCGGATGAATACTTCAGCAGTGAAGAACACTGTCGCCGTACCCCTCGCAAGGAGATTTATGATAATTTTTGTAACTATGATCCGCAGCAGCGCAAGTACATTACTTCTACCGCCTTCAAGGACAAGATAAAAAAATATTGCGAATGGAAAGGCTGGATATTCAACCCGCACAAGTATGATGCCAAGAGTGGCTTACCTCTCTTTTTGGACAAGGATGGGAAACCGGTTATAGATGATAAATCCGGTGGAGTGGAATACTTTACCATAGGAAAAACAGCTGGAGAACAGTCCCCCCAGAATGACCCGTTTGACTCATCAATTAGCAATCCGGACAACAAACTTGCATTCTGATGAACGAGACGTATTCCAATATCATAGCCAGGCTTGTGCCTCTCTACGACATGGCTCCGCAACGTTTCATGGCATTCTACAATGCGGTATATCTGATGTGCATTGATTTGCCGGAAGGTTACCGGTTTCGTATTTCAGACCGCTGCCAGGGAAAGGACCTGGCACTGTTTCGGGACATCGTGAAGACTCTCATTGCAGAACAACCTTATAACAAATATATGGGACAATTGGAACTGTCGGATGATATGGAGTATGTACGGCGGACAACCGGCTTTAAACCTTCTGCAAACCGATTTATCCCAAGACAAGGAAAAAGATAGACCATGCCAATTTATTATGATGTAAAGATACATATTTTCAACGAATTACGCAAAGAATCATGCTAAAAAAAGAACACAAAATATTTGTAGTCGTCTCTCCGGAACCGGCTGAGCGTAAGAGACTGTTGAGCCGTCTGGCGGTACGTCTCGGTTTCGCCCTTATCCCTTCGGATGCGGCGAAAATCATATCGAATGACATGTACAGTATAGACCTGTCAACGGCCTATTTTATTTTCTGTAGCAACTATAATTTTCGTGGAGCTGTACTCACCAACCAGCGCTTGTATGAAATGGCCGCACGGGGATTGTGTGTGGCTGTAGGAGTTCGTTCCATACCCCGTGAATACGAATTCATTTGCAAAGTGTTCTATCCGGAAGATTTTTTATGACGGCCAGTCTGGGAAAACATAACACGGAGTATTCTTGAAAGTACATATTGAGATTTGTCTGCATCCGACTGTGCGTGAGTACAGTCGGATGCTATTTTTTTCTTTCACCCCTTCCCCCTCTCTCCCAACCCGTCATAATAACGATTTGGACAAACGTGCATGAAAGCGAAAACAGACGCAGAATCTCTGGAGGGGTATATTATTCTTTTTTTTTATTCTTCTTTTAAAAATAGACTACCTTAAAAAATGGAAAAAAAATCGTGCATTTGTACGGACGTGCAAAATCAATCACACAAAATACTGATACACAAATTATTACAATCGTACAAAATCCGTACAAATTATGCACGAATAGCGCACGAATTGTACTTTTCTCAAAAAAATGCCCAAAAGTACGCAAACAGAAGATTTTGTACGGTTTCGTACGATTTTTGTACATATATAACAAGTTGAAAATTAGCCATATAACAAAATACACATGTACAAAAGTACTGCCGCACGATTTTTGTACTATATTCGTGCAAGGGTTTGGTTATATTCTTGGTATTTTGTATATTTGTGTAAAAATCAACGCTTTAAATGACAAAGAAAGACCGATTCGTCTGCTGGCTCCCTTGTAAACCGTACGTCAGGCAGTTCTTGCTGCATAACTTCAACGCCCCGGATGACACCTGGGACGAAATAGTCAACCTGTCATCGGATAAGGAGCTGCAAAATGATTTCCTTTCCCGGCTGTCAAAACGTGGCCGTTATGAAAACAGGTACCGAAACCTCTACCGTTATACCACCCATGTAGCGGTGGAGATACGTCGTGATGATTTCTATCGCTACGGATGGGCTTTGTCGAATACTGAAGTGGTGGCATTCGGAAACAAAGTGGAACGGCGCATCAAGCAGATGCTTTTCCTCTATCTCGATACTCATGTGAGTGTAGGGATTCCACTCTCAACCGCTATCCGCAATTTTCAGAACAGTTTCGGATTCGATGAGGACACCTGGCCGTATGATACCATTCGCAGGGAATATAACCGGCATGGATATCGGAAAAAGGTGGAGAATACAACAATTTTAGATTTTATTAACCGTATAATCTTGGGGAAGTTGTCCGAGTTTGGGACAATTTCCCAGCAAGGAAAATTAGCCTATGAAAGTAATAAACTATGATTTTGAGAACATTGGTGGCTTATTGCAGGTGATTGCTGTTCCTCTGAGTTCATTTTTGCAGATTCGCAGGGATTACATTGCTGATTTGAACTATCTGGAACTTTGTAATCCGGAAGAGATTATTTCCATACCGGTATATGCCAATGATACTTATGTATATAATGAGGATAAGGAAGTGAATGATGCAGGAGACTGCTGGAATGTGTCGGTTGAAGGGATTATTCCGAAACTCTCTTCTATGAATCACCGGTTGATAGAATCTTTGGAGCGTGGCTTATGGTATGTATTGGCAGTAGACGGTAATGGGCAGGTACATTGGTGCGGGCAGGAAGATGCACTTATGCTATTCTCCACAAACAAGACAACCGGACATTCTGTTTCTCAGCGTAACGGCACATCGTTCACGTTCACCTGTGTCCAGGATGAACCAACAATTTATATAGCAGAACTGGAAGGTCTGGAAAGATAAAAAATACGTTTATTCCGTGTTTGACGGTACCCTGTGTCCTTGGGTACCGTTTTTTTTGCGCTTTTCTTTGCGTAAAAAAGTTATATGAACGAGACGGTTATCACACTATTCGGCAGTATTGACCGGTATTGGTACAATAAGAATTATTTGAAATACTTTCTGGACAAAGCAAAAGGCCAGCCCGTACGTTTGAAGGTTTCCAGTCCGGGCGGTGATGTTGCGGAAGCGGTTGCCATGTCCAGCCTGATGGCCGAGCACGGCAACGTGACGGTGGAGTTCATCAGCTTCAACGCTTCGGCGGCTACCATATTGGCATTCGGCGCCAAGTCCATTGAAATGCACGAGGACGGTATGTGGCTGGCACATAAGTGCAGCCTGGGAGTGGACATCTGGGGCCAGCTTAACGCGGATCAGCTTGAAGATACCATCAAGGATTTGCAGAACAAAAAGAAGAGCGCCGAGGCTATTGACCTGATGATTGCACAGAAGTATATCAACCGCAGCGGAAAAAGTCTGAAGGAGGTTATCACCCTGATGGAAGAGGAACGCTGGATGCCTGCTTCCGAAGCCAAGGAATGGGGATTTATAGACAGGGTTATTCCCGGCGCCCACAAAAAGCCGCAGGTGACCAATGAAATAACCGATTGCTTTACCGCACTCGGCCTACCGCTGCCGGTTATTGCTTCAGAAGAGAAGCCGGAACCGGAAAGCCGTGACAAAAATCTGGTTTCCCAGATTATCGACGGTATCAAAGGGCTGTTTCCTGCCAATAATAAACCTGAAGACATTTCTAATTCAAATACAGTTATTTCCATGCGTAAAGAATTTACTTTCATCAATCAGATCCTCAATTGTGAAGGCATTGAGGAAAAGGACGGTAAGGTATCGCTTACTGTAGAGAACTTGCAGGCTATCAATGACGCCATCAAGGCTGCCAATGATGCGAAAGCCAAAGCAGAAAACGATTTGGCGGCTGCCAATACCGCTAAGGAAACAGCCGAAGACAGTCTGACAGCAGTTGTAAATGACCTTGATAGCCTGAGTGACAGTGTCAAGAATGCCGCTGACAACAAGGCGAAGGTACAGGTTATCCGTGACATTGTCACCCGGATACCGGGAACGGGTACGGTCAGCCATCAGGAAGCGAACGAAGACAACAGGTTCGCGGACATTGCTACAGACCCTATCAACAGTTTTGAGAATGAATAACATCTAAACTTTTCTATTTATGGATTTTAAAGCACCTATTGACATTACCGCCGTTCTGACCGCGGTAAAAAAACACAAGGACATCCTGAAGGCGGTCGACAAGCTCGATGCTTCGGAAGTCTTGAAACATTTCACTCCGGTACCGGGCATTACCGATTCCCTTGAACTGGGCAAGGTGGAGGGCGGAAGCATCTCCGGCAAATATACCGGTAAGTTCACGGCCGGCAAGTACCTGGGCAAGATTGTTCCCCGCCGCCTGGTAGTGCGTCCCGTTGTGATGGAGATGTCTGATGAGCCGGAACGTTACCGCCGTACCTATATCGCCGAAGTTCCCGGTACACTCCGCAAGGAACATCCGTTCGAACTGTGGCTGATCAACCACGGACACGAACTGGCGTCCAATGACCTGCTGTTTGCCATTTTCACGGCAAAATACAGTGCTGATGAAGAAAAGACGGATATTCAGGACTCTTTCGATGGTATCGGTACCATCATCACCGAAGGCGAGGCAGTCGGAGACATCTCCAGCGCTGAGGGTAACGTTTATACCACCGGCGAGTTGACACGTGCCAATATCGGAGAGAAACTGCTGGAAATGTGGCGTTACATGCCGCGTACCTTCAAGCGCAAGAAGAACATTAAGATGTTCATTTCCGATGATTTGGGTGACATGTACGACGACTGGCGCAAAGATGAGGGTACCATCGTTATCGGACTTAAGGAAGACACTTCTGATACGCAGCATCTTCTCGGCTCCAACAACCGTTGCGAGCTGGTACGTGTTCCGAATCTTCCCGACGGCAGCCAGTTCGTCATGCTGACCACCAAGGAGAACGTATGCTACGGTTTTGATAAGGAAAGCGACTTCAAGTCCATCAAGCCGTTCATGTCGGGTAACCCCTATACGTTCGATGCTGCCGGGAAGTATCTGATTGGTTTCCAGTTCGTATCCGTACACAAGTCTGAGTTCTGCGTCAATGACCGTCCGGTGGATCCTGAAGGAACCAATCCGTTCGGATACATTGAGGTGACCATTGCGCCGGATGAAGCGGCCAACAACGGTGGAAAGTGGCGTATTCAAGGCGAGGAAATTTGGCGTGATTCCGGTACGTATGTGGCTGTTCCCGGTGGTAAGGAATATACCGTCGAGTTCCTGGAAGCTGCCGGATATACCACTCCTGCCGTGCAGAAGAAGACACCCGCTGCGGGCAAGGTGGAAAAAGTGACGGGCACCTATGTTGTTAAATCTGAATAAATCCTGTGATTATGGCAGAAGTAGACCCTAAATTATGTATTGCCCTTGATGATATCAATGAGGCAATGGACTGTAACAGCCAGGGTAACATGGGGGGAATCGTACCGTCCGTTATCTTCGGTTATCATGAGGATGTAGCCACATGGCCGGACTATCCTAAAAAGACGGAATCCCCGCTTTCGCTTGAGGAAGCCGGCGCGCTGGTTGGTGACCTTGTCATGAAGGAAGGCCGACGGGCTTACAGGATGGACTTCACGGACGACCTGGCGGAATTCAAGATTACCGACCAGGGAGAAACCGGTGGCGAGTCGTCACTGATGGACCTGAATATCATTTCTCCCAAGATGCGAAAGAAAGTATTCGGTTTCGAGAATGCGACCAAAGGCCGCAAGATGTTCTTTATCGTGACCGACAACAACGGCACGAACTACCTGATGGGTGACAAAAGACGCGGTTCCATGCGTGCATCCGGAGATGGAGCTACCACAGGAACCGGCAGTAGCGGACGTAATCAAAGTACGCTTCACTATACTTTCGCTACCCCCGTCAAGTGCGTGTACGAGGGTGATATGGAAGACATTCTTACTGTAAAGGCTGCACCTGGCGGCTAAATTTCTCGTTTCTTCATTTAGTAATTTGTTTATGTCCGTCTCCGGATTCTTTCCGAGAGACGGACATTCTGTTTTGTCCTATCCTGGCAACAAAAATCGCAATAGCTTTGCATATCATTAAAAATCAACGTACAATGTCAAAGATTACAAAGAGCTACATTGAGGCACGCAGGGACGGCATAAAATGGCTGAACTCGCAGAAACGGGACTACAGTACCGGTGTGAATATCCTTACCCGTTCCGGATATAAAGGTTTTGTTGCCGCCCGCCTTGCCCGACAAGGAGAAAAGCCGCATACCCGTGAGAAGCTGGAGTATGAAATCCGTCAAATGATTAAAGTGTGGTACCATCCCGACGACCCGCGATTTGAGAATATAGACCTGGCGGATGATGCGGTACCGGGTAATGACGGGCGTCCCGAAACAGTTACGGAAGAAACGGCGGCAGCCATTGTTGCCATTGCGGAAAATGAACTGGCGCGTGAAGCGGATGAGCAGCCTGCCTATCCGCCGGTTATTGCCAAAATCATCTATGATTTCCGTGAATGCTATAATGAGCGTTCACGCCAGCACCGGTTGCTTGCCGAACTGGGTGAGACCAATACGCAGGCTGTATGTGCAGAACGCAAGGATATTGTCGCTCGTATAGGTTATCTCTCCAAACGCATGACTTTGCTGGCAACCGTCAAAAGGCAGTTTGAGCAAAACAAGGAGTTGCCGTCTGAAGAACAGCTGGACGAACTCTATAAAGAGAAGGATGCCCCTAAAGAACATCCGGACGCCGAATCGGACGATACCGACATCAGTGCTTTGTCGATAGAAGAACTGAAGAAAGCGAAATCCAACGCCAAGAGTAAGATAACCAAAGCAAAGAATATGTTGCTGTATTCTTCGGAGAGCAAGCCCAAAGACGGTAAAGAAAATCCTCTTCCTGATTGCCCGAAACGTGTGAAATACGAGAAGAAGATTGCCGAACAGGAAGCATTGGTAGAAAAAATAGAATATAGACTGGCCGAACTGCAATAATGCTGGTGTGTTGCGGTGATATGAATGAGACGCCGACGGAGAGCATGAAGGACAATGCGCTCCCTCTTCGCCAAACGGATGCGGCAATTTCCGACCATGACCTGGTTGCGGAAAAACTGCTGCATCCGGATGCCATGGGGATGTTGGTACCCGGCAGGGACAAACATTTCTATTCTTCAGGGGCATTCAACCTTATTCAACTGATTTTCTATATTCTGAAACAGACAGGTCCGGCACATCTGCTGCTTACTACCTATTCCATATCCATGGACAGTATTGCGGCGCTTCATCGCAAGACGGAAGCGGGTGAACTGTTGTCGGTACGGTTTCTGATAGACAATCGGGTACGCAGCATCTCACCCAAACCATTCGATTATCTGGTAACTACATTCCCGGACAGTTATCGCTGCCTGGCGTTGCATGCGAAGGTAGCATTATTATATAATGAGAATTGGAAGATTACCGTAGTGGGCAGCCAAAATGCCACTCATAACCCGAAACTGGAACGTGGGATTATCCATACCAGCCCGGACATTTTTGATTTTGACTTTAAGATGTTAAATGATGAGTTTGACGCAGCAGCAAAGTGATGAAATAGAGAAGATGGCATATCGGCTTATCCCACCGGGCTTGATTGCCATTAATATCGGTGTGGACGAAACGGATTTCGTTCAGGAACTCCGTACTCCGGGTACTGAAGTACGGGCGTCTTTCTATCGCGGGCATCTTCGTCAGATGGTCGAAATACGTGAAGCAATCATCAAATCCGCCGTCAATGGCAGTAATCCGGCACAGCAGGAGCTGATTAAATTCTTTAAATCGCAACAGCAGTATCTTGAGTATGAATAGTAATTTGACAGCAGCCAAAAGCAAGGCCGCACTGGAGGAACAGTCATACGAGCTTATCCGCCAGCACATCATTGACCCTGAAAACAGTCCGTTACCGGAACATTTGCAGGTACAATGCAACCGAGTGTTACAGATAGCCCGTCTTTTGGACGATTATCCGAACGAGAGCCATATCATCAATATCATGCTGGCAAAATACCGTATCTCACGTACACAGGTGCGCAAGGATATCGCCCTGGCGAAAGAACTGTTCAAGACACAGCATCAGTTTGACTGGGATTTCTGGTTTGCCTGGATGATAAAGGACCAGGTACAGCTCATCCGGGATTGCAAGCTCAAGGGCGACCTCAAGCAATGGAACAATGCCAAAAAAGTGCTGCATCAGATGATTGGCGAGAAACCGGCTTCGGTTGAGGACCCACGCCGCATGGAGAAGAATGTTTTCTATATTCAAATCAACAGTATGGGGCAAAAGGTGGATATTCCTCTGGATGCCATCCGCAATCTTTCACAGGAAGAGCAAAAGGTTTTGGTGGATTCGATGTACACACCCATTGACGATGTACAGGCGGAAGAAATTATGAACTCATAAATATATGGAAATATGATTGATACATTGATTGTTACAATTGTGATGTGCATTGATACCTGTAACCTCTCGCCGGTACAGCATTCAATTCATTCCGCATTTCGTGAACTGAATATAAAAGAGGCTGTTATCCGGGCGGTAGAAGATACCCGGCAACGGGAGCAGAAAGCCGGTAAACCGTACTGGCATGTAAGAAACTACTCGTTTGTTAATTCAAAATTCAGAAAACATTATGAAGAAATTAACCAATAAACGGCTTATCTCTTACCTGGTTGACCATAAGCATATCGATATGGTATCAGTCAGCAAGACACAGATTGTCTGTACCGTGTCCGCTAAGTTCAAACCGGATGAAGTGCCGCAGTTACTTGCGGACACCGGGCAATCTATGCCTCGTATGACTTCTTCCGAAGGTATGAACTACATTGTATTCCCTCGTTATTGATACGACAGGAGAATGGACGAGAACGTTTGGGAAGAGGTCATCAAAGTCAACCCGGCGCAGGCGGCATTCCTGGTAATGCCGTATAGGAACGGATATGTCATCTATTCACGTGCAACAGGTAAATCATTCATTACCGGGGCCGTGATAGATGACAATATCCGGCTGATGCCTCGTGGCATTACCACGCTCACGCAGGCTACCATTGGTCAGGCGCTCACTAAAACGTTGCCTTCAGCTTTCAAGATGCTGGAGATGCTCGGTTACAAACAATGGGATCCGGTCAGCAAGACCGGTGACTATGTGGTTTGCCGCCGTCCCATTGAGGGGTGGTACAAGCCCTACGAACACATCATGTCTTATGAATACGGTATCAGCTTCAGCAACGGGCACATGCTCTATATACTTACTCAGGGCGGTAACAGTCGTGGTCCGAATGCCGACTACAATATCACCGATGAAGCGCTGACGCTTGACAAAGAGAAGTTCGACCAGGAGGCGGCACCGACCAACCGCGGTAATGAGCATATTTTCGGACGCAAATCGGAGCATCCGGTATTGAAGCATCATGGCAATACTTTCTTATCTTCCATGCCTTATACTCCCGAACAGAAATGGCTGCTTGAACCTGCCGGATATTATGAAGAGGAACGAGATATCCGGTTGTTCGATGTTTGGAACAAGATTGTGCGGTTACAGATGCAGCTCATTGACGCGCGTATTGCCGGTGATGCAGGACTGTTCAAGGAAATCTGGAACGAGACCGTCCGTCTCCGTCAGAGCATCACGCCGTTCGTCTCGCGGGACGGCACGCTGTTCATCCTCGGTTCTATCTTCGACAATATCGCCAATGTGGGTATGAACTATATCCTGAACCAGTATAAGGTGATGGACAAGCTTTCCTTCATGATCGAGATCCTGAACTACATGGTGGATAAGATTGATAGCTGCTATTACCAATTGGATGAACGGCATGTGTATTACAACGCGACCAATGACGACTATATACGGGACTTTGCCGAGGATACCGGCTTCGATTGGAAACGGTTAGGCAATAACGATGACAGCCGTCGTGACCTGGATTGTAATCCGAACCAGCCGATAGAGCTGACACCCGACTGGGGTTCGGCAGCTTCTTTCCTTGAAGTGGGCCAGGAACGTAACTATGACTTCGTGACGAAACTGTTGACACGTGAGCCGGTGGATAACAATATCAATGAGTTCTTTGTCAAGCGTGACGAAGAGGACGACACTATGGTGAACGCGCTGATGGATAAGTTCTGCCACTATTATCGTAACCATATCAACAAGCACGTGCACTATTACCGTGACCGCTACGGGGATGCACGCCGTGCCAACAACAAAAAATCCTACAATGAGCTTGCCGTTGAGCGCCTGGAGAAACACGGGTGGACGGTGGAACAGCACACCCATGCAGGAATGGAACCGCCACAACATGATAAGTATTTGCTTTGGGCTTCCATCCTGGCAGAGAAAGATGAGCGGTTCCCAAAGAAGCGTTTCAACGGCTCAAAATGCAAGTACACACTTATCTCCATGAATAACACCCGTGTCATCGAAGACCGTGAAGGACGTTTTGCCAAGGACAAACGCAGTGAGCGTAATCAGTCCATTCTTCCGGAAGAAGCCACTCATTTCGGAGACGCGGTGGATAAACGCGTATGGACGAAGTACGGGCATTTGCTTAGGCAGGCTTACGGGTTCGTGGATGCGCGTATCTGATTAACCTTACATACATTCGCAACGGCAATCGCAATACATATAACAGGATTCGCAATCTTTGTAAGGACAGCCGCAACGCTTGAGGACAGGATACAGCACTGAATAAACGTTCGAGGGGGTGCACTGCCTATCATATTTCCTTTAAAATTGTGAATTTTATTAACAGTTGGGATAGGGCGCGGTTGGGAGAAACTTCCGTTTCTCTTTCCATTCGGATGGAAAGCAGAGTGTTATGTTCTTATGTTTAGCAAGATAGAGTTCTTATAACGTTTGTTAACTAACATCCTGGCGCGCAAAATCCGCACCGAGAAAATAGGTGGAAAATCTATCTCCTCGGTACGGATTTTGCGCGTTTTAGCGGTAATAAGCAGTGGCTTATTGTATTTACTCGCACCCATGCAGGCTACACCCGGTTTTACCCATTCAGAGGATAGACCGGGCAGAGCGGTATAGTTTTCAACTATGTATTGCGGCTGTTTCCTTTTCTGATTGTCGCCCTTTATTTCTGTCTCCTATCACCACGCAGTTTCGCTTTTTTGTGCTGCAAAGGTAAATGTTGACGTCACTGGCTCAAGTTCGGGCTGGCGTTTCATAAAAAATCTCCACCTGTACAGGTCGTATTCAAGCCGTTCCGGTTTTCTGAAAAACTTGCTCTTGCTCCTTACAACACCTTTTGATGCAGCGTAAAAAAGGCGAAACATACCGCGTAGCGACAGGCGACGCAGAAAAAAAAAGCTCCAATCAGGGAAACAGCCAATTAGATAAGGCTCACACCCGGAAGCTCAAGGTTCAACATAAAATTTGCAGCATTATGAAAACATTCACTTACAAACAGGCTATCGAGGTTTTGAACAAATATTTCAAAGGTTATAAGGTACTAAAGAAGTTTGACGGTATTAGGGAACTAAGTATTCTTTTTCGGGATGCGAACGGCAAAAAGTGGGAACTTCTTTCAACGGCCGACCCCTATTTTCAGTCGGTAGAGGATTTTGTAATCATAGAGGCGTAATAATTTAATACATAATATTTTAATACATAGGATTATGAAAAAGGAAAGAGATGAAAAGAAAGAACGTGAAGCACGGATTTTGAAAAGGCAGCAGTTAAAAACATTGTCGCAGTCTTTGGTCGCCCGTAGGGAGATGGGCGAATACATGGGCAACGAGGACGACACGGTAAACGGTCTGTTACGGTTTTACTACGCTTGTCAGGGGTACACCAACCTAAAGACTTTCAAGGAGTGGAAGAAAGCGGGTTTCACCGTCCGTAAAGGTGAAAAAGCACTGCTTATATGGGGAATGCCCGTTGCATCGAAAGCGGAGCGGGAACGCATCGAGGAACTGAAAAAACAAGGTCGGGAAGAAGATGCGAAAGAGGACTTTTTTCCGTTGTGCTATCTTTTTGCGGAAAGCCAGGTGCACAAATTAGAGAAATAGATTAATCACTATTATATAAATCATTAATTATTAACTTTTTAAATTTTACAAACATGGAAAAAGAAGTAAAAATAATCGGTGAAGAAGTGACAAAAGCAGTTGAGACAATGAAAGAAACGGGTAAGGCGGGAGCCGAAGCCCCTAAAGAACAACCTGTAAAAGAGGAAAAGCCGACCGATGCACCCGCCAAAGGTAAAGGGAAAAATTCTAAAAAGGACGAAGCGGCCAAGCTGCAAGAGGAGATAAACCGTAAGACAAAAGAACTGGAGAAATGTCTGGCCGACCTTGAACGGAAAAAGGAGATTTCCCGCAACCGTACCGCATTTATCAACGCTATGGATAAACTTGATGAAGCAGCGGATAAATTGAAGCAGGAAGATACGTTTGAAACGGCGGTTTATAAATTGCGGTTTGCGGAAGCTTCGGGCTATGGCAACAACAGCGATATTTTTACAATCTCCAACCGTTTTCTATTGGCGGAGTTCATTAAGTTTATGCAAAAGAAAATTCAGCAGAAAATCGAAGAGCTGGAGCAGCTTTTAATCAGTGAGTAATAAGTACAGGATAGCCCGCTTTCGGGCGGGCTGCCTTTGATAAAATATGAATGTTATGGAAACTTTGTTTGATAGTGCTTGCCGCTACATGAGCGACAGCGAACTGATATACGAGATAACCAATAATAAGAAAATTGTCACCGAGACGGAACAGCAAAGCGGGGAATATGATTTGAACGGTTTATTCTCCTCGTTGACACCCGGCCGCAAAAAGGTGGCTACGGCTGCCATCGAACTGTACAGGCGGCTGCAAAGCAGGTATAACGGGCAGGACGCTATCCGTTGCAGTCAGGATATTAATGCGCTGATGTATCCGTTTTTGTGGGATTTACCGAATGAGGAACTTTGGGTACTGGCTTTAAATAACGCTTCACGGGTGATAAAGAAAGTACGGGTGTCGGTTGGCGGCATAACTCAGACGGCGGCAGATGTAAGGCTAATCATGCGTATATTGGTGGAAGTATCCGCAACGCAATTCGTCGTAGTGCATAATCATCCGAGCGGGAACAAACAACCCAGTAGGGACGACAAGAATATAACGGAGAGATTAAAAAAGGCGGGTGAGGTGTTTGATATTAGGCTGATAGACCATGTTATAATAGCGGGAGATACTTATTACAGCTTTAGCGATGAAGGGATTTTGTAGGGGAGACGGGTGCGGGCGGCACCCGCTTCCGTTTGCTCGCGCACTCACAAACGGAAGCGGGTGTAGAGAGGTATTTTTTGTTCTCCGTTCCTTCAACCACGGAGGGGATTTTTTGTCCTATGATAGCGGATGGCAGAATTCTATCTTTGTGACAAAAAAGAGATATGATACGTTTTTTTACAAAATTCGTCGGTACCTACGGGTACGATTCATTAAAGGATTTCTTCCTTTCGATAGCTCCGAGCTTCAAGTATAACCTGCAACTTCCTGCAATATCCTTCAGTGCCATTACCGCAATAATCAGCGAATACATAGGCATCACTCCTTTCCTGGCAATGACCATGTTGGTGGCGATTGTTTCTGAGATGTGGACGGGTATCCGGGCAAGTAAGGTTCAGGGTATAGGTTTTGAATCTTTCCGTTTCTCCCGGTGCATCATTAAGCTATGCATCTGGCTGAGCATTATTTACATTATCCATTCCTTTTATTTGGAAAGCAAAACGATAGCGGAAAATGATTTTGTAATGCTGTTGGCTACCGTATTCTTTTCCATCGCCAAAGTGTTCGTCATGACCTGGTTTTGCGTGGAGCATGTAACCAGCATATTGGAAAACCTTGCCATTATTGACGGTAAACCGAAAGATACGCTAATCAAGCAAGTGGGGATATTATGGATGACGGTTACGGACAAATTCAAAAGAAAGGTTGATGAGACGGAACATTAAGTGCATATTTCTATGTGCGGTTATTGCATTTCTTGCCGGGTGGACAGGACATTGGTTCGGTTCCCGCTGCCGGAGTATTGTCCGTGTTCCGGAAACGGTTATCTGTCATGATACAATACATCCCGCAGTACCTGAGCCGAAAGTGATTGTCAGGGAAATACCTGCTGATGTGGATACGGCGGCTATACTGGCCGATTATTTCCTGGAGAAACAGTATCTTGATACAATTATTGAATACCCCTATCTACGGGTGGAATTGACTGACATAATATCCCGCAACACATTGCTTGGCCGTACGGTAGTGGTGGATTACAACCGGCCGGTTATTTACGATAATGCTTTAACGTTGGGATCATTTGTGGGACTTCATAATTGTATTCTTCTGGCAGGGTATCGCCGTAAATCCTGGGAATTTAAAGCCGGATATGATTTATACAACAAGTCTGTTGTGGTTGGTTTGTCTAAAGATTTGTGGAGATGGTAGCCAATATTGCTGATAATTCGTATGTATTTTCCTATGATATGCCGGACATCCGCATTACGGGCGTGCATGAGAGGTTGAGTATCCGGATGGTGATTAACGGACAGGAAGCGCTTTCAGAAACCTACTATCCGGACAATGACAATGCTGTTATCCTTTGTGATCCCGGCGACATCATCAATGAATATTTCGTACGTCCGGAACTCACCAATGATAATGCCTGGATTGCGTTATCACCCATGACGGTACAAATTTCCCTCTCGGACGATGTGACTACTGCCAACTACACGCTGTACGTATTTTATTCCAGATACCATATTTCTTTTGAGCCGTTGACCGATTTTATGTTCTATTCCCGTTACAAAGTCAAACGAGTCAGGCTGGATAACATTGAACATCTTTCTTTTTTCGTATCGGAAAAGACTAAAGTGTTTCTGGATGTTATCTATCTGGAATTAGGTAATAGTATCAAAAAAACCGTTGAGCTGAAACTTCCTGAAGCAAACCGTATGGCAGCATATAATGTAAGTCCGGTCAGAGTAAGCGGGCTTGCAGATGTGCAATATGCTAATATCATATCGTATGACGTGCGTATTACGAACGGTACTCTGACAGACCTTGTGAGATATGTCATAGACCGAAAAGGTTATCGTGAAACACATCAGTTTCTCTATTATAATATGTTCGGACTCCCAGAGGCTATCTCATTCTCAGGATTAGTGCAATACAATCCGGAACTGGTAGGCGATATTGTGGATATGGTAAAACAAAAAAGGCGGTTCAATCCCTTCTTTAATGATTCACGTACCGTTAATACCGGCTACTTGGATGAGAACAAATACAAGGCGCTGATAGATATGATAACCTCACCGGTGCAATATTGGTATGACCCCTCTTCGCTTCTAACAGAGATTATCATTACGGATATTGACTTTACCCATACGAAAATGGGTAACCAAAGAGTGAACGTGAATCTGACTTTCTGTCCGGCAAATCGGAAGTACCATGTATTCGACAGGGCTTCATTTGGCGGTGGAATATTTGACTATACATTTGATAGAACATTTGAATAATATGGAAACAATACGCAGAAATCTGGCTCTGGCCGACATGGATATCCGCACGGACGAACGCGGACGCCGGCGCATCTTTTCAATAAAGTTCGTCAGCAAGGAAGGTAAGATATATTTTATTCCTCAAGCATATGCTTGCGGTGCCGGGCGCATGAATATGAAAGAATACCAGTTCCGGGGTGTGCAGCCCTGTGATTGCAAGGGTAATCCCGAAGGACATCCCTACCCCGTAGATATAGACCTGATATTAGAGTATAATAAAATGAAAATCGTATTCTGATGAATATACTGTTTAATTCAAGCGGTATTCCCCTGCTGATGCAGTCTACATACATATTCGGTGAGACGACGGGAACACCGCAGAAAGATATGAAGGACCGTGCCAGGATTCTGGCACCGTATGACCTGTCAAATGTCAGCTATATAGACATCGATGGGGTGAAAGTACGCCCGTGGGGAAATGAAAATGATTTTCCACAGAAGGCGGCCGAAGAAATCGGTAATACCAGCGTGCTCAACACCGGACTGAAATTTCTTCGTAATCTGACGCTCGGACAAGGTATCTACCCTTGTACGGTGGACGGATACGATGATGCCGGCAATGAAATACTAAAGCCCGTTACGGATAGCCGGGTGCAGGCTTTTATTGCTTCCCGGAATGTAAGGCGCTACATGGAAAAGGTACTTCGGGATTATCTGAAGTTCGGTAACGGGGCGGTCCAGTTCGTACCGTCAGCGGCGGTTAACACTTTTGCCGGTGTTAACCCGGTCAATGCACTTTATCGCCGCTATTCCGAAATGGACGAATACGGTGCCTGCAAGTGTATCGTTTCCGGATATTGGCCGCAGCGTCCGGACAAGGGGCAGTACACCAAACTGGATGTATTGTCCGAATACGACCCGCAAATGCACGCCGAGGTACTGAAGTTTGCCGGAAAGCAGAAAGACGGATTCATCATGCCGGTGCGGGACAGCTGGAGCAATGACGACCTTTACGGCATGCCCATCTGGTGGCCCGCCTATATCTGCGGATGGGTGGAGATAGCCCATCTTATCCCCCACTTCCTCAAGAAGGCTTACAAAAACCAGATTACCTGGAAGTGGCATGTACAGATACCGTATTCCTATTGGGAGAAAAAATATCCGTCCAAGGACTATTCGGCCAAGGAACGTGAGGCGGCCATACAGAAGTACATGGACTCTGTGGAGCAGAACCTTTGCGGCCCGGATAATGCGGAAAAGCCCATCTTTTCACATTATGCCGTAAATGAAATGAACGGCAGGATTGAGGAAGAATGGAAAATCAAGCCGCTGGAGAATAAATACCAGGGCGGTGACAATCTGCCGGTATCGGCAGCCGCCAACTCGGAAATCCTGTTCGCCCTGATGGTCAATCCCAATGTGCTCGGTGCCGGTATGCCCGGCGGTACATACGCGGGCAACCAGGGCGGTTCCAATATCCGCGAGGCATTCCTCGTAAATATAGCCAATGCGTGGATTGACCGGCAGAATATCCTGGACCCGATAGAACTCTACATAAAGATGAACGGTATGCCGGAATGTGAGTTGCGTTTCCGCAATACTGTTTTAGTAACCCTTGATACCGGCAGCGGTACCAAAAAAACATTGAGCTAATGATATTCAGTGCAGAAAAATGGAACAACGGCAAGGAGTTGAAAGCGGTGATGAAGGTGAACACCGCCATCTCCTTTGACATGATGGAAACACCGCTTCGGAATGCTTTCCGACAATACCTTATACCGCTATTGGGCAATGCGATGGCGGGTGAAGTGGTTGAAATATACAGATTCGGTCCAAACCCGGATGTACTGGAACAAAATACTGAAGGGGCAACCGAACGGGAGAAGCTGGATAGCCGCCTGCTGGAGATTTGCAAGCGGGCAAATGCGAACCTGGCGTTCTGGAATGATTTTGATGAAATTAGCATGCGCATCACCGATGCGGGCTTCCAGCGGCAGAAGTCTGACAACAACGAGTCATTCCAGCAGGTGTACAAGTATCAGGAAGATAACCTGCGGACATCGTTACGGAACAAAGGATTCAATGCGCTTGACGAATTGCTTGAATTCCTGTATGCCCATATAGCGGAATATCCGGAGTTTGCGACCTCACAGGCTTACCAGAACCGTAAATCTGCCATCGTTCGCAGCACCGCAGATGTCAATGACGTCTGTTTTATCAATGGCAGCCGGATTATCTTTCTGCGTTTACAGCCGCATCTGAAGTTTGTCGAGGAAATGCTTCTTCAGCCGGCTATCGGTGACAAACTATACGAACATCTGATTGACGGGCTGGTTAATCCTTCTGAGAATGAAGGGCGGCGGAAGGATGTGGAACGTCTGCGCCTGGCCTGTTCCCGCTACATTGTGGCAATGGCGGTCAGACGTCTGTTGATGGAAACGGGCAGTATAACGGACCGGGGACTGTACTTCACCACGGTACAGCCGGGCGAAAAAGGCAATGAAGAAAAGAAACCCGTCGATGCGGAACGTATAGCCGTACAGGTTCAGAACCTGAAAGCGGATGCGGATATGTACATGACGGCTCTGCTAAGGACAGCACGTAATTATTTTGCAGAGTTATATACCGGTGACCCCAGAAGAATATTCGACCGGGACAATGACCATAAACGTACATTCTGGACATGAAAGAACTTCGCATTGAATACCGTAGCTGCGGCATCCGTCGTGAAGTGACGTGCCCGGTACCTCAGACATGGGAAGAACTGACACCGGAACAGTTCCTGCTTGTGTCGCGGCTGTATCTTCAGGAAATGGATGAATCATCATTCCTGAAGAAGTTCTATTCCCTGCCGTCCGGAGCCGGTTCCGATAATTATTACAGATACAAGTTGGGCGAGCTTGTGGAGTTCATCAGTGACTGTCGTGTCCGGATGGACCGTTTCATCCTCTCCGATGTGGCGGGATTCAAGGCGCCGGGTGAACGTCTGAAAGGAATGTGTTTTGAACATTTCATGCACGTGGACACGGCTTTTAACCGCTACACACGTGACGGTAAGGATACGTCACTGGATACTTTCGTGTCGATGTTGTATTTGAAAAGCAATGAGTATATTGTCCTACCGGCGGGTGAGAAAAACGGCTTATTTAGCCGTCAGAAACCGCTGATATTGCAAAAACGGGTAACGAAAGTGGCAAAGATTGACAGGCATGTCAAATACGCCATCTTCCTGAACTACGTTTTTGTCAAGAGGTGGCTCTCGAAAGCTTTTCCTTTCCTGTTTCCGATGGATGACGAATGGGAACCGGAAGACAAGCAAAAGAAACCGACTGCACCGTCGGTCAATTGGCTCGACATATTCGATGCCTTTGTCGGTGACGATGTGGCGGTCATGGAGAAATACCAGGCAATGCCGGTGGCAACCGCATTCCGCCTGCTTAATAAAAGAATACGTGATGCTCAAAAACAGAACAAATGACATTTTCAGAGTACATAGAGAATTTGGCCGAAAGGCATGTCGACATCCGGCACAAGGAGAACGATGAGGTACACTTCCTCTCATCCGAAAGGGAGAAGCATACGGCATTGGACAGTGTGCTCCATTATCCGGCGGTGATTCTGGACCGTGGTTCCGGATTCGGTTACGGCGGTGGTCCGGGAGCGTACCGGAAAGAGCGTGATTACCTACTTTTTGTCGTGGAGCATGTATCCGACACATCCGATTATGTACAGATAGAAACAGTGATTGACAAGTGTGAACGTATTTTAGACGAATTGTTCAATCGGTTGCTCGAAGACAAACAGAAGAGGCGCTACTGGTTCTCCTTTTCATTGGAAGAAGTGGAAGCAGACTATGTGACAAATAATGACAACCAACTTTATGGAGTGGTTGCAGCAATACATCTGTCACAATCCTATGTGGCTGTAAATTGCCGGAAAGCATTTATATAAATATGGCAGATACAATTGAGATACTTAAAGAACTGGCCCGGTATATACGGTATGCCACCCGGGAGAATGAAAACACCTCGGAACGTGTAGGACGTACGTTCGTTGGTATTCTTAACCTGATAAAAGACCTTGAGAATATCTATTTACATAAGAATCAGCCGGACGAAACTAATTTTCTGATTAAATTCTTGGGCGGATTATATTCTGATTATATCCGGTCTGTAAATTATTCTTCCGGCGTATTGGGAGAAGGCTTTTTGATAAAGGTCGACCAAAAGACCGGTAAGTCCTATATTGAGGTGGACGAGCTGTTTGTGCGCATCAAAGCCATGTTCTCCGAGTTGGAGATAAAGAAGCTCTCTTATGCAGGTGGAAACTACATGTTCACTGCCGCCGGAATGAAATGCGGCAAAGTTGATGAGTTCGATACGTTCTGGCGTTGCTATCTGCTGGTTGATGATGGAGAAACGGCTATTGAGAACCCGTTCAAGGAAGGCGACCAAATACGCTTCCAGGACTTCAATATCAAGCCGGGTGTCTACGAGAATGTATCCAACCGTTACTACTGGCGCTTATGCGTAAGTATCGGCGAGGATTACATAGACCTTAGCAAGACAGACTGTGACGCAAACAGCGACATACCTCAGGAAGGTGACAGCCTTGTACAGCTCGGTAACAGAACAGACAAGAAGCGTCAGAACGCAATCACCTTGTCCGTATATGGCGATGATGCACCGAGTATCCACCAGTATGCCGGGATAGATTCCTATTCAATGGCTGGCAAGGAAGTGACGGCTATCAGTCCGCAAGGTAACAAGTTCATGGGTGATTTTATCTTGAAGACAGGCATAAACATTATGACCCAGTTCAAGATATTGGAGGACTTGATTTATTCGGAAGTCTCTAAAGTGCTGGATGAAGTACAGACAAAAGATAATTTTCTGTATAATTCGGCTTTTGCATCCAACACCGATGGTTGGGATACGACAAACCGTATCCGTTTCTTTACTGTCAACGGGAAATTCCTGTTCTTCAATGATAATTTCTATAGCCGCAAGGATGCTATGGCAGCCGTTGTCCGATATGGCAACCGGAATGTGCTCCGTATCATAGCGTCCGGTATCAAGCAGGCTAATGCTGATTTGTCAGGAAAGCCTGTTCAGGGAGAAGAAACGCCGGGAAAATTCTTTATTTCTTTCCGTTATAAGGTTGTCACTTCCGGAACGTTGACAATCGGTTTTCCCGGACAGAACTTGTATTTTTCTGAACGGCTTGAACCGGGTAAGGAGTATATAAGAAAGGAGTATTCCGGCACTTGGGATGGAACGGGAGACTTTGAACTGAAATTTACCGGTGAAATGTATCTCCATTCTCTGGCATTGACAGCGAATGCCTATGAGGACCTGATGACGGTATTCAATACGAAAATTGAACAAACGAACAGGAAAATAACTCTGTTGTCTGAATCAATGTCCGAATCTATGAATACTTTGGCTTCCGAGATGCAGGTTGCAGCCGAGGGAATAAGTGCCGCAAATAAGCGGATAGATGCAGTTGACGGTTCTCTACGGGAAATAGGGTTAAGTATCGACGGTATAAAGGACAATCTTTCCCTATATGTGAAAAAAGATGGCTTGGGTTCTGCTATTGACGTTGCACTTGACAATATATCTGTATCATCCCGGAATATTTATTTTACCGGGAATATCTCGATAAATGGTAATACGTCCATTCGTAAAGATGGTACACTTAAGGCTGTAAACGGAGAGTTTAGCGGAGAATTGAAAGGTGCCACCGGAGAGTTCAATGGAAAAGTTGCAACCAAGAAGAATGGAACAAGAATAGAACTTGATCCGGATACAAATTCCATCCGCATGTATAACCAAAATAACCAGATGGTCGGAACATTTGACTTTGTTTCGGAATCGTGGAACGGGGCTACCAACTACTATCCGAGAATCCGCTTGATGAATTATCACAATTCCGCGTTGGTCAGTGAACTTAGACTGGGAACAAACAATTTGAACATTTCTATAGGAAGTGACTCTATTTCTTTAACGAGAAGTGGATTGATGTTCTATATTAATGGGAAAACAAAAACATATTCATCCACTTAATTTTGAGCTTATGAAGAGAATAAATTTTGAAAAAATGCTTGTAGCGTCAGATGTTGCCCGTAGTCATTGCGAGAACAGGGACTATAAGAAAGAGTTCGCGAACAAAATGTACCAATACGGCTATGGAATTGCTATGCATCTTCTTTCAATAAAGATATACCAGTCTTCTGGTGAAACGGCATACACGGATGAGGAAGTCAATCTGATGCAACGGTTTGCAGAAGAAGAGCTGCCGCCTTTCTTTATCGATGCGCTTAACCATGCGATTCAGAACCAGCCGGAAGAATGTGTAACTGATAAATGACTATTTTTATGGAATTAACGGAACAGCAATACAACGAACTATTACAGCGTCTTAAGAACGACTTGCAGGTCGGTTCCCAAGGTGTAGGTGAAATACCATTGGCAAAATCATTGGAAGGTATTGTTTCTTTACCTGCATTCCAACCGATTGAAGGTAAGGATATGCCGGATATTGTAGAAGCTCCGCTTACTTTGCTTGCTACCCCTGCATTGGACGCGGAAAAGATGATTAAGGAAGCCGAATCAAAGCGTGTCGAAGCCGAGACTGGACGTGCCAAAGCAGAAGAAAAACGGGTTGCGGAGTTCGGAACACTCAAACAGGAATCACAGGCAGCAACGGCTGAAGCCAATGCTGCTGCAGAACGTGTAGATGAATCGATTACCGACATCAGCCAAGAGAAACAAGCGGCCGTTGAAGCGACCGAGAGGGCGGATGCAGCAGCAGGTTTAGCAACCGGAGCGGCAGAGGAGGCCAATGCAAAGGCAATCCTTGCCAATCTCGCGGCAGAAGCTGCAAATGCTGCCGCAAGTCTCGCCGATGAAAAAGCTGCCCTTGCCGATGAAAAAGCGGGACTGGCCAATGAAGCAGCCACCACCATTGATACCAAAATGCAGGAGAAAATCAATGCCCTTATAGCCAATGCTCCGGAAGCACTGGATACGCTCGTCGAACTTGCGGCCGCATTGGGTAATGACCCGAATTTTGCTACGACAATGGCAACGGAGCTGGGGAAGAAGATTAATAAGGCGGACATTATAAATGACCTTATTACCGGCGGTTCCAGTAAGGTTGCTTCGGCAGAAACGGTTAAGATGCTGGATGCAAGTAAGATCGGAAGCCTGTTTTTTACAACTATATCGAAACCGATGACAAATGATGAATTCAGTGAGATTATTACTCCTGATGCTCACACGTTGTATATTGTAACTTTACCAGGCTCTTAAAACATAAAGCTATGGCAATATATACAGGGAATAGAAAAGTTGTATTTTACCTGGGCAAGGACATACTCTATGTATATGGTAACTTGCTGCTGAAAACCTACATGGGGAAATGGTATACCGGGCTGCATGTTCCATATCTCGGCATTGTTCGGATGGGTGACAGAAACTTTGTATGTCTTGTTAAAGCCGGAACTGATAACCCGCCATTATGGACTATAACCGATAAGGACGGAAGGCGTATTTTGCAAACGCAGGATGGTGGAAAGACCTATGGATATATACTAACCGGCGAACAAAATACAGCCGAATTTGATGAAGTTATTGATTGATTAATATTTACAAAAAGAGATAATAATTTAAATGTTAAATTGGGCTGATTTTCATGGTAGAAATGACGCCCCTAAAATATACAAGGCATGGCAGAAGATATAAAAATGAGTGAGTTTAATGAAACGGAACTCGCAAAAATATTGGGTCTGGATTCTTCCGGCAATTCCAAAAAAGAGGAATTATCATCTATGATGGAAAGAGTTCTGTCACCTTATTTAATGTTGAAATACTGTGGAAACATAGAAAAGGATACAGATTTAAATGAATTGGATAGCGGAGCT